>DFCD01000020.1:19490-28012 GCA_002366885.1 Verrucomicrobia bacterium UBA3063
GCACCCTCCGGGGTTTGTCCCTGCGCCGGTCACCCGGCGTTGGGGTGGGCTCTTACCCCCACCGTTTCACCCTTACCCTGCTTCGCCAAGGCGACGCAGGGCGGTCTGTTTTCTGTGACACTTTCCGTCAGCTCCGGGTCGCCCCGAAGCTGCCCCCGGTTTCCCGGGGCGGAGTATCCTGTGGTGTCCGGACTTTCCTCTCCCGGTTCCGTTGCCGGAACTGAGAGCGACTGCCTAGGTTCCAAAGTTCTCTCTAGGGGAAAACAGCCGTAAGGGCAAACCGACCCCAATCGGTGTCCAGGAAGCCGATTGTGGTGGGATTTTTCCTGGATGCCCCAGGATTACTCCATCCACTCCAAGGGGTTCCAGGTAAGGAGGAGGATGGTTTCCACCACGAGGGCCATCAGGAAGGTGGGGGCTAGAAGGGTCAGGGATAAGCCAACCCAAAAAGGAATGCGGGGATCGCGGATTCGGTTCTTGGCCACCTGGCCGGCGACCGCTACGGCAACACCCAGACTAAGAACGGAAAGGGTTACGACCATGACCAATCTTGGAATTGCCGCGCCAAGTAGGCAAGCCATCCTGAGACGATGATTCGTACGCTAACGGGCCTCCTTCTTTTGCTGACCACATCGCTCCTGTTCGCTCAAAAACTCCAACCCTGCCGGAAAGACACCCCTGCCCTCAGGTTGGAGCAACCCTTGCGCGCCTCCGGTCTTCAGGTGGGCGGCGTGGAGGAGTTTCCCGCCGGGATCTACCGCCCCTTGGGTACCAACGAAGACGGGACGTTTTACCTCTTTGAAAAACCCCTGGTTGCCAGGCTGATGGCCGACACCGTGAAAGTCGCCGGGGGGCTTTTTCTTCCCAGCGACCCCGATGAAGATGCCCGGGGGTGGTATTCCATGCCCGACGGCGCTAGAAATCCGGTGATCGCGCCGGAACAGGGGGTGGATAGTGCCTGGGAGGGTGATCCCACCCTGCCCGCCTCGGACCCCTACAAGGCCGCCAATTTTTCAGGCTTCCGAAAGAAAGTGGGGCTGAGCGATAAGCCAAAGCTGGTTCCCCTTTCCGCAGGGAAACCCTGAGTTTCAGTCGAGGGGATTCCCCTTCTTGTCGATCATCCGGCTTTTTTTCTCCATGCGGACAGAGGCTTTTCCGTCCCGGAAATCGGAAGCCTCCTCAAAATTGGGTTGGATGACCATGACACCCTTTAGGTCGATGTAGCCGAATTTTCCCCCGATTCGGTCCCCCACCTGGACTCGGGCCAGTCCCTCGTGAAAATTTCCTGCCCAGGCATACTTTTTGTCGAAGGCCACGGAGCCATCGGGACGGATGTACATCCACGTTTCCTTCTCCCCGGGGGCGCCCGACTTTTGCACGGGTGCCATACCGGAGGAAAAAAAGCCGATTTGATCGAATTCCGGCTCCACGGCCATTTTCCCTTTGGGGTCGACAAAGCCCCATTTGGAGCCGTCCTTAACGCCGCCCAGCCCTTCGCGAAAGGGACGGGCCCAGTCATATTCGGGTGAAATCGCCCATCTTCCCTGTCGGTCAATATATCCGAACTTGCCCTTCATCCGGTCGCCTTCGCATGCCGGAGCCAGCCCCTGGGAAAAATCCCCGGCCCAGGAAAAACGGGCCGGAATTTTCCATGTACCATCCGTGCCGAGATATCCCCACAAATCTCCCTCCCGCACTGCGGCCAATTGCTCCGAAAACCCCTTTGCTTCCGAAAACTTCGGGGAAACCAACCAGTTGCCATCCAGCGCCCGCAGGCCCCATTTACCGTCCTCCCCTTTCATTGGTACGGCTCCCTCCAAAAACAAATGAGCCTCGGGTGGGGTTTCTGCAAGGAGCATAGGGCCCAAGTTGACGAGGGAAAATATCAACAAAAAGAGCCTTCCCATGTTTCCCCGATAGAATCCCAAACCAAGGGGTCAAGGAGAAGCTGGCACTTGCCGCAGATCCTTGGATGATAACCGGACGATGATTCTGACAAGAGCCTCCCTTTTTCTTGGGTTTTTCCTTTTGGTTTCCGGATGCCGGTGTCTCTCCCAGGACGCCTCTTATGGCTCCGCCACCTATACGCCGCAACAGCTTCACGAGATGCTTGTCGGACAAAATCGGAATGCCGTTCTCCAGGCTTTCGGTCGCCTTCCCAATATCATCCGCGGGAACGATTGGTTTTATGAAAACGTCGCGGTTTATGTTCCCGAAAGGGATGAATACTACACCCTTGCGGTCGTATGTTTTTCCTTGAGTGACGGGCGGGTCTGGCAGGTCGTTTGTTACCCCCATTGAATCTCTGCCGGTTTTTCCTAGGCTGGCGGGATGGCCCGAGGTCCCTTTCGCGCGCTTAGCTCAGGGGTAGAGCGGCTGCTTTACACGCAGTTGGTCGGAGGTTCAAATCCTTCAGCGCGCACCCTGCTTTTCTTGTTCTCCGCATTGTTCGCGATTCCGGTGCTGGCGGAGGGCAACCCAACCGCCTTGTCTCCGGGTTCCGTCTACGTCATCCCCATTCAAAAGGAGATTCAGAAAGGCCTCGTCTACATCGTTCGGCGCGGCGTGAAGGATGCGATGGAAAACAACGCCTCCGCCCTGGTTCTTGATATGGATACGCCCGGTGGCGAAGGCGAGGCCATGAAAGAAATCATGGGCATCGTCGCCAAGTTTCAACCCGCCGACCGCACCTTCACCTATGTGAACAAGGAGGCCTTCTCCGCCGGTGCCTTTATCTCCGCTGCCACCCGCCACATCTGGATGGCCCCTGGTGCCATCATTGGCGCCGCCTCGCCCGTCACCCTTGGCCAGGAAGGTCCGAAGGAACTACCTCCCAAATTCGTTTCCGGTTTTGCCGCCGTCATTCGCGCCGCCGCCGAACAGAACAGCCACAACCCCGCTGTCTTTGACGCCATGGTCAACAAGCAGGCCGGGCTGAAGATCGATGGCCGCGAAATTGTCGCCAAGGGCGATATCCTCACGCTCACCACTAAGGAAGCCACCCAGCAGGTTGGCCGTCCGCCGAAACCCCTCCTCGCGGACGGGGTCGCCGAGAGCCTTGAGTCCTTGATCGAGAAACACGTCCAATCCGGCGCCAAAATCGTCCGCGTGAACCCAACCGGGTTTGAACAGATCGGTCGTTTCATCGTCTCCATCTCCCCCCTGCTCCTGGCTGCGGCCTTCCTGTTTGGCTATATCGAGTTCAAAACCCCGGGCCTGGGCATCTTTGGCGTTCTTGCCGCCGCCTGCGCCCTGGTCTTCTTTTTTGGGCACTACATCGCCGGTCTCTCCGGTTACGAGAATCTCCTGCTCCTTGGTCTTGGGGTTGCCCTGATTGCCGCCGAACTCTTTCTTTTTCCGGGTACCTTTTTCCTCGGTCTGATCGGCTTGGGTCTTCTTCTTTTCGGGATTCTAAACACCATGGTGGACCGTTATCCCACCGATCCCGTCCTCCCCGCCCTCCCCCAACTCCATGTCCCCGCCCTCAACCTTTCCCTCGGTCTTTTCGGCGGCATCGTCGCCATCCTCTTGGCCGCCCGCTTCCTTCCCCGCTCGTCCCTCTTCCGACCATTTGAACTCACCACCACTTCCCCCCGCTTCCAGCCCATCGCCGAGGAGCCGGCTCCCCGCGGCGCCAAGGGAAAAGCCATCACCGACCTCCGCCCCAGCGGTCGCGCCTCCTTGAACAAAAAAACCTACGACGTTCTCGCCGAGGGCGACTTCATTCCCGCCGGCACCTCCGTCAAGGCCACGGGTCATGAAGGCACCACCACCCTCGTCCGCCGGACGGATTCGTGACTCTTCTCCTCACCCTCCTGGTCGCCGGGATCACCCTCCTTCTCGCCGAAGTCTTCCTGCCGGGCATGGTCGCCGGCGTTCTCGGCGTAGTCTGTCTCCTCGGGGTCGCCGTCGTCGGCTTTGCAGAATTCGGTCCCCCAACTGGCACCCTCATCGTCATCGGGGAACTCGTCGCCGGCACCATCCTCACTGTCCTCTGGATGCGCTATTTCCCGAAAACCCCGCTGGGTAAAAAATATATCCTCGATCCCTCCACTGCCGCCAAGGCTCCCGCAGGATCGGAAAAATGGGTGAATCGGGAAGGCGTCACCCTGACCGACCTTCGTCCCGCCGGTTCCGCCCGGATCGACGGTGAAAAGGTCGATGTGATCACCGCTGGAGAGCATCTCGAGGCCGGCACTCGGGTGAAAGTGGTCCGTCTTGACGGTCCATCCGTTTTTGTTCGCAGGACCGGCAATCCCCATTCATAATTCTCCGATATGCCGCTAATTCTTCTCATTGCCGCCGGGGTGGTTGCCCTGGTCTTCGGAATCATTCTTCTGAACTTCTTCGGCCTTTGGCTTCGGGCCCTCACCTCCGGCGCCCCGGTCGGAATCCCCACCCTTATTGCCATGCGTCTGCGCGGCATCCCGAACTCCCTCATTGTTAACGCCCGGATCACCGCTGTCCGCGCCGGAATCGACGTCTCCACCGCCCAACTGGAAACCCATTTCCTCGCCGGCGGCAACGTCGATCAGGTCATCCGCGCCCTCATTGCCGCCGATAAGGCCGGCATCAAGCTCGACTTCAACCGCTGCTGCGCCATCGATCTCGCCACCTCCGGCTCCGGCAAGACCGTCTTTGACGCCGTCCGCACCAGCGTCAACCCCCGCGTCATCGACTGCCCGGGAACTGCTTCCGGCAAAAGCACCATCGATGGTGTCGCCAAGGACGGTATCACCGTCCGCGCCCGCGCCCGCGTCACCGTTCGCTCCAACCTTGACCGCTTCGTCGGCGGCGCCACGGAGGAAACCATCATCGCCCGCGTGGGAGAAGGCATCGTCCGGGCCATTGGCTCCAAGGAAACCTACAAGGGCGTTCTCGAAAATCCGCAGGACATTTCCAAGGACGTGCTCAATCGCGGGCTCGATGCCGGCACCGCCTACGAGATCCTCTCGATCGACATTGCCGATGTGGACGTCGGGGAGAACGTCGGCGCCAAGCTCCAGGCCGAACAGGCAGACGCCGACAAACAGGTCGCCCAGGCCAAAGCGGAAATGCGTCGTGCCGCCGCGGTCGCGGTGGAGCAGGAGATGCGCGCCAAGGTCGTCGAGGCCGAGGCCCAGGTTCCCCTCGCCATGGCCGAGGCCTTCCGCAAGGGCAACCTCGGCATCCTCGACTACCAGAAGATCCGCAATGTTTCGGCCGATACGGAGATGCGCGCCGCCATCGCCAAGGATTCGGGCAAGACCGGCCCGAAATAATTCCCCTCCGCCATGGAGTGGCTCGTCCCCGTTCTCTTTGTCCTCGCCAGCCTCGCGCAGTGGTGGATGCAGAGAAACCGCCAGGGACAGGAGGAGAAGCCGTCCGAAAAGCCCCCCCTCCCGGGACGCCCCAACCCCCCTCGCCGCGAACCACCTGCGCAGGAGGAGTTTGGGGATTTGGGCGATCTTCTCGAGGCGTTGGGTCGCCGTCGCCACGATTCCCCACCGTCGCCGGTGGACGAAATCAGGCCATCCGTGCTCCCCGATCCGCCCGCCCAGCCAGCGCCTCCGCTCCGCCGCGAAACGCCTCCTGTTTTCCGTCCCGAGCCGCTCATCGTTCTCGAAACCCCCAAACCCGCCCCCACCCCCGTGGTGGTTTTTCCTGAGCCGAAACCATCGCCTCTCGCGGAACCTTTGGCTGTTTTCGAGGAAACAGCCCCGTCTCGGGTCACCTTTCGCCCCTTCCCCGACGCCAAAAAAGCGGACGCTGTCTTCACCCACCGCTGGGCCGAGAAACTTCGCTCTTCGGAGTCGGTCCGGGATGCGATCGTCCTTTCCGAAATTCTCGCCCCGCCGGTCTCTTTGCGCTGAAATCCTTCTATGCCAAAAAAGAACGCCGCCGGCTTGCCTGTCGCCCTCATCCAGATGGCGATGTCTCCCGATCCAAAAAAGAATCTCCCTGCGGCCATTGACCGCATCCACGCCGCCGCCAAGCAGGGCGCCCAGTTGGTTTGCCTGCCCGAACTCTTCCGCTCCCTCTACTTCTGCCAAAAGGAAGACTACAAGTGCTTTGACCTGGCTGAACCCATCCCCGGCCCCACCACCAACCTCCTCGCTAAAACCGCCAAAAAACTCAAAATCACCCTCGTCTCCAGCCATTTTGAGGAACGAGCGGGAGGCCTGTACCACAACACCGCCGTGGTCTTCGGTCCGGACGGCTCCATCCTCGGCACCTACCGCAAGATGCACATCCCGGACGACCCGGGCTTTAGTGAGAAGTTTTACTTCGCGCCCGGAGACACCGGTTTCCTACCGATCTCGACCCCGGTCGGAAAGCTCGGTGTCCTGGTCTGCTGGGACCAGTGGTATCCGGAGGCCGCCCGTCTCATGGCCTTGCGGGGCGCCCAAATCCTTATCTACCCGACCGCCATCGGGCTGGCGCGGACGGAACCGCGGGAATTGCATAAGGTCCAGTGCAGTGCCTGGCAGACCATGCAAAGAAGCCACGCGATCGCCAACGGTGTTTATGTCCTCTCGATCAATCGCACCGGACGGGAGGATAATCTCGATTTTTGGGGCACCTCCTTTGTTTGCGATCCTTTTGGTCAGGTCCTCACCCAGGCTTCCGCCGACCGCTCGGAGACCATCCGCGCGCATCTGGATCTCCATGAAATCGGCGTTACTCGCCAACACTGGCCCTTTTTGCGCGATCGGCGGGTCGACGCTTACCAGGGGCTCGACCAGCGTTTCCTCACTCCTTGAGCTACTCTTCGTCCGCCATCGACTGGTCCCAATACCGCTTTCCTTCCGAGTGGGAAAAACACGAGGCCACTTGGCTGGCCTGGCCCCATAACGAGGGCACCTGGCCCGGCCTGATGGAGCCGGTCCGCCAGACCTACCTGGAAATTATCCGCGCCCTCATCCCTGGCGAACGGGTGTATCTTTGCGTCAATGACTGTGCGACGGCCGACGATGTCGGAGAGCGACTCCGACAGGCCGGCCTAACATCCTCCCATCTCCGGCTCGTCACCATCAAAACTGACGATGCCTGGCTCCGAGACAGCGGGCCTATTTTCATGCTCCACCGCAAAAAAGGTGTTCCCCCACGGGTCGCCCATGATTTCGGCTTCAACGGGTGGGGTCGGAAATACACGCCGTGGGATGCGGACGACCGCGTTCCCCTCGCCGCCTGCCCGATGACCGAAACGCCCTTCGAGACCCACGAGTACGTGCTTGAGGGGGGCTCCATCGACACGGACGGCCTCGATACCCTGCTCACCACGGAACACTGCCTGCTCAATAAAAACCGGAACCCCTCACTTTCCCGCGTCGAAATTGAGACCAGGCTCAAGCGCTGGCTGGGAATGAAACACATTATCTGGTTGGGGGATGGTCTTGAGGGCGACGACACTGATGGGCACGTGGACGACCTGAGTCGCTTTGTCGCCCCCGGCGTGGTCGTAACCGCGGTGGAAAAAGATCCCCGGGATACGAATTACGGCCCCCTGATGGACAACCTTGATCGCTTAAGAAAAGCGCGGGATTCCCGCGGTCAGTCGCTGCGGGTTCTGGAAATCCCCATGCCGCCCCGCAGTGACGGTCCTCATCACCGTAATCCCGCCAGCCACGCCAACTTCTATATCGCAAACTCGGCCGTGCTCGTGCCTGTTTTTAACTCTCCCACGGACAAGGCGACCCTGGATCTGCTCCGCCCCTTCTTTCCGGACCGAAAAGTTGTCGGAATCGACTGTTCTGCCTTGGTCGGTGGTCTCGGCGCCATCCACTGCATCACCCAGCAAATGCCCGCAGTTCAAGCTTAAGTCTGGTGTATGGATAGCTTCAGGTTTTTGTGAACGTTTACGTGAACGCAGATTTTAGAAAATATTGGCTAGAAAGCGTTTATTTTCATGACCCTCGTTTACCTTCACGTTCCCATTCACGATAGTTGAGTCCTCACGGCTCAAGCCCTATGCTTCGAACTATGAAGCCACTCCGCATCGGTCTGCCCTCCGGCAGCCTCCAGGAAGCGACATTGGAGCTTTTTCGGCGCGCCGGATTCAGCATCGGCGCAAACTCCCGCACCTACCGGCCCTCCATTGACGACCCTTCCTTTGAGGTCCGGTTGATTCGCGCCCAGGAGATTGCCGCTTATGTCCAGGATGGGTTCCTTGACCTCGGGCTGACCGGAACGGACTGGATCCAGGAGACCCGGGCGAAGGTGCATGTCGTCTCCACCCTTCGATTCAGCAAGGCCACCGCCAAGCCGGCCCGCTGGGTGATTGCGGTGCCCAACAAATCCGGGATCCGTCGCCCTGCCCAGCTCCGTGGCAAGCGGATCGCCACGGAGGCTGTTGGACTGGTGAAACAGTACTTGGCCAAGAAGCGAATCAAGGCAAAAGTGGAATTTTCCTGGGGTGCCACCGAGGTGAAAGTGCCGGAATTGGCCGATGCCATTGCTGACATCACCGAGACCGGTTCCTCCTTGGTCGCCAACGGCCTGAGGATCCTCGACACGGTCCTGGAGTCCTATCCCCAGCTCAT
>DFCD01000020.1:28142-28674 GCA_002366885.1 Verrucomicrobia bacterium UBA3063
AACCTGCTTCTGGAGGGCGCCCTGCGGGCCCGGGATCTGGTTGGTCTTAAGATGAATGTGCCACGGTCCAAAGTTTCCCTGGTTTCTTCCGCCCTTTCCTCCCTCCGTGACCCCACCGTCTCCCCTCTTTCCCGTGACGGTTGGGTGGCGGTGGAGACAGTGATGGAGGAAAAAACCGTCCGGTCCCTTATCCCGCGGCTCAAGCAATTGGGCGCCGAGGGTATTATCGAGTATCCACTGAATAAGGTTGTCACCTAAAGGCTGGATGGCACGATGCCCTTATGGGTTCCATTAAGAAAAAGCGGAAAGCCAAGATTGCCAAGCACAAGCGTCGCAAGCGCAGTCGGGCCAACCGCCATAAGAAGCGTTTGCGGTATAAGGCTTGAGATTGGGGCGCTTGCCGCCCTTCTCATCCTTTTCCCCTTATCTTTCGTTTTGGCCGCTCCTGTTCGCGAGGACAGGGCATCTGCGGCTATGTATTACGCCGAGGGTCGGCGGGCCCAGTATCGGGGGGATAATGAGACTGCTTTGG
>DFCD01000020.1:28742-29692 GCA_002366885.1 Verrucomicrobia bacterium UBA3063
TGTCTTGCTTATGTGGCGGAGAAAAAAATGGAACAGGCTGTCCGGGCGCAGTCCGAGGCCCTGACCGCCCTCGAATGGTGGCAACCGGAGGATTCCACGCGGCTGATTGCGGTTGCCGAAGGGCTTCTGCGTTCCGGGCCTTTCCTTCCGGGGAAATCCGCAAGGGAGATTGCGGTTACCGTTTTGCCTGTCTTCGTCCGGGTGGCGGATCTCGATCCTGTTCTGATGGGGGTTGCCATGCGTACGGCCGAAATTGCCTTTGCCGCCGATGATCTGCCCTCCGCCGTGCGCTTTCTCGGGGAATTGGTGGAGGCAAAGCCGGAAGATATCCCGATCCGGGAGCAGTTGGCCGCACTTTATTTTTTAAGCCAACAGCCCGAAGCGGGCCGCAGGCTTCTCGATGAGGTGGAAAAAGAGAAACCGGGCAGGGCCGAACTCTACCCCGTGCTGGCAAAACTTTACGAGGAGATCAAGATTCCTGCGCGGGCGGAGGTTTATCAGACCTTGGCCTCCCATTCGCTCTCCCCGCCTGATCTTGCCGGAATTATCCGGTTGGGCTTGCTGCAACTGGAGCAAAACCAGCTCCGCCGGGCGGCTGAGACCATCCAATGGGGCCTGGGATATTATCCCGATTCCCTTCAGCTTCTCTTTATGGCTGCGATGACCCAGAAGGGCATGAACCGTTTTGCCGAGGCCTGCACATCCTTCTCCGCTGTGGAAAGATTGGGCCAGTATCAGCCCGGCTTTCTGAACTCCTCCTTTTATATGGAGTTCGCCTCAACGCTGGAACAGTCCGGCCAACCTTTGCGTTCGGAGCATGCCCTGCGTCGGGCCATTGCCCTGCAACCCGATTGCCATGAGGCCATGAACAGTCTGGGATACCTGTGGGCGGAACGTGGCAGGAACCTCCGGGAGGCCAGACGCTTGATCGACCGGGCTCTGGAGCTTGA
>DFCD01000034.1:0-4192 GCA_002366885.1 Verrucomicrobia bacterium UBA3063
CTGTTTGTTCCCCCATTCACCGTGAACTCCCTGCGCTGACAGCCCGCCGGCACGTTGTTGGTGTTGCTCGAGGGAACACCATAAGGATTGGAAGAAAGATTCGCCCAGGTTCCCGTGAGATCGGACACCGATTGTCCCACAATCACCAGATTCGTGTCGTTCGTCCGGACGATCACGGTCATGGTCAGCGAGGATCCGTTCACTGTGGCCGTGGGCAGGGTCACGGTGTCATTGGTGTTGGTCCCGCCCAAGGCGTACTTCATGAGATAAGCCAGACCATCCGGCCCCACATTGGTCGGATTGACGCCTCCCCCGAAGAGACTGGAGAGGGTCGGCCCCGTCACGGGCACCACCGGAGAGCTGAGAGACTTGATGGTGATCATCACCTGCCCCGCCCCACCCGCGCCGCCGGCGTTCAGCGTGCCACTGGCCCGGGCACCACTACCTCCTCCTCCCGGCGCGAAACCACTCCCGCCAGCCGCTGAGTTGTCGGTCGGCCCTGTTCCTCCGTTACCTCCCCCCGCAGGCGCCACCGCACCCACGTTGGTGATCGCGGTGACCCCGTTGGCAGAGTTGCCCGCACCGCTTCCCCCGCCACCCGCCGAACTACTCGCGCCTGTTGCCCCACCACCTCCGGCATAAAGCACGTCACCAATACTCCCATTGGTGGATCCCAACCCACCCAGACCATATCGGGTTGTGCTGGTGTTCCCCACCGCGCTCTCCCCACCCAAGCCTCCCTTGGCTAGAACCAAAACCGAGTTGGTGGTGTTGGCCGAATTAAACCAAGAGTCCCCACCCGCCACGGTGGTGTCATTCGTCGAGGAGTTGTTTGTCCCGCCCACTCCGACATTGATGTAGTAGGTGGTTCCCGGGGTGACCGGATAATTCGTCCTTCGGGCATAAGCCCCACCGGCACCGCCCCCTCCATACTGGATGCTGCTGGTATCCGGCGTCCGCAAAGCACTTCCCCCCGCTCCACCCGCTCCCCAACACTCGACCTGGACCGCCGTCACGTTGGCCGGGCAGATCCAGGTCGTTGAACTTTGGTAGGTTGAGGTGACGGTGGTAAGATTATCCGCCACTTGGATGTTTAAGATCGCCTGCCCAGTTCCCCCATCCGGATTGGTCACGAAAAGTGTGGTCGGAAAAGTTCCACTTTGCGTGGGTTTCCCATAGATCATTCCACCCCCGTACAAATTCAGCCCGGGGGGTAAACCGGTCGCGGTGTAGGCAGGTAGTGCAGCATCGGATTTGATTTGATAACTGACATCGGTATTCGTGACCGCCACCAAATTGAGATTGCTGGTGATATTCAGGCTGTCCGAAATCAGGAATGTCAGGGTGGCATGCCCGGTTTTCCCTCCGGCTGTGGCGGCTAGGGTGGTGAAGTAAATGCCGCTTGCCGTCGGTTTTCCTGAAATCACACCGGATGGGCTGCAAACAAGACCCGGGGGAAGTCCGCTGGCGGAAAAAATGGATCCAACGGTGTCGCAGGTGATTGCATAACTAAAGCTGGTTCCGGTGGCGCCAGCTTGATTCAGATTGCCGGAAATCACAGGAGCCGAGGCAACGGTGAAGGAAGCATTGAAGGTTTTCCCCGCGGAGCCGGTCACCTCCACACGAAGGCGGATGGGGTTGTTGCCCAAGACGGTGATGCCGGGATCCAAGGGGTTGGTGGCCACAGAGGCGCGCCCGTTGAGCGTCAGGTCGATCGTCCCGACATACGATTGGGTAGGATCGGCAAGCCCCACAGAAAGGGTGTTGTAGGTTTCCCGAACAATGACCGAGCACTGTTTGGTTACCGTAATAAAATCCACGTTCCCGCCATTGTCCACACCGCTGGTCTTGGACCAGAAATTGGCCGCTGTCACCCCCAGCACCTGGCTCTTGACCGCCTGAACGCCAGCGGTCGTGCTTGTGGGTTCGGTGTTGGAAAGAATCGTGACGTCTGGATTGGCCGCATAAGCCTTCACGCTACTCGCAGTTCGATTGGGAAGGATGACGTACGCATACTTTGCTCCCGTCGGGTTCGTCCCATGCTTGAGCAGGAGTTTGAGATAGGAATCGGTGTAGGTCGCTGGGTCGGAATCGGTCGGATTGATCGTTTGCCATGATCCGGAGTCCGATGTGAATTGGGCCTGCAGGTTGGAGGCGCCGTTCGGGAAGTAGTACCCGGCCACCCCATCCAACACGCACCAGGTTGGACTCGTGCTGGTGCTGACTGTCACGGGATTGGCCCACGTCGTTGGTGCCGTAAGAGAATAAGCAGTGTCCGCTATGTTGAACTTCGTTGTGCCTGTCTTGCCAAGCTTGCGATTCTCCACTGTGGTATCCACTTGCCCACCGCTGGTGCAAGTAATCCCAGCTCCCAGACACACAATTTCGTCATCCAACATGAACCACGATTTCTTGGCGTAAAGTTGGGTCCCTGCAGGGTGCTCAGACATTCCAGCCACCCCGTATTTTTTTTCGACCTGAGCGCCACCGACCCAATTCTGGTCCGTCACAGCATAATCAGGAGTCGCGCTTAAGTCTGCCGTCGTGCCGGGAAGATGGTACCAATCCACTGTCGCCCAGTAGGTATCCATGTACTGGGTATCTGGGTTGCCCAAATAGAGGTAGGTGACCCCAGCTCCCGTGTACCACCCCTTCAGATTGGTCGGTGAAGTGGTGTTGATTTCATACCCTCCCACTCGTTCCGACGACATGCTGAGACCAAAACTGAAGCCATCTCGATGTGCGGCCACGCGATCCATGGAAGGAAAGTGATATTGACCGACTGCCACTTGAGGCGAATCCGCAAACGCCAGCAACTGGGTAGCTATCTCGCTCGGGGCAAAGGACGCGACGGAACGGATGGTTTTGATCACTGAAGCACCGACTTTGGATTCATCCGAGGACGAGGACGCAATGGCCCGGCCGCGAACCATATCCATCATCGCCCCATGATACATCAAGGGCGCAAAACCATTCGGTATCCATCCATAGAGATTGGAGACCTCGGGATCGGTAATCTCCCAGGTGGAACCGGCGAGTAGTTTCACCAGGATCGAAATATTATCCATCAACTCCTGTCCATACGAACCGGTGTAGGGAATGTTGTAGTGGTAGATGAAAGAACCATCGGCGTACCAACCGTCCCCGCTCGTGACTGGTGTGAACACGCTGTCACCAGACCAATCCAAAGGATTGTTGCCGCTTAAATTCCCCTGTGCCTCTTCCAGTAAAAGTCTCCCACTGACCACGTAATCGGTCTGGGGATTGACGGGATGACCGGCGGTATTTTGCCAGAAGCGGGTGACGGTCGTCGTGTTGTTTCCAAGCAGAATTCCTTGAACCGCTGTAGTCAGAGCCACATTCGAAGTGTTCGCCCCCGTCAAAGCGCCCCACCAAAAATAGTCTTTGAAGTTCACGCTATTCGGGCCGTAATTATAAACCGCTTTGACGTAGTTCGCGATTTGGNNCCCGTTGAGGTGTAGACATTCGAAGTTAGCCAATCCAAGCCACCCGTAATGGCTGCCAAGAGGGTGGGATCTTGATACAGGGCACAACCCGGTATCGCATAGGCTTGGGCCATGTACTCCAACCGCTTGAAAGACCCCGCGATGTTCCCTGAGGCCACATCCGCACTGACCCCCCCCGGAATGGAGGCAGGAGGGAGGTCGCTCCACATGGCAAGGAGCGCAGACGCAGAGGCCCCGCTGCCTCCTCCTCCGCTGATCGTGATGGTGGGAGCCGTGGTGTACCCCGTCCCTGCGCTCGTTAAGGCGATGGCGGAAACCTTCCCTGCCAAAACCGTCGCCGTAGCGGTGGCACCTGTACCGCCGCCACCTGTAATTTGCACCGTGGGCGCAGTGGTGTAACCCGATCCAACGTTTACCACCTTGATTCCGCCCAGACCGAACATGTTCGTCTGATATCCCAACGCCCGGCTATTGATGCTGCTGAGACTTTTTGAATTCGTCACATCCGCGATCAGGGTGTCCCGCCATTTTTTGCGCAGGGCATTGAATTCGTCGTCCAAGGTGACCGCAACCGTATAGGTTTTGGTGGTGGCCCCATCCTGCGCCGTCACCAGGTTGGTGATCACATTCATCCCCGTCTGCAGTCGGATCGCTCCACTGGCCGTGCCGGAGGTCACATTGGTTCCATTCACCTTCACGGTGGCGTTGCTCTGCAACGCCGTCGG
>DFCD01000034.1:4246-4723 GCA_002366885.1 Verrucomicrobia bacterium UBA3063
GGGACTCAAGGTGCCCGAACTTAAAACCAAATTCGATAGATTGGCGTTGTTCGAAACGACCGCTCCCTCCACAACCAAGGTGAGTGTTGTGTCCACATAGTTTCCGTTCACATCCGTAAGCCGAATGCTGAGAGGATAACTTCCCGCAGCGGATATCGTGCCGGTGAGCAACCCCGTGGGGGAGAGAGATAGGGTGCCGGGCGTGGACCCGGTGCTGGCCCAAGTCAAAGGGGCTGTCCCAAAGCTGGCCGTCAATTGTTGGGTAAAGCTTACATTCGGCTGGATGGTGTTGACTGGAATTGCATTCGGATAGCTTGCGGGGACGATACCGACTTCCTTTCGGCGGAGGGGACGATTCCCTGTTCCGCTAACCTCAACCTCATAGCTGCCGATATCCCGCCCGGTCGTGGGTCTCGACAACCCGCGCAAGTCCAAGGCGCTGTACGTGGCAACCGTCCCCGCCAGGTCGTACGACGC
>DFCD01000174.1 GCA_002366885.1 Verrucomicrobia bacterium UBA3063
TTCACCTCCGCCAACGGTTGGGTTGCGGCCGGTGCGGGCTTGGGCCTGACCGCAGGATGGTACGGGGCCCTCAAGCTCGCCCAGGCCACGCTGCCTTCCCTGGCCTTTCTCACGGATGTTTTTCTGCGGCCCGGCAACCTGCCCACGGTGATCCCCACCACCTTTCTGTTTTTTGTCTCGGTGGTGATTCTTTTCATCAAAAACCGGAAAGTCTCCCTCCAGAGGCGCGCGTTCGAGTGGGGGGTGGTTCCCGCCCAAGCGGACTTCATCCTCACGGAAACGAGCGCCAAGGGAGTCTTGGAGCGGATCCACGCGGCGGGGGTCCGGCCGCGCAATTTCCTGCTGATGAACCGGATCGAAAGGGCCCTGACCAACCTGCACAATCTCGGCCAGGTCAGCGAGGTCAGCTCCGTCCTGCGCGGACAAGCCGAGGACGACGAGAATGAAATAGCGGAAAGCTTCACCTTGCTGAACGGGTTTGTCTGGGCGATGCCGGTGCTTGGCTTCATCGGGACGGTGCAGGGACTAAGCCAGGCGGTGGGAGGATTCGGGGCGGTGCTGGAATCGGCACAAAACCTGGATGCCATCCGCGGTGCTTTGGGCGGGGTCACCGGCGGGTTGGCCACCGCTTTCGAAACCACCCTGGTGGCGCTGGTCTTTTCCCTGGTGGTGCAGCTGTGGATCACTTTCCAGAAGCGGCGGGAGATCCAGTTGCTCAACGATTGCAGTGAATACTGCCAGGCCCACATCATCTCCAAATTGCGGATGAAAGAGTCCGAATAAGGCAAAGCGATGGGCTCTCGTTTGCGGGAATCCCTCGAGCCCCGGATCAGTTTCTTCGCCTTCCAGGATATCATCACCTCGACTTCCGGAATCCTGATCATCGTGGTGCTTTTGCTGGGAACCTTCCTGGGGTCGCAGTCGGTCACGGATCCGAGGAAACAGCAGCGCCACCAAAAAGAACTGGAGGAGAGGAAGGCCGCGCTGGAGGAAGAGGTGGCTAGTTTGGAGAAAGCCCTTGGGGAGTTGCGGGGAAAGGCCACCGAGGTTGATCCCGAAAAGCTGGAACGGGACCTGGCGGTGCTGCGCTCGGCAAACGAGGCGCTGGCCGAGAAAATTGCGGCCCTGAATGCCGCCGGTGCGGAAAAGCGCAAGGAGATTGAGGCAACCATCAGCCGTGCGGGGCTCGACCGGCTGCAAGGGGAGATCCGCGACCTCGAGGAAAAGAACGCTGCCCGCAGGAACGCGGTGGAGGAGTTGCGGCAGGAACACGACAGCCTGGCGGCCCGGGTGCAAAAACTTTCCGCAAAGGTGACCCTGGCGGAGACGGAGAAAAACAAGATCTGGCTGATCCGGGACGAAAAAAGCTCCAGCAAGGCGCCTCTAATCCTATTCCTGAGTCCCACGGACTGCCGCCTGTGGGAGATGGACCGGCCGCAAAAAAGCCACTCCCTGCCAACACGCACGGAGCCGTTGCTGGAGGGGCTGGAGAAAGTCCTCGGGACGTACCGTGCCAGCGACGCTTATGTGGTGATCTATGTCCAGCCCGGCTCGGTCTCTCTTTTTGAGAAAGTCCGGGAACTTATTCAGGAGAAGCTGCGTTTTGATGCCGGCTGGGATGCGGTTGAGGAGGGAGTCGTCATTCAAAGCGGAACACCTCCCGCCTACCAGCTTGAGGAACCGGAACCGATCTCGTCGCGACCGGGGAAAAAGGCGTGAGCCGAAAAAGCTTTCAGGAAAGCGGGGACAGCCTGGACCTGCTGCTGGACACGATGTGCAACCTTTTCGGGGGCATTGTCTTTATCGCCCTTCTGGTGGCCATGCTTGCCCAGGATGGCGCCCGCCAGCGGGTGGAGCCTCCCCGCTCCGACACGGAGGAGGTGTTGCGGCGGCAAATCGAGCAACTTGCCGACGAAAAAGAAACCATCTTCCGGAAACTGGTGGAGAAGAGGGAAGACCTTGCCCAGTTGCTGGAAAAAATATCGCCCGAAAAAATGGGGGAACTCGCCTCGCTGAAGGCGAGACAGGAGAAACTTGAAAATGAGCTGGAAAATGCGGCCGAAGAGGCCTCGCTCCCGCCGGACGCCCGCTCCATCCAGGAGAAGCTCACCAAGGAGATGGAGCGCCATAAAAAGACGGCGCTGGCTTTGGAAAATGAACAGAAGGCCTTTGAGAGGGAAATCCAGCGGCTGAAAGAGCGGGGCAAGGATCTGGCGGCCAAGTCCCGGCAACTGGCGGAGGAAAGGGTGCAGTCCGTCCGTCTGCCGAGGGAAACCCAGGATAATCGGCGGAGCAACACCTACATGATCGTGCGGAACGGACGGGTTTACCCGGTGTATGCGATCAGTAGCGGGAGGCTTTACTCCACCCATGTGCTGACCGAGACCGAATCCTCGGGGTTTTTTGGGGAAGATACCATCGTGACTCCCCGGGAAGGTGCAGGGCTGGTCCGGGAGGAGGATCTGGCGCGGGAATTTCGAAGCATCAACGGCGATGACTACTTTCCCTTTTTTCTGGTTTATCCGGACTCCTTCGGGGAGTTCCTGACAGCCAGGAAGGTCGCACAGGAGGCGGGACTGGATTATGGGCTCGATTTCTATGAAAGCGGCCGAAAGGTGATCCTCTCGAGCCGGGGGAAAAAGGGTGGCACCCAGTAACTGGCGGCGCTGGTGGGGGTTGCTGTTGTTTCCCCTGGCGGCAGGAGCCGCCCTGGCCATGAAGGCCGAGGACATTGCCGAGCGATGGGGACCCTCCATCCTCTACCTGGCAGTGGAGGGGAGGGAAAAATCCGGGGAAGGTTCGGGTTTTTTCATCAACGAAACCCAGGCGGTGACCAACTGGCACGTGGTGAAGGGGGCGGAAAAAGTCCTGGCGATGGGCAAGGACGAAATCATCCATCGGGTGCAGGTGGTGGCTTCGCTGCCCGAACATGATCTGGCCCTGATCGAATTCCCCACGCCTGCGGGAAAAGGCAAAGCCATGGAACTGCGCGAATCCCCGGCCAAGGATCTGGAGACGGTCTATGTGTGCGGGAATCCGAATTCCATGCGCTTTGTCTGGTCCGACGGAAAGGTGGGGAACGCTTCCCAAAAAAACATCCGTGGGGAATGTATCCAGATCACCGCACCGATCTCCCCTGGTTCCAGCGGAGGACCGTTGCTGGACTCGGATGGCAAGGTGATCGGGGTGGTGGTGGGGTATCTTCCCGACGGGCAAAACCTGAATTTTGCCATCCCCGCCAGGCATATCCGGACCCTGCTGGCGGGTGATAAAAAAGGAGTCCCGGGGGAGGGGGCATCGCTGGAAGCGCGTTTGCAGGGGCTCGAAACAAAAATGGATTCCCTTTCCGTGAGCGAGATCCGCAGGGAAGTGGAACAAATCCTCGGTCAATGCGACGACGATCCCTACTGGGCGGGGGAACTGGCTGTCATCCTGATCCGGCGGGATCTTGCCGAAACGGCCATCCCCCTTCTGGAGGGGGCGATTGCCCGGAATCCCGGTTCCGCGCGGACTTGGGCCAATCTTGGCCTGGCCCACTATAAAACCGGCTCCGGGGAAAAATCAGCGGAAGCCTACCGAAAGGCACTCGACCTCGCACCTGACGACGAAAAAATCGCGATCCAGGCGGCGCGGGCGTACGAGCGGCTCGGTCAGGGCGAACGTGCGGAGCGGGTGCTCCAGGATGCGCTTGCCCGGCATCCCGAGTGGCAAGAGTGCGCCAAGGCCCTGGAAAAAATACGGAACGGGTAGCCTGGGGCGCCGGAGCGTCGGGGGGAGGGGGAGTCTAGGCGACCGGGAAATTTGTGATTTCGAGACAGGCTTTGACGTAGTCGGCGCGGAGGTTGCGGTACTTGAGATAGTAGGCGTGTTCCCAGACATCGATGCCGTAGATGAGGGTGGCGCCTTCCATCACGGGTGAGTCCTGGTTGGGGTAGGGCTTGATGAAAAGTTTCCCGTCTTTGCCGCGGGCGAACCAGGCCCAGCCGCTTCCAAAAATCCCCATGGCAGTCTTGGACATCTCCTCCTTCCATTTTTCGTAACCGCCGAAGGTTTGGTCGATCTCCTTGGCCAGTTTTCCGGAGGGTTTCTGGGCGGGGTTGGCAAGGGTCTTCCAGAGGTGGGAGTGGTTGGCATGGCCGCCGGCGTTGTTGCGGACGGTAGTGCGGATCTCGGCGGGGAGGGAATCGAGGCCCTGCAAAAGCTCTTCCAGAGATTTCTTCTGGAGGTCAGGGTAGGGAGCGAGGGCCTTGTTGAGGTTGTTGACGTAAGCGGCGTGATGCTTGCCGTGGTGGATGGTCATGGTCTCGGCGTCGATGTAGGGCTCCAGGGCATTGGGCTTGTAGGGAAGAGGGGGGAGGGTGAAGGGGCCGGTGAGCCCTCCTCCGCTCGTGCCCGGCAAGCCTTGCGGAGCTACGGAGGGTTCTGCTGCGACACCGGAAGTGGAAGACAGGAAGCGGGAGGCGAGGGTTCCGGCGAGGAAGGATTGGAAGAAGGTGCGGCGGGTCATGGCTTCATATTCAGATTTTTGAGATGGAGAGGGAAGCTTTTCGTTT
>DFCD01000131.1:0-3432 GCA_002366885.1 Verrucomicrobia bacterium UBA3063
CGTACCAGTCGCCCGAATCCCAGAGCTCCTGCAGTTCCCGGGTGGCACCCCCCTCACCCTCGATGACGAACTTTTGTTGTTCCGCGGAAAGTTGGGAGAACGGCGTATCCATCGGAATCCGGTGGCNNGGCAGGCTTTTTCCAGGTCCCGTTGGCACTCCTCAAAGCTCTCCGTTTGCCAGGGTTTGACGACTCCGCCGGCGATGGAGAGGGAGCGATCGGGAAGGGCAAGGTGATTGTCAATTTCGATGACCCGCCCGAAGCCCCGGCACAGCGGACAAGCCCCCACCGGATGGTTGAAGGAGAAAAGAGCGGGAGTGGGTTGGTGAAAGTCCCGGTGATCCCGGGCGCAGTGATACCGGCTGGAGTAAAGTTGATGTTTTTGCGGCTTTTCCGTGAGGGCCACGGCGGCGGTTCCCTGTCCGAAACGGAGGCAGGCGGTGAGCGCCTCGGAAAGGCGGGAACGGTTCTGAGGAGAAAGGGTAATCCGGTCCTGGATCACCGGGAGGAGAAGTTTTTCCTCCGGCGCGTGCCGAAGAGCGTGGGTGAGTTTTTCCAGTCCTTCCACCTCGTCCAGTCGTACCGGCTTTCCCTCAAGGAAAACGCGACGAAATCCCTGCCTTGCGATGAAGGCGGCGGCCTCATCGGCGGGAGTTTTTTTTGGGAAGGGTACACGGAAGAGCAGCCACGCCTCCTGTCCGGGGAACTTTTTGAGGAGGTCCTGCTGGATGGAATGGGGGGTCCAAGGGCGGACCGATTCGCCGCAATCAGGGCAGTTCAATTCCGCGAGTCGAGGAAAGAGAAGCTTCAGGTAATCGGCGATCTCGGTGACCGTGCCGACGGTACTGCGGGAGGAGCGAACGGGATTGGCCTGGCCGAGGGCGATGGCCGGGGGGATGCCCTCGATCCGATCCACGCGGGGGCGATCCATGCGCTCGAGAAATTGGCGGGTGTAGGGGCTGAAGGTCTCGGCGTAGCGGCGTTGGCCCTCCGCATAGAGGGTGTCGAAGGCGAGCGAGGATTTTCCCGATCCGGAGGGGCCGGTCAGGACGTGGAACCGCCCGAGGGGCAGGTCAAAGGACAGGTTCTGCAGGTTGTTTTGTCGGGCGCCTTCGATACGGATATTTCCGGAGACGCTCATGGGCCGGGAAGGTTAGCCCCTTCCGGGGTGGAGAACAAATGACGGAGTTGGTTTCGTGGTAAACATTCTGCATGATGCGAAGGTGCAGGATCGTTTTCACCGATTACTTCACCGGATCCGACTCAGTCCGGAACACCTCCAATACGGCAAGGTGGGGAAGTGGCTGGGAAAGCACGGGGTGAATCCGGATTTGTGGTCGTTCCACCGTGGGCCGGTGGCGAGAGGTTTCGTTGCCGGAATCCTGGCCGGAACCAGCCCGTTTCTTGGCCTTCACCACGTGTTGGCCCTGGTCTTGGCGGTGGGCCTTCGTGCGAATGTGCCCACGGCCCTCGTGGTGCAGTTCGCCAACAATCCCTTCACCATCCCGGTGTATTACGCCTTCGCCTACCGGGTGGGGGAAAAAATCCTGGATCGTCCGATCCGTTACGAGGGCGGGGTGGAACATTCCATGAAGCTTTTGGCGGAGACGGAAGGGATTCGCCCGAAACTGAGGCTGCTGGCGGAAAACCTCGCTCACGCCGCCATTCCCCTGACCCTTGGGTGCACGGCCATCGGGTTGGTGGCCTCGGCAGGAGCGTATGGTCTGATTTATTGGATCTGGCCGCCTCCTCACCCTCTACCCACCCCGAAACCGCGTGCAAAAAAAGGCCCGGAAAAGGAAAAGCACCGGTCTTGACGATGCCAAGGCTTCAATCTTGAATCTATCCAATGCGTAAAGTCCTCATCTTCTTTGGTTTGTGGAATCTCCTGATCCCAGCCTTGCCAGCGCAGGACAAACAGGAAGTTCCTAATTTTCGGCCTGCCAAGGTGGATCCGACCACCAATGTGGTGGCTCCCGGCGCTTCGCAGGAGAGACCTCCAGACGGCATGAGTTCTGATTTACCCGTGGCGCTGGATCAGAGCGTGAGTCTCAACAAGATCTACACCTTCCTCAACGACCGGAAACAGAAGCCCACCGGCAACCCCATGCTGGATTATGAGAAAAAATATTGGAACCATGGGGCCATTCAGCAGAAAGAGATCGAGGGCAGGCAGGGAAACATTTTTGTGGTCAATTGGCAAAACGACGGGACCCCTGGGGACTTCACCGTCCGCTTGGACTACCGGCAGGCCAATACCCGCGAAAGGGTCATGACCAAAACGCAGGAGTACAAAAATTTTGGCGGTTATGAAAAAACGGTCATCCAAGTGGCCGGAGACGATTACATCCGCGGGGGCGTGGTCAACTCCTGGAGAATTTCGATCGTGCGCGGCGGCAAAATCGTGGCGCAGGAGAAGTCCTTTATCTGGTGACCTGGGGGGGATGGTTGTTTTTCTTCGGAAAAATCTTAGCCTTTGGCAATGCCCCTGACCTTCGAAAGCCCCGAAGCAAGGCTCTCCGAGGAGATGGAGCGAGAGCACGAAATCCGGAACCTCAAGGAAACCGTCGGAGCCCTGCGGGAAGCCCTGGAAAAACAGAAAGCCGGGACCGCCTCCGAGGTCGCCCAAGCCGTGGCCGAGGCCCATAGCGAAATCCGAGACCTCAAGGCCACGGTGGCCGAAATGCGCATCGAGTTGGAGCGTCGGAAAGCCGCTGGGGAAGAGGCGGTGCAGAAGGTAATGGCGCAGTCGGCCGAGGAGGCCAGACAGGCAAAGGGTTCGGTCCAAGCCCTCCGCGACCAACTGGAAACCGAGCGGGCCAAGCACGCCGAGGCGGAGCAGTTGCAGAAGCGAACCCATCGCGACCAGACCGCGGAGCTGGAGCGAACCATCCAGACCCTTCGGGCGGAGTTGGAGGCGAAACGTGGCCAAAAGTAAGAGCCCGGTGGACAGCCTTTCCCTGGCAGAAGCCAAAATCCTGCTGCAGGTCGCCCGCAAGGTGGCGGATGGGCGGACTTTGGATGAGCAGTTGGAGACTTTGGTGGCCCTGGTCACCGAGGCCACCGGCGCGGATCGCGGAACCCTGTTCGTGAATGATCCATCCACCCAGGAGTTGTACAGCCGCGTCACGGTGGGCGGGCTCAAGCGGGAAATCCGGATTCTCAACACCAGCGGCATCGCGGGAAAAGTCTTCCAGTCAGGGAAAGGTGTGGTGGTTCGGGATGTTTACAAGGACGAATCGTTCAACAAGGCAGTGGACGAACAAACCGGCTACCGGACCAAGACCATCGCTTGTGCCCCCATCCGGACGGTTCGGGGGGAGATCATCGGGGTGGTGGAAGTTCTGAACCGCAAGGGGGGCAAAGATGCCCGTTTTAACCTCAAGGATTTAAAGCTGCTGGAAGCGATGGCCATGCAGGCCTCCGTTTCCCT
>DFCD01000131.1:3524-3698 GCA_002366885.1 Verrucomicrobia bacterium UBA3063
TCTCCGGGGAAATCAAACTGGGCAGTCTGTTGGCCAAGATCATTGGCACCATCACGCGGTTGCTCCATGCCGAGCGCTCCACCCTGTTCATCAATGATGAAAAGACCAATGAGCTCTACACCGAGGTGGGAGAGGGTTTGGGAGCCACCCAAATCCGGTTCCCCAACCACATGG
>DFCD01000132.1:0-194 GCA_002366885.1 Verrucomicrobia bacterium UBA3063
CACACGGTCGTGCCCTCCGCCAGTCTGATGCCGACTTCGCCGAACCTGCTTTTCACCAACGCGAGCATGAACCAGTTCGTCCCCATTTTCCTGGGGCAGGCGAAGTTTCCCCATTCGCCGGCGCGGGCGGCGGATACCCAGAAGTGCATCCGCGCGGGGGGGAAGCACAACGACCTGGAGGACGTCGGCTTCGA
>DFCD01000132.1:250-469 GCA_002366885.1 Verrucomicrobia bacterium UBA3063
GATCGACTGGGCGTGGGAGCTGTTGGTGGGAGTGTGGAAGTTTCCCCCTACGCGGCTCTACGCGACCGTCTATCAGCCGGGGCCGAAGGATCCGGCGGAGTTCGACAGCGAGGCGCACGGGTATTGGGTCGAGAAATTCAAGTCGGTCGGGCTGGATCCCGAGATCCACGTGGTGATGGGAGGGGCGAAGGACAATTTTTGGATGATGGGAGAGACGGG
>DFCD01000132.1:530-2703 GCA_002366885.1 Verrucomicrobia bacterium UBA3063
GAGCCGGGCGGGAAGTTCAAGCCGCTGCCGGAGCGGCATGTGGACACGGGCATGGGCCTGGAGCGGGTGGCGGGGATTTTTGCGACCACCGGGGGATTCCAGGATTTCCGCAAGGATCCCTCCAACTACTCGAGCGACCTCTTCTCGCCGATTTTCGAGAAAATCCAGCAGATCTCCGGCGTGGCCTACGGCGCCAGGGTGCCGACGAGCCGCGAGGGGGTGAAGGCGGAGGAGATGAATGACTGCATTTTCCGGGTGCTGGCGGACCATGTGCGGACGTTGTCCTTTTCGATCGCGGACGGGATCGTCCCCGGAAACGAGGGCCGGAATTACGTGCTGCGGCGGATCCTGCGGCGGGCGGTGATGTTCGGGAGGCGGCTGAAGATGCCCGACGGATTTCTGACCGAGTTGGCGACGCCGGTGATCGCGACGATGAGCGGGGTGTTTCCCGAGCTGCGGGCGCGGGAGAAGGAGATCTGCTCGGTGTTGTCCGGGGAAGAGGCCTCTTTCTCGAAAACCCTCGAGCGGGGACTGGCGATGTTCGAAAAGCTGGCGGCCGGTTTCGGCAACGGGATCCGGGGTGAGGACGCCTTCACCCTTTATGACACCTACGGGTTTCCCCTGGACCTGACGCAGTTGCTGGCCCGGGAGCGGGGAATCGGGGTGGATGCGGATGGCTTTGAAAAGGCGATGGAGGGGCAGCGGCAGAGGGCACGGCAAAGCCAGAGCAAGACGACGATCAAGGTGGAGGAGGAAAAAGGACCGGACTTCCCGACGGTCTTTACGGGCTACGACAAAACCGAAGAGCCGAAGGCGGAGAAGGTGGTGGCCGAGGCGCTGAAGGAACCGGGACCGGAGGGCGCGAGGGGGAGGGTGTTTCTTTCGGCAACGCCGTTTTACGGGGAGATGGGGGGACAGGTGGGGGACACAGGTTGGATCGAGTGGGACGGCAAAAAGGTGAAGGTGGTGGGAACTGTCCGCGGGGCGGGAGGCGTGCCGGTCCACCTGACCGAAACGGTGGTGGAGACGGCGGGTCCGGTGCGGGCGGTGGTGGATGCGGAGCGGCGCGGCAGGATCGAGGGACATCACACGGCGACGCATTTGCTGCACTGGGCGTTACGGAATGTGCTGGGGGAGGGGGTGCGGCAGAAGGGGTCGTACGTGGGGCCGGACCGCCTGCGGTTCGATTTCGCCCACCTCAAGGCGATGACACCCGAGGAGGTGGAGCGGGTGGAGGCCCAGGTGAACGAGAAGGTGAAGGCGGATGTGTCGGTGAGGTCGGGGGAGCGGTCGTTTGCGGAGGTGAAGGATGATCCCACCATCCTGCAGTTTTTCGGGGACAAATACGGGGCGACGGTCCGGGTGGTGGATATCGGGGGATTTTCCAAGGAGCTGTGCGGCGGGACGCATGTGCGGTCGTGCGGGAAGATCGGGGCGGTGCGGGTGGTGGCGGAGTCGGCAATCGCGGCNNCGGCCTTGGCGGAGTGGTGCCGGGAAGAAATGAAAAGGCAGCAGGAGAAGTGGGAGGGCCTGGCCAAGCGGAAGGCGGGAATCGTCCCACTTTCCCGGGAAAGTGGGACGATGGTGCCGGAGCAGGCGTGGGATCTGGTGAAGAAGCGGGAGAAGGAGCTGGCTGCGGCGGAGGAAATGATCCGGGAGGAGGACAAGCAGGCGGCGAAGAGGTTGACCGCGGAATGGCAGAGGAAAGCCGAGGCCGAAGCCAAGGAGTTGTGGGGTTCCGCAACGGCCCTCGGCGGGGTTCGCTGGATCGGGAAGGACCTGGGCGAGGCGGCAGCGGGATATCTGCCGGTGTTGGCCGACCGCCTGAAAAAAGAGGGGGAAGCGGTGGTGTTTCTGGCGGCTCGGGATGCCGGGAAAGTTCCGCTACTGGCGGTTTGCACCCCGGAGGCGGCGAAAAAGGTGCAGGCCGGGAAGCTGATCCAGGCGGCGGCTCCGGAAGTGGCGGGCAAGGGCGGGGGGCGCCCGGACGCGGCACAGGGCTCGGGAACGAACCCCGACGGAATTTCCCGGGCACTGGCGGCGGCGGAGAAGCTGGTGAAAGCGGCGCTGGGGGGTGGGAGATGAGCCGTCGTCCTTCGGGGGCCGACCCGATCGAGCAGGTCATCGCCGCGATGCGGGCGGGGCGGATGGTGATCATGACGGACGATGCCGG
>DFCD01000132.1:2861-4643 GCA_002366885.1 Verrucomicrobia bacterium UBA3063
ATCACCACCGGAATCAGCGCCCATGACCGTTCGGCCACGTTACGGGCGCTGGGACGGCCCAGTCCCCGGGCGAGCGACCTGGTGCAACCCGGCCACATCTTTCCGGTCCGGGCGAAGGACGGGGGGGTGCTGGTGCGGGCGGGACATACCGAGGCGGCGGTGGATCTGGCGCGGTTGGCGGGCCAGGGGGATGCGGCGGTGATCTGTGAAATCCTGAATCCGGACGGCTCGATGGCCCGCTGGGAGGATTTGCTGCAGTTCAAAAAAAGGCACGGGCTGAAGCTGGGAACGATCCAGGAGCTGATCGAGTACCGGCGCCGGAAGGAGAAGCTGGTGGTACGGGAGCAGACGGTGAAACTCCCGACGGACCACGGGCCGTTCGACCTGCATCTCTACCGGAACGTGACCGATGGCAGCCACCACCTTGCCCTGGTGAAGGGCAAGGTGAAGGGTGGCAAGCCCGTGCTCGTGCGGGTGCACAGTGAATGTCTGACGGGAGACGTGTTTGCCTCGAGGCGGTGTGACTGCGGAAACCAGCTGCACGACGCGATGCGGAGAATTGCGCAGGAGAAACGAGGGGTGTTGGTCTACATGCGGCAGGAGGGGCGCGGCATCGGTCTGCCGGCGAAGATCCAGGCCTACCGGTTGCAGGAGCGGGGCCTGGACACGGTGGAGGCGAACCGGAAGCTGGGGTATCCGGCCGATTTGCGGGAGTACGGCATCGGGGCGCAGATCCTCGCGGATCTGGGGGTGAAACGGATGCGGTTGCTGACAAACAACCCGAAGAAGGTGGTGGGCCTGGGCGGGTACGGGCTGGAGCTGGTGGACCAGGTGCCGATCCGTTCGAAGGCGAACCCGCACAACCGGAAATATCTGGCGACCAAGAAAAAGAAACTGGGACACCGGCTGTGAAAAAGGGGAGGTTCACCATCGTGGTGGCGGATTACCACCGCAAATACGCCGACGGGATGGCGCGGGCGGCCCACCAGGTTCTCCAGGGACACCGGGTGGAGGAAGTGCGGGTGCCGGGAGCGTTCGAGGTGCCGCTGGCGGTGAAGCGTGCCCTGCGGAAGAAGCCGGATGCCGTGCTGGCGCTGGGGTTGGTGTGGCAGGGGGAGACGCCCCATGCGGGGCTGATCCTGAAGGCGGCCACCGACGCGCTGATGTGGATGATGCTCCGGAGCGACACGCCGGTGTTGCACCACCTGGTGGGGGTAAAGACGGAGGCGCAGGCGCGGGCGCGGTGTCTGGGCCGGTTGAACCGCGGGCGGGAGGCGGCGGAGGCGGCTTTGCGGATGTGGAAGCGGAAGGAGGGGGGGCGACGTGGCCGGTAGCCGGAGAGAGGGGAGGATCCTGGCCGCGCAGTTCCTGTACCAGCGGGAGGTGGGGGTGCCGGGAGTGGGGCTGGAGGAGGCCCTCCGGGAGTTTTGGGAAATGACGGAAGCCGATGCCAAGGCAAAGGATTTTGCCGAGGGCAGAATCCGGTCGGTGGTGGCGCGGCAAAAGGAGGTGGACGGGGAGTTGCAGAAGCTGGTGACGAACTGGGAGCCGGACCGGCTGGCGCCGGTGGACCGGGCGATTCTGCGTTTGGCCCTTTGGGAGATGAAATTTGCGGAGGATGTTCCGCCGATCGCGGCGCTGAACGAGGCGATCGAGGTGGCCAAGGCGCTGAGCACGGAGGAGTCGGGAAGATTTGTGAACGGAGTTTTGGACAAGGCAAGGGCTTCCCTGGGAAGGCCGGAGCGAACGATCACGAAGGCGACCGCTTAGTTGAAGTTGAAG
>DFCD01000132.1:4756-6911 GCA_002366885.1 Verrucomicrobia bacterium UBA3063
TCCGCCGCAAAACCACCCTGAACCAACTATTCCGGGATTGGTTGGCGGAGGTGGTGGGGCAGAAGGATCGCGAAAAGAGTTTGGAAAAGATTTGGAAACAAACGGGATACGCCGAGGCCGGCGGGAAATTCCCCCGGGAAGAGATGAATGCGCGCTGAAGTGTTCCTGGACACCAACGTTTTGGTGTACGCCTTTGATCCCGCGAATCCCAAAAAGCAGGAACGGGCGCGGGCCTTGATTCGGGATTCGGGTTGGTGGATCAGTTGGCAAGTGATGCAGGAGTTTGCCCATGTGGCGCTGCACCGGTTCGCCGTTCCCCTGAAGGGCAAGGATCTGGCGGATTATCTGGAGGTGGCTCTTTGGCCCAGGTGCCGGGTTTTTCCCTCGCCGGAGATCTTTCGCCAATCCCTCCGGTTGCAGGGGGAGACCGGTCACCGGTTTTACGACTGTCTCGTTTTGGCGTCGGCGATGGCGTGCGGGGCCAAAACCCTCTTATCCGAAGATTTTCAGGACGGGAGAAGCTACGGTCCCCTGAAGGTGCTGAATCCCTTTCGTGAGACCTGATTTTCCAAATCCAAAGTGGATGAGGATGGCTCTGGAGTTGGCGAAGAGGGCAGGAGATGGGACGAGGCCGAACCCGAGGGTGGGAGCGGTGGTGGTCAAGGGGGGAAAGGTGGTGGGGGAGGGGTTCCATCGCAAGGCGGGCCAGCCCCATGCGGAGATTGAGGCGCTGCGAAGGGCGGGAGCCAAAGCCAGGGGAGCCGACCTTTATGTGACGCTGGAACCCTGTTCCACGCACGGGCGGACGCCTCCCTGCACGGAAGCCATCCGGAAAGCGGGGATCCGGAGGCTGGTTTACGGGGCGAACGATGTGGATCCGAGAAACGCGGGGCGCGCGGACCGAATTCTCCGGGCAGCGGGCGTGCGGGTGGAGCGGGGGGTGTTGCGGCGGGAATGTGAGGGGTTGAATGAGGATTACCGGCATTGGACGGAGCAGAAAGAGCCCTGGGTGATCCTGAAGCTGGCAATGACGCTGGACGGGGCATTGGCGGTTCCGGGAAGAAAGTGGATCACGGGGCCCGAGGCGAGGGCCGAGGTGCAAAGGATCCGGGCGGGTTGCGACGCAATCCTGGTGGGAGCCGAAACGGTGCGAAGGGACAACCCGCGTCTCACGGTAAGGGGCCATTTCGAAATTTTGCCAAATGTCGAAACTTCGGCGCGGAGGCAACCGTGGCGGGTGGTGGTGACAAGGTCGGGGAGACTGCCCAAGCAGGCCAAAATTTTCACCGATGCCCAACGCCACCGGACTTTGGTGTACCGGGGGCAGGGCTGGAGCCGGATCCTCAGGGATCTCTGGCAGCGGGGGGTCTGCCGCCTGCTGGTGGAGGGCGGGGCGAAGGCGGCCGCGGGCCTGATCGCTGCCAAAAAGGTTCACGAAGCCGCGCTTTTCTTTGCGCCGGAGATGACGGGAGGAAAAACGGTTCGCCTTGGCGACTGGGCGGGATGGAGTTGGCGAAGAGCTTCGGTGACCGGCGCGGGACGGGACCTGTGCTTGCGCGGGACCCTGAAAGGGGCGAATTAAGGTTATGTTCACGGGCATCGTCGAGACGGCAGGGGTGGTCCAGGGGGCAACACCGAGGGGAAAGGGGTGGAGCCTGGAGGTGGAGGCCGGTCCGGTGGCCAAGGATGCCAAGACCGGGGACAGCATTGCGGTGAACGGTTGCTGCCTGACGGTGACCGGCATGAAGGGTGGCTGTCTGAGCTTTGACCTCCTTGACGAGACCCGCTCAAAAACAAACCTGAAGACCCTGCAGGCGGGATCCCGCGTAAACCTGGAGGGCTCGCTGCGCGCGGACGGCAAGGTGGGCGGGCATTTTGTGACCGGGCACATCGAGGCCACCGCGAAGGTGACAAAATGGAGCCGGGCCGGCCAGGACTGGGAACTCGAGGTGGAGGTGCCGGCGGGGATGGAGCGTTATCTGGTGCCCAAGGGCTGCGTGGCGCTGGACGGGATCAGCCTGACGATCGGAAAGGTGGAGGGCAGGAAATTCCATGTCTGGATCATCCCGCACACCTACGAGGTGACGACCTTGCGGGACCGCCAAGAGGGGGATGAACTGAATCTGGAGTGCGACCTGCTGGCCAAGTATGTTGA
>DFCD01000132.1:7079-7247 GCA_002366885.1 Verrucomicrobia bacterium UBA3063
AGGAACTGGCCGTCTGGCCCGCAGAGGTGAAGGCGCTCGAGGCGAGGAAGGCGGAAATCCGGGCATCGGCGGAAAGAAAGAAACAGGAGGCCCAGCAGACGGAAGTGGAGCGCAAGAAGCTGGAGCTGGAGGCGGAGTCGCACCGCGCGAAGTTGGCGCGTTACAAGA
>DFCD01000170.1:0-1502 GCA_002366885.1 Verrucomicrobia bacterium UBA3063
AAGGTCCGTTTTGTGGTGGAGTCGGAGGTTCGGGGAGCGGGGGAGGTGGTTTTCTGCCGCACCCGGCAGGAACTGGCCGCCGTGGTCCTGGCCACCGGAAAGCCCAGGCCCTTGCGCGAAGATTGGCGGGATCTGAATTCCGCAAAGTAATCAAAATCAGATTCTTATAAAATCACCCCGGAATTTTCCCGGGGTAGTTGCTGGATTTTTGCGGCCTGAGCCCGTGGCGGCCCCGGGGTCGAAGGACGGCGAGCGGGTTGTGGTCGGGTTTGAATGGGGGCGGGGTTTTCGGCATTCTTTTTCGCTTATGTCAGCGGGACCGATCTACCTGGACTGCAATGCGACCACGCCGATGGAGCCGGAGGTGGCGGAGGTTGTGCGCCGGTATTTCGAGGAGGAGTACGGCAACGAGGGGAGCCGTACCCACAATTTTGGAGCGCGCGCCAGACAAGCCGTCCAGAAAGCCCGGGAACAGATCGCCTCGCTGGTCGACGCCAAACCGGAGGAGGTGGTCTTCACCAGCGGGGCCACCGAGAGCAACAACCTGGCCATCCTTGGCCTGGCCCCATGGGGCCGGCAGCATGGCAAAACCCACATCATCAGCACGCGTATCGAGCACAAAGCTGTCCTGGAGCCGCTGGATCATTTGGCCAAGGAGGGCTTCGAGGTGGATTTGGTTTCCCCCGGCAGGCAGGGAAGGGTGGAAACGGAAAAGCTCACGCGGCTCCTCCGCCCGGGCACGATGCTGGTCTCCGTGATGCACGCCAACAACGAGACGGGGGTGGTGCAGCCGATCGGGGAGCTGGCGGAAGCCCTCGCCCATCACCCCGCCTGGTTCCATGTGGACGCCGCCCAGACCTTCGGAAAATTGCTGCCGGAGCTGAGGCATCCCCGGATCGACCTGATCAGCGCCAGCGGACACAAAATCTACGGTCCCAAGGGGGTGGGCTTTTTGGTGGTTCGTCAACGGGGGAAACAAAAAGTTCCCCTTTCTCCCCTCGTTTTTGGCGGAGGGCAGGAGCATGGCCTCCGTCCCGGGACCCTCCCGGTTCCCTTGATTGCGGGCCTGGGAAAGGCGGCCGAGCTGGCGGCAGGGAATCACGCGGAGCGGGAGGCTAAGTGCCGGGCTTTCCGGGAAAAATTCCTCCATGCCATCGGTCCTCTGCATCCGCACATCCACGGGGAAGAGGGCAAGGTGCTGGCCCATACCGTCAACGTCTCCTTTCCGGGCATCAGCGCGGAGGAGGTGATGTTGCGGTTAAAGGACGTGGCGGCGGCCTCGAACGGATCGGCCTGCACCTCCTCGAGCTACCAGCCCAGTCATGTGCTCAAGGCGATGCATCTGGAGAAAGAGGAGATTGTCGGGGCCGTCCGGTTTTCCTGGTGTCATTTCACGCCGGATTTGGACTGGAATCTGTTCACCGAAAAGCTGCGGAGTTAAGGGATTCCGCCAGGCCCAAGGACAGATCAGCCTTCCGAGGGAACGCCGATTTCCATCCCCA
>DFCD01000170.1:1550-4380 GCA_002366885.1 Verrucomicrobia bacterium UBA3063
AGGTTGCGGGCAAGGCGGATGGCGTCCGCGGGCAGGGGAGGACGGCGGCCGGAAAGGGTCTGGAGGTCGGTCAGGTTCATGCGGTTGCGCAACAACCCCACCATGGAGCCGTGTTCTCCCTGGTTAAGGGCCAACATGGCAAATTCCCCCATCCGGCTGGCGAGGTAGCGGTCGGCGAAACTGGGGGATCCGCCCCTTTGGACGTGACCGAGCACGGTCAGCCGGACTTCCTGCTGGAGGCGATCCCCCGAGGCGGCCATCAGGCGGTTCATGAACTCCTGACCGCTGCAGACACCCTCGGCCACGACGACGACGCTGTTGTTGTGGCGGCGAAGGCGGCGGCGGGTGAGGTTGTCGATGATCTTCTCGAGGTCGTAGCGGAACTCGGGAATCACCGCGACCTGCGAACCCGAGGCGATGGCGCTCATCAGGGCAAGGTAGCCCTGATTCCGGCCCATCACCTCGATGACGAAGCAGCGGTTGTGGGAGGCGGCGGTGGCCTTGACCATGTCGATCAGGTGGATGACGGTGTTCAGGCAGGTGTCCGTGCCGATGCAGAGTTCGGTGTCGGGGATGTCGTTGTCGATGGAACAGGGCAGTCCCAGGACGCGGAAACCATGCCGGGAAAGGGCGGCTGCACCGGCGAGGGAGCCGTCTCCGCCAAGGACGAGGAGGGCCTGGATGTTCTCCTTTTTCAGGATCTCGATGGCCTCCTTTTGGGCTTCCTCCTCCTTGAACTTCAGGCAGCGGCTGGTGGAAAGAATGGTGCCGGCGTCCCGGATCCGGCCGCTGACCTCCACGGTGCCAAGGGTCATGAACTCCCTGTCAAAAATTCCCTGATAGCCGTTCTGGATGCCGAGAACCTCGACACCGAGGCTGATCCCGGTCCGGACGATGGCCCGGATGGCGGGATTCATTCCGGGGGAGTCCCCCCCGGAGGTGATGATGGCGACGCGTTTGAGCATTTTTGGGGACAATGAACAAGAGCCCGCCAAGAAGCGAGAACGGAGGGGGTGGCGATTCCGGGATTAGGGTTTTGCGGAGCGGGTCAGGTGGGAACGGAGGAAAGGGGCGGTGCGGGAGGCCGGGCAGGCGGCGACGTGCTCCGGGGTCCCCTGCGTGACAATCCTGCCGCCGGCCTCGCCGCTTTCGGGGCCGAGATCGAGGAGGTGATCGGCCTCGGCAAGGACATCAAGATGGTGCTCGATCACCACGACGGTGTGACCGGCATCGACCAGGCGGTGGAGCAGGTCGATCAGGCGGCGGACGTCGGCAAGGTGGAGCCCGACGGTGGGCTCCTCGAGAAGAAAAAGGTGATGGGCGGGGCGGCGAGCACGACCTTTAGCCTGCGCCTGATCGGCGGAGATTTGGGCGGCGGCCAGTTCCGTCACCAGCTTGAGGCGCTGGGCTTCCCCGCCGGAAAGGGTCGGGCTGGTCTGTCCCAGCTGCAGGTAGCCAAGTCCGGTTTCCGCGAGAAGACGGCAGGGAGTGGCGAGGCGTGGTTGGGCCGAAAAGAATTCGGCGGCCTGTTCCGCAGAGAGGTGGAGGGCGTCATGAATGGATTTTTCGCGGTAACGGACGGATAGGATTTCCTGCTTCCAGCGGTGGCCGCCGCATTCCTCGCACCGGACATCCGCGGGGGGAAGAAAGTTCATCTGAATCCGGACGGTGCCGGCGCCGTCGCAGGCGGGGCACCGGCCAGGGCCGGCGTTGTGGGAGAAATGGGAGGCGGTGAAGCCGGCCTGCCTGGCCTCGGGCAGGGCGGCGTAAAGGGAACGCAGCTCATCCATCAGGCCCAGGTAAGTGGCTACGGTGGAGCGGGGAGTTTTGCCGATGGGTGACTGGTCAACCTCCACCACGCGGTCAATCGATTCGGCTCCGGCAAGAGACTTCCAAAGTTTCCCCTTGGGTTTCTTGCCGGAGGCGGCTGGGAGAAGAATCTCGTGGAGCAGGGTACTCTTGCCGGAGCCGCTCACACCGGAAAAAGCGATGAGGCGCTGAAGGGGAAGCTCCAGATCCAGATTCCGGATGGTGCGGATCTGGGCGCCTTTGATCCTGAGCCAAGGGCCGGACTTTGGGATGGGGCGCCGTTGGCCCCGGCTGGGGTGGCGGATGGGGGAACCGAGAAGGCGGGCGGTGGCCGAGGCGTTGTTTTTGCCGATCTCCTTCCAGGTTCCCTGGGCGACGATCTCGCCGCCATGAACGCCGGCTCCGGGGCCGAGATCGAGAATGTGATCGGCGGCCCGCATGGTGTCCTCGTCGTGCTCGACCACCACGAGGGAGTTGCCACGGTCGCGCAGGTTTTTGAGGATGCCGAGAAGCTTTTCGTTGTCGCGGGGATGCAGCCCGATGGTCGGTTCATCCAGCACGTAGAGAACGCCCTGCAGGTTGGAGCCGAGCTGGGCGGCGAGGCGGATCCGCTGGGATTCGCCGCCCGAAAGGGTAGGAGCGGAGCGGTCGAGATTCAGGTAGTCGAGCCCCACGTGTTTGAGAAAGTGGAGGCGTTGTTCGATCTCCGGACGGATGTCGCGGACGATGGCGGCCTCGCGGCCCGCAAAGCGAAGCCGGGAAAAGAAGTCGCCGAATTCCCGGACGGAAAGGGCGTTGATCTCCGGCACCGGCTTGCCGGCAAACCGGACCGCCCGCGAAACGGGGTTCAGACGCGCGCCCCGGCAGGACGGGCAGGGAAGCAGCTGGTTCTCGTCCANNCCCTGGCATTCCGGACACCATCCGTGGGGGCTGTTGAAGGAAAACATGCGGGGATCGAGTTCGTCGAAGGATCGGTTGGTGCCGGGGCAGAAGAGGTGATGGCTGTGGATGGTGGTCTTGC
>DFCD01000170.1:4485-4638 GCA_002366885.1 Verrucomicrobia bacterium UBA3063
CCCGGTGATCGACCGTGTAGAGCGTGCCGCGGCCAAGGGTGAGCGTCTGGGAGATGAGGGCGGGAAGGTCCTTCCGGCCGGCTTGGATCTGGGCGACGAGCACGTCGATGTGGTGTTCGCGGTAACGGTCGAGAGGCTGGAACTTGGATGGCT
>DFCD01000041.1:0-2210 GCA_002366885.1 Verrucomicrobia bacterium UBA3063
CTACCATTACATCACGCCCGCTTGGCCAAAAATCATCCCGCGACTGCCTCCAAAATACAATCGTTTTTCAGGATCAGATCACCGAACCGTCCGGCACCACCGCCCCCTTCGGGATGATGACGATGCCGTCCCGGACATAAAAATTCGGGCCATCCATTTCGGCAGGTTTTCCCGAGGCGCGGATCGTTACCCGTCTCCCGATCCGGACATTTTTATCGATAATCGCATCCTCGATCACGGTGCCGCCGCCGATGCCCACGTCCGGACGGTTCCTCCGGGCGTTCTCTTGGCGCTGGGCTGGGGTTTCGAAGTAGTCCGCTCCCATCAGGATCGACCGCAGGATCCGGCACTCGGTGCCAATCCGCTGCCGGATACCGACGACGGCATCGTCAAGCACGCTGCGCAGGATCATGCAGCCATCCGAGACGATCGCCCGGATCACCTGGCTGTTTTCCACCACGGAGCCGGGCAAAAATCGCGCACGCGTGTAAATGGGCGACACATTGAGGCCAAAATCGAACTTGGGCTGCGGGGCCAACAGGTCGAGGTTGGCCCGGTAAAAAGCGCCAATCGTCCCAATGTCTTCCCAGTAGCCTTCATACAAGTAAGCGGACACCTTTCGCTCCCGGATCGCCGCGGGCAGCACGTTTTTCCCGAAGTCATCCCCTTGGGTTTTTGCGAGGCAGTCCCTCAAAACCTCCCTGCGAAAAACATAGATGCCCATGGAAGCCAGAAAGGGCCGCTCGGAGGGAAGTCCGGGCACGGTCGCCAACGCGTCGAGGATTTTTGGATCTTTTGGCTTTTCCACAAACTCCGTGACGCGATGCAGCGCATCCACCCGCAGAAGTCCCAGACGGGGTGCGCTTTCCCGGTTGACCGGAAGGGCGGCGATGGTGATGTCGGCTCCCGAGGAGTGATGTCCCTCCAGCATCTCACGGAAATCCATCCGGTACAGTTGGTCGCCCGAAAGGATTAGGACGTTTTCATGGGGATGATTGTCAAAATGAATGAGCCCTTGGCGAACCGCATCGGCCGTACCCTGAAACCAGTTGGTGGCCTCCCTTGTCTTCTGGGCGGCAACGATCTCGATGAAGCCTCGGGGAATAAAATCATCAAAACGGTAGCCCTGCTGAACATGACGATGGAGGGAGGAACTGAGATACTGGGTGAGCAGGAAAATGCGCTTGATGCCGGAGTTGAGGCTCAGGCTGATGGGAATGTCGACGAGGCGGTATTTTCCCCCGATGGGAACAGCCGGTTTGGCGCGGTCCCGCGTCAGCGGATAAAGACGACTCCCCTCACCCCCGCCGAGGATGACGGTGATGACCTGATCCGGACTGGAATTACCCTTCGGGCTCATACATTGACCCTATCTACGCAAAAATGTAGAACAAGTGCACGATGTGCGGAATTGTCGCCTATGTCGGCCCGCGGGACGCCCAGCCCATTCTCCTCGATGCCTTGGGGAGGCTGGAGTACCGGGGCTACGACTCGGCCGGTTTGGCCATCCTCAACGGCCAAGGCGTGCAGGTCCGGAAAAAGAGCGGGAGGATTGAGGAACTGGCCAAAGCCTGCCGGGCCAAACCTGTGGAAGGCCGGTCAGGCATCAGTCACACCCGCTGGGCCACCCACGGCGCCCCAACCGATGCCAATGCCCACCCTCACCTGGATGCCTCCGGAAAACTCGCCCTGGTCCACAACGGCGTCATTGAAAATTATCTCGAGCTGAAGGACCGGTTGGCCAAGGCCGGGCATAAATTTGCTTCCGACACGGACACCGAGATTCTGGCCCACTTGGTGGGCGACTGCTTCAGCCAAAGCCGGGAAAAGGGTGAGGTCAGGCTGATCGAGGCAGTGCGCAAGGCGCTCAAACAGGTTCAGGGCACCCTGGGCATCGCGGTGATCCATTCCGACCTGCCCGGACTGGTGGTGGGAGCCCGCCGGGGAAGCCCGCTGGTCATCGGCGTTGGCAACGGGGAAAACTTTCTCGCCAGCGATACCCAGGCCCTCGCCCCGTACACGAACCGGGTGGTCATCCTGCAGGACCAGGAGATTGTGGCCCTGCATGCCGACCGCTTCGAGGTCGCTTCCCCGCTTGGGCAGAAGGCCGATATCCGCGTCGAGGAAATTGAAAATGGCGTGACCGCCAGCGACAAAGGGGCCCACCCCCACTTCATGCTCAAGGAAATCCATGAGCAGGCCGAAACCGT
>DFCD01000041.1:2311-10317 GCA_002366885.1 Verrucomicrobia bacterium UBA3063
CACGCCGGCATGGTCGGCAAGTATCTCATTGAAACGCTGGCCAAGATCCCGGTCGACACCCAGCACGCGAGCGAATTCCGCTACGGGGATTCCCCTGTGCACGAAAAGACCCTCTTCTTTGCGGTCAGTCAGTCCGGCGAGACGGCCGATACCCTGGGAGCATTACGCGAGGCGAAGCGCCGAGGCTTCCGTGTCCTGGGTATCTGCAACAACGTCTCCAGCACGATTGCCCGGGAAAGCGACGGCGGCGTCTACATGCATGCCGGACCGGAAATCGGCGTGGCCGCGACGAAATCGTTCACCTCTCAAGTGGTGATTTTCACGCTCTTGGGAATCCTGTTGGGTCGCCAAAGATCCCTTTCCGCTGCCCATGGGCGCGAAATTTTGGAAGCACTGGACAAGCTTCCGGACCAAATCCTCGCGCTCCTTCAGGAATCGGCATCGATTCAGCGCGCCGCCACCGCCTTTGCCAAGGCCAGGTCCATGCTGTTTCTGGGGCGGTTGGCCAACTTCCCCATTGCCCTGGAAGGTGCCTTAAAAATGAAAGAAGTGACCTACATCCACGCGGAGGGCTACCCCAGCGCGGAACTGAAACACGGGGTCATCGCCTTGATCGATAAAGAGACACCCTCCGTCCTGATTGCCACGCAGGACGGTGTCTACACCAAGAACCTCGGCAGCCTTCAGGAAATCAAGGCACGCGGCGGCCCGGTCCTGGCGGTGGCCCACGCTGATGATGCCAAGGTGGCGGGCTTGGCTGACATCGTTTTCCGGGTTCCCCGGACCCATGAACTGGTCCAACCCATCCTCAACGTGATCCCCCTGCAACTGTTCTCCTACCACATGGCGGTCACGTTGGGTCGCGACGTGGACAAGCCCCGCAATCTGGCCAAATCCGTCACGGTGGAGTGAGTGCATGGCCTTGGGGATTGCCCCAAGTGCGGAATCGCGGTATTTTTTCCGGTTCCACGGCCCTATCGTCTAGCTGGTTAGGACACGGCCCTCTCAAGGCCGGAGCACGGGTTCGAGCCCCGTTAGGGCTAGTGAATTTTTCCGAATTCAGAGGTTGATTCGCGGACGATTCTTGGTTGAAATTTCCTTTCCTCGGAATGAAGACCCGCCTGCACGCCAAGAGCAACCACAACCCCAAACTTGCGATTCTGCGCGAGATCAAGCGAAGCCAGGGGCTTTCCGTCAGTGAATTGTGCCAACGGGTAGGGCTTTCCTACATGGGCATCAAACAGCACTGCATCGGGCTGGAGCGGGAGGGATATCTGGACACCTGGCGCAGGCCCAAGGGAATGGGACGCCCGGAAAAGGCCTACCGTCTCACCGATGGGGCGCGGGAGTTTTTCCCCAGCCGCTACCCCCAGTTCAGCCTCCAAATCCTGGAGGCGGTCAAGGAAAGCTTCGGTTCCCTGGCCCCGGAAAAGATCCTTCTGAACATCTACAAGGCCGAGACCGCCCGCTACGAGCACAAGCTGGAAAAGCTGGATGGGGAGAGCCGTTTTCGCGGGCTGGCCCAGCTTCGGGAGGAAGACGGTTACATGTCGGAGTACAGCTTCGACAACTCCTCCCGCAACCACCGCATCACCGAGTTCAACTCCGCCATCCAGGATTGTCTGGACGCATTTCCCGTTATCCGGGACTACGAGCGGCAGATGTTTGAGAAGGTCCTGCGGACAAAGGTTCGACGGGATGAGGAGCGGGTGGCCGGACTCTATCGCTGCACCTTCACCGCCTCGTCCTGATCCCCGCATCGCCCGCTACGGCGCGGAACCGACAGGCGCTCAGGCAATTCCCAGTTTCGCTTCGATGGACTGCCGGGAGTGCTGCGCCCCGACAAACTGATCCGCCACCTGCCCGTTTTTGAAGACAAAAAATGCCGGGATGGACTGAATCCCATATTTCGACGCCAAGGCCTGCTCCTGATCCACGTTGACCTTGCCCACAAGGACTTTGCCCTGATGGTCCGTGGCGATCTGCTCCAGGAGGGGGGAAATCATCCTGCAGGGCCCGCACCATTCCGCCCAAAAATCCACAAGCACGGGGGTTTTGGACTTCAGGACGAGCTCGTCGAAGTTCGCCTGGGTGAGAACAACGGTGGATGCGCCAGCCATAAAACCACCGGTCAATTGTGAAGAAAACTCCACAGCACGACGCCGAAGGAGATGATGGCAGCGAGCAGCGCGGCGATGGCTAATCCCGTGCCGCCGCTGTCCGCTACCGGAACGGGCATGGCCATGGCGGGCGCAGGCCCCCTTTGCGGGGCGGGTCCGGGCTTTGCCCCCGCGGGAGCGGATGCCGGAGCCTTTCCGGCTTGCGGCGACGAGGGCATGGGAGGTTTGGCGGCNNAAGCTGATTCTCATCGTCTCTTTGCGAAGATCCGCCGGGGGCTTTTGTATGCCCGGGACGGCCGGCGCCTGGGGCGCGGCACCGGGCACAGCCGGAGGCGGAGTGGCGGAAGGAGTGGGGAGTACCGGAACGGCGGGAGAAGGAAGAGTCGGGGCGCCCGGCGGCTTGGGAGGAGGAGCCAAACGCATGGTCTCTTTTTTCATTCCCGGAGGGGCGGCCAGAGGAGGAACAGGGACCGGAGAGGGAATTCCCGCAGGCTTGGGCACGCCGGGAACGGGGATGGAGGGCTTGGCAATGGGCGCCGCGGAAGGAGGAACAGGTATTCCCGGGGGCCTCGGAGGCGGGGGCGGTGGCGTGGGCAAAGACATTCGAGAAATAAATGAGAGAAAAGGCCTGGGGTCAAATCATTTGCCACTAAAGTTATTCACAGGATTCCATCATTCCAAAACTTCTCGAAAGCTTCTCCCCATTCCCTTCCCCGGATCGTCCGGTTCCTGCGCTCCTCGCGGGAACGGAAATCCGTGGGTTGTGCAAATTGCTCCTGAATGGCGGCAACCCATGCGGCGGCGTCTCTCGGAACAACGCAACCGTCCCCGCGATCCCGCAGCAACTCCCGGGGCCCGCCTTGCTCCGAAACGAGAACCGGCAGGCCAGAGGCCAGAGCCTCGAGGACCACATTCCCGTAGGTGTCCGTGGTGCTGGGAAAGACAAAAAGGTCGGCGGAGGCGTAAGCTTTGGAAAGTTCGGCGCCGTGCAGGGGTCCCGTAAAGATTCCCTGGGGAACCCTCTTCTTCAGCTCGGGCAAATAAGGGCCATCTCCCGTGAAAGCAAAGGTCACCCCTTGTTCGGCCCTCATCCGGTTGGCAACCTCCGCCAAAAACTCCAGCTCCTTCTCCTTGGAAATTCGGCCCACATAAAGCACCACCCGGCCCCTTGCCCCGCGCCTTTTCCAAAAGTCCTCTTCCCGGTGATGAATCGAGAATATCTCGGTCTCCAGCCCGCGGGGCAGAATGGCCAACCGGTCTCGAGGCAGGCCGTTTTCCGCCCAGCGCTCCAGATAGTGAGCGGAATTGACATAGACCCGGTCAACCTGACTGTGAAACCAGTGCATGAAATTCCAGGCGATCCCCTCCATCATCGGGTCATCTCCGCTCAGAAATCGCGCATACTGGGGAAAGTCCGTGTGATAGATGGCGCTGACCCGCAAACCCAGCAGTTTGGCGGCCAATAATCCGGTGAGCCCCATTGGTCCCGGGGTGCTCAGGATCAGCTCCGTATAGCCGCGGCGGGCCACATGATCGATCACCTCCAGAATTGGGGGGAAACTCAGCTTCTGGAGCTCGTATTCGGGGATGGTGAACACGCCAACCGGGGAAAAGTTGACCACCCCCTCCTCTGGCTTCAGGTCCGGGCGGCTCGTCAGGATGGTCAAATCGGCTCCTTGGCTTCTCCCGGCCGCGGCCATCGTGCGGATGGTTCGGGCTACCCCGTTGACGTCCTCAAGGGTGTCAGTGAACCAACCCTTGCTTCTGTTCTGCAGTTCCGCGGGCCGGAACCCCGTCATGCGTTGAGCCACATTGCCCCAAAGGTCCCGGTTCACGCGCAGGGTGTGAAAGGAATAAAGATAAGGAGCGGTGGCCAAGCCAAGTGGAAGCACCCCTGCCAAAGGTTCCAGTCCCGCCACCAAATCCCCCCGGCCGGCCCGCTCGATGAAACGGGTTACGATCCGGAACCCAAGATCATTGATGACCTTGGAGGCCAGACGAAAACTCCGCCGTTCGGGCGTCTTCTCTTCATCCAGAACCCTCTGGAGGGTTTTTTTGGTTTCAGGATTACCCAGATAGTGGGCCAGCTCCTTGCTCAACCCCCCCTCCGGAGCTTTCCAAAATTCGAGGATTTTCCCGCTCGTCACCATGTCGACCGCGGCCCTGGCCTTTTCCAGAAACCCCATCTGCACCGGGTTTTCGCCCGCAAGGAAACGGTTGATAATGCGCAGGAGCAGTTCCGATCCGCGGGGAGCCCGGGAATCCACCCGCTCCCGAAGAAACTCGAAGAGGATGTGGAAGAGGCCGTTGACAAACCGGGCTGGGTCGCCATCCGGACCATGCGGGATTCCATGACCCTCCATGATGCCTCGCAGGAAGGCCTGCGGGTCCTTCGCCCCGGACACCTCGGTCCAGACCTGGCCGGCATAGAGACCACAATGATCGTTGGAGCCGCCGACCCTCCCCTTTTTCCAGGGCTCCTTTCCGGGCGGCTCCAGATGATGGCGTTCGGCCATTTGCCGCATCTTTTCGGGTGTCAGAGCGTCCAGGCAGAGCCGGACGACTTTGTGGGCAATACCCGACCTGAGGCCGTTGATCGTTTCAAAAACGGGAAAGAGCAGGAGAAGTTTTTCGAAATGATCCGGGGTCATCCGGCCGTCGACACTGATCAGGGGATGAGCGACGGCATGGGCGATTTCCTCCCGGCGAAGAAAAGCCGCCAGATCAAAAAGGCTGGGACGAAGCCTTTCGATTTCCCCGAATTGCCTCTCGTCCGGATTCCATGCGAGCAGGTGAACCTTGCATCGGTCCTCCGGAAAATAGCTGGTGATTTCCACACCCGGGAAAAACCCCTCCCGGCCCCGCAACTCCCGTAGGGCTCCGAGGGAATTATGATCCGTTAGGGTGATGAAATCGTGCCCCTGGCGGCGCAGCTGGTCGTAGAGTTGTTCTGGTCGGGAAAGGCTGTCCGGGACCCCGGCCTTGCGAAGGACCCACTCCGAAGGCCGGTCGGAATGCCGGGAATGAAGATGAAGGTCACACCTGGACATGTTCGGCGTATGAGACTGACCGATATCCCCGCGCCGACAACTCTTTGAGAAGGGTGCCCACTTGCCGGCGAACAAAGGGGACTTCCAGATCCATCGGATGAAGACTTAAGCGCACCAAGGGCTTTCGGGAGCACAGGGCTTTCCAGGCAGGATGCCATCCCCGGGCCAATGTCCGCCTCCATAAGGACCGGAGGCTGTAGGTCCCCGCCCAGGCCCGGTCACGACGCCCTTCCGCAAGATGAACCACCTCTGTCAGATGACAGGTGTAGGCGAACCCTTTTTGACGCAGGATCCTTTCAGTGGAAGGGCCGTGGAGCCATCCGGGAGCCACAAACCCCCTAGCCTCCCAGCGGTGGCGCCCCCAGATGGCTAGGGCCCGTCCGATACGTGACTCTGCTTCCGCCGGATCGAGACGGAAGAATTCCGCCTCGCGGTCCGTGTAAATCTTTGTCCAGAAGAACGACTCGTCCGGCAGACCGGAGCGGTCGTGAAAATATCCATGGATGGCCAGATCGTGTCCCTCCCGCTCCCAGCGCGACAACTGCTCGAGGCTTTCGCCGCAGCTTTCGATTCCCCGCCCGTGATGATACTCCGGGATCACAAGGATGGAGGCTCTCCCCGGGCAGGCTTGCAGGCAGAAGTCCAATTGGCCGGCGATCTGTAACCGGCTTCCGGGGTGGAAATCGTGCAACGAAAGCAGGAGCTTCCTGTCGATTCGCCCGTGTTTTCGTCCGCCCTTCCGATGCAAATCTTTTCCATACAACAATGGGGATTCTGCAAGATCCTTTACCACGGTGCACAAATGAACCTCCTCTTGGGAATAGGGCCGGAATTTGGTCACTTTTTTGCGGTCGGTGACGCGGAACCCATACCTTGCGAACATCCGTTCTCCGCGCCGCCCCCCGCGGGTAACCATTTGCCCATAAACGCATCGGATTCCGCGGCGCCCCGCCGATTGCAGAAAAGCGTCAATCAAGGACCGTGTTGCGGCAACGCTCCTCGCGCGGGGGAGGAGGTTGATATGGAAATGGGCCGCATCCCGAGGGGCGGTTGGGGTTTCCCTCCGTCCACGAAACAACAACCAGAGAAGGTAACGCCGCGTGGCCGGTCGATATCCTCCCAGCCATCCCCGAAACGTTTGGACCAACCAGCCGGGGAATTTTTTCAGAAGGTGGCGGCGGCGGCGATTTGCATCGGAGGATGCGGTCAGATATCCCACGACCTCCCCGTTTGCGTCCTCGAGAATATGACAGTTTTCCGGTTCGGCATCGGTGTAGGGTGAGGTCAAAAAGTCCGCAAACAGCTCCCGATCTTCAAAGACAGGGTCAATCGGTGCGCCCAGAAATCCTGTATCCGCGCAGATTCGTCGGACCATGGGACGATCCTCGGCGCGGTACGGACGGACAACAAATTCTCCTGGTTCGTCACCTGGATCGCCCATAAACCTCCATCTGCCGCGAGAATGTCCGCTCCCAGCTGAATCGTTCCTGGACATAAAGCGAGGTCTTGACCCTGTCCTCCTCGCTCAAGAGACGAGCCCTGCGCATCACCGCCCGGGCGAGGCCCAACGAGCTCCACTCCGGAGACCAGTCGGAGAGATTTTCCGCCTGCTCATCCATCGCCCCTCCCCGAAAACCCACCACGGGACACCCGCAAGCCTGGGCTTCCAGCAAAACCAGGCCGAAGGTCTCCCATCGACCCGGATGAATGAGCAGGTCGGCCGCCCGATACCAATCCGCCAGGTCCTCGGGTTTTTTGAGGAAAGGAATCCGCCGGATATGGGGGTGATGCCGGAGGAACGCCTCCACCGTCCCAGTCATCTGACCATCCCCCACCATGACCCCGCACCATGGTTCTTTTTTTGCCTCACCGATCTTCATCCAGGCGCGCAAAAGCAAGGCCGTATCCTTGTCGGGGGAAAAGCGCCCCACATACAGAAAAACCGGCTTACCAACCGGTAGCCCGAGCCTTTTCCGAATTTCCCCGCGTTCCCCTTTGTGGCCCGGATGGAACACCGAGGTATCCACTCCGAGAGGAAGATGGATGAGCCCCCGGCATCCCCACCCATCAAGAACACGCATGAGATGCCGGCTGGCGACAAAGATGCCCCGGCTGTTTAGCGCCATGTTACGAAGGTAGTCCCCTGCAACTTTTTCCACCCAACCGCGGGCCCAACCCCCCGCAAACTTGAGGACCGTGCGTAGAAGCGCGTCGGGAAAGTGGGAGTGGTAAAACATAAAAAAATTAGAGCCCCGGCGGTTGGCCCAGTTCCGTGCGATCATCGCCGCATGATAGGGGTCGCCGGCTTCCACCACTTCCGGATGCTCGTTGTGCAGAATTCGCAAAAGGGAGGGCAAATCGAGCATCCAGCGGTATCGCGAGGTCCGGTTGACCAAGGGACCCGCCACCGTCCATAGCCGGGTCCTCCCCCCCTCGACCTGCTCGGTTTTTGCCCCGGGAACAATCATCAGGTGCTCGTGCGGGGTATGATCCCGGATAAATCTTCGCTTCGCCTCCAGGTAGGAGCGGACTCCGCCCCCGCGGGAAGAGTAAATCTGGGTGAGGTCACAGACTTTCATGGATTGGGGACTTGAGAATGCCCGTGACCCTGCTAAAGAGGAAGTCTGTGAGGCGGAATGATTTTCTCCGGATGCTCGCCATGGCCGGAGCCGGTCTGGCCGTTCCAGGGCGGGCCCAAAACGGCTCGGTCGGGGAGGCCGGCGAAGTGGAGATCAACCCCGCGTTCATCAATTCCGGGCCCGGCTTCGGCAACAAGCTGGCACTGACTTTTGACGACGGCCCGACACCCGGCATCACGGAAAGGGTGCTGGCCGAG
>DFCD01000041.1:10430-22942 GCA_002366885.1 Verrucomicrobia bacterium UBA3063
TCCGGGATGAGCGATGCGGCGGTGGACAACCAGATTATCAGGACCCAGGAGGCCATCGCGCGGGCCACCGGGGTTACCCCTGTCTGGTTTCGCCCTCCCTATGGCGCGTTTCGGCGGGACCAGGGGCCTCTTGCCTCCAAACACGGGTTGGGCGTTGCCTACTGGTCGGTCGATCCCAAGGACTGGGCGCAACCCGGAAGCTCGGTCATCGCCCAAAGGGTCCTCGCCGCAAGCCAACCTGGCTCCATCATCCTGCTCCACGACCTACACCCGCAGACCGCGGAGGCTGTACCCGCCATTTTTGACGGCTTGATCAGCCGCGCTTACGCCACCGCACCCTTTCATAGCTTCGTCGGATCCCCTTACGCCTAGTTCAGTCTGTGTTTGGGTTGAGATTTGGGTTTGGATCGATCCCCTGTCCCTCGGCTTGCAGCTCGCAGTTTCCCTAAACATAAACGTAAGCCCAAGCGGCGGGAGGTTCCGCCCAGTCTGCTTGGAATCATCCCTCCTTACCTCGCCCACCCGACCAGATCGTCCCCGGCAAGATTCTTGCACCCTTTGCTATGAGGCTTCCCGGGTTGATCACCGCATTGCAACCAACCGAGGACTTGTCCCCCACCATGGCGCCGAACTTGCGCAGTCCGGTTTCCACCTTACTGCCCGCCAACCGCACCCGGATGACCTGGCCATCCAGGCGATAGTTGGAAAGAATCACCCCCGCCCCGAGATTCACGTCTCGCCCGACCACGGAGTCACCCACATAACTGAAGTGGGAAACATGGGCGCCGGAAAGCAAGATACAGTTTTTAAACTCGCAACTGTTTCCCAGAACACAGCCATCCCCGGCAATCACATTCTCGCGGATATAGGCTCCGTGCCGAACCTCGCAGTTCTTCCCGATCCAGGCGGGACCCCGGATGTACACCCCAGGCTCAACGATCGTGCCCTCCCCGAGATGAACATCCTCCCCAATGACCGGCGAGCCGATGAGCTTGGCCTTGGAACCGTTTCTCAGGTTTTTCTTCAAGTAATCATGGATTCTGGGAAGAACCTCCCAGGCATGGGTGACCCCGGCAAACAACTCCTCGTGATTCTGTCCCTTGAGGTCGAAAAAATCGGCCAGTGCCGTATTCACAGGTCCACCCTGCCCAGAACAAGTCTTCTTCTCAAGCCTGCCGAACAGCCACCCGTAACGCCTTCCTGGTGATTTCCAGTTCCCTTTGCCCGTGAACCGCCGAGACAAAACAGGTCTCAAACTGGGAGGGAGGGAAATAAACACCTTTTCCAAGAAGCCCGTGAAACAGCCGAGCATACCTCCCCGTGTCGCACAGTCGGGCCGCCTCAAGGTTTCGGACCGGCACGCCGTCAGCACGGCAGAACAGGCAAAACATCGAGCCAATCCGGACAAAGGGATCCTTCCATCCCGCGGAACCAAGTTCCTCCCGGAACATCTTTTCCAGGACGGCACCGGCCCGATCCAGCTCACGGTAAATATTGCCTTCCCCTAGCTTCTTTAATTGCGCCAGGCCTGCCGCCATAGCCATCGGGTTCCCCGAGAGCGTGCCGGCCTGATAGACGGGCCCATCGGGCGCAAGATGATCCATTACCTCAGCGCGCCCGCCGAAGGCTCCCACCGGAAGCCCTCCTCCGATCACCTTGCCAAATGCGCTCAAATCAGGCCGGACCCCCAGGATTTGTTGTGCTCCTCCCGGCGCCAGGCGAAATCCGGTCATCACCTCATCAAAAATCAACAGGCTCCCGTGTTTGGTTGTCAGCTCCCTGAGTTTTTCCAGGTAACCCGGGACCGGCAGGATCAGGCCGGCATTGGCTGGAATCGGTTCCAACAAGACCGCGGCAATCTCCGCCCCCCGCTGGGCAAACAGCCTCTCGGCAGCTCCAGGATTGTTGAAAGGCAGCACATGGGTGTCCTCCACTGCCCCCGGGGTAACCCCCGCGCTATCCGGTTTTCCCAGAGTCAGGGCCCCGGAACCTGCAGCCACCAGCAACGCATCGGAATGGCCGTGGTAACAACCGGAAAACTTCACCATTCCGTTCCGCCCGGTAAATCCCCTGGCCAACCTCAGGCAGGACATCGTCGCCTCGGTGCCACTATTGCAAAAACGGACCTTTTCCACGCTAGGAACCATCCGACAAATCAAACGCGAAAGCTCCACTTCCCCCTCATGTGGCGTTCCGAAACTGAGCCCCTTTTCCGCGGCCTTCTGCACCGCCTTCGTGACCGCCGGGTGTGCATGCCCCAAAATGGCCGGTCCCCAGCTGCCCACATAGTCCACATAATTCTTTCCATCGGCGTCCCGAAGGTAGGCCCCTTTTGCGGAAACCATAAAAACAGGCGTGCCCCCCACGGCCCGGAATGCGCGCACGGGGGAATGCACGCCCCCCGGCGTCACTTTTTTCGCCCGCTCAAACAACCTTCCGGATTTTTTGCCACCACCCAAGGACATCCTCGTATCCTAACCCTTCCATCGCCCAAACGTCATCGTAAACATAAGCCAAAGTCCCCCTAGTTCGTCGCGACGTCCTCCCTGGCATGCTTCTCGGCTTCCACCAAACCGCTCCACCGCCTCCAATCACCCTTTATCAGATCCCCTGCATCCTGCTGGGCTGCCCGCAGCAGGGGGAGATCCTCCGGAAGCCTGGCAAACCGGAAACGGGGAATCCCGCTTTGGTCTTCACCCAGGATATCTCCCGGGCCGCGCAACCGGTAATCCTCCTCCGCAATTTTGAAGCCGTCCCGGTTTAGCGCCAGGAATTCCAGCCTCTGCCTGGCGACCTGGCCTCCCGATCTTTGAATCAGGACACAGTTTCCATTTCTCCCTCCCCGGCCGATCCGGCCGCGAAGCTGATGCAACTGGGACAATCCCAGCCGGTCGGCATGGTCGATCACCATCCAGTTCGCCTCCGGCACATCCACCCCAACCTCGACCACCGTCGTCGCCACGAGCACGGCGACCGTCCCTTTCCGGAATTTTTCCAAAATCGCGGTCTTCTCCTCCTCTTTCTGCCTGCCATGCAACAAGGCCACCCCCGCCTTGCCGATCACTTTTGACAATTGTTCGTAGGTCCGCTTGACGGATGCCTCCTCGGCCGGATTCACCACCTCCTCGCCCAGCCGCGGAACAACCACATAGACACGGTCGCCTGCATCCACCCGTTCCCGAAGATGAGCCCAAATCTTCTCGGTCGCGGTTCCATCCCGGACATGCGTCCTTACCTCGCCCCTCCCGGGCGGCATTTCCCGGATAAGGGAAACATCAAGATCTCCGTGTAGCAACAAATCATAGGTCCTCGGGATCGGTGTCGCCGTGAGCACCAGCAGGTCAGGGCGCTCCCCCTTGGCAAGGAATGCCGCCCTCTGCCTCACCCCGAATCTCTGTTGCTCATCGATCACACATAGGGAAAGGCGGGATAGCCGTGTCTTTTCTGCAAAAAGCGCATGGGTGCCCACAGTGATCCGGGGAAACAGGCCTACCGGCCCCGGCTTGGCATCCGAGGTCCACGTCACCACCTCAAGAACTCCCCGGGGAAGCAATTTCCGCAACGAGGCCGCATGCTGCTCCACCAGGAGAGTGGTCGGCGCCATCAGCGCCACATGCGTGCCGCGCTCCAGCCCGCGCAACAAGGCATGGGCCGCCACCAGCGTCTTACCCGACCCCACATCCCCCTGAAGAAGGCGATGCATCGGCCGGTTGAGTGCCAAATCTTCGTCAATCTCACCGCATACCCGCTCTTGGTCTGCCGTCATCGGCCATGGAAGCGACTTTCTCCAAGCCTCCACCAGATCCCGTGCTTTTCCGGCCCGCTCCACCCGGATGGCCTCGCGAGCAGCTCTCCTCACCCGAAGCGTAAACTGCATTCCCAATAGCTCCTCATGGGCCAGACTTCTTCGCGCGATCTCCACCTCCCGCAAAGACCCCGGAAAATGGAGGGTCCTCCATGCCTGGGATCGGGTCGGCATTCCTGTTAGGCCCGGAAATCCTTCCTCCAAGGTCGGCCAGAATTCCTTCAAATAATGATAAAGAACCGAACGCACGCGCCGCTGGCTTACCCCCTCCGTCAAAGGATAAACGGGAACCACGCGGTCTAAATGAATCCCCTCCTCCTTCCCCTCTTCCACCGTCTCCGTTTCCGGATGGGCAAAGACAAAAACGCCCTTTTTTTCCTCCGCCCGGCCAAAAACCGCCACCCGCTTCCCCTCGGGGAAGGCCCGAGCCATGAAAGGAAGGTTGTAAAAGACCAGCCGGACCAAGCCGCCCATGTTGCCGGCGACTTCCACATCCACCTCCACCATGCACCTGCGCCCCCGCCAACGGTTCAGTTTGGATCTTGTGACCGTTCCCTGGAAATTTACCGGCCCCTCCGGCAATCCTTGCGAGGGATGCCACCCTCCCTGCCGGTCTTCATGTCTCCTCGGCAGATAGCCGGCCAATTGCTCCGGGCCGGACAACCCAAGCCTCTCCGCGAGGCTCTCCGCCGCCTTCCGTATGCGGTTCTGTTCCGGGCTCAACGCCAGTCGACCATCCGCCACCGGGGTGCGTCCGTGTACTCGTCCCATTCCCAGGATCCCGCCAAGTCGAACGTCGGCCGGTCCGGCGGGCGCCGGGCAAAATCAAAACCCACCACCTCAAACTTACGCTCCCCCGCTTGGGCCCGGAATTTCAGGTGGCGTTCCGCAAAGACTTTCGGCGCACTGACCATGGTCACGCCGTCCAACTGAAAAACCGGCTCGGGATTTCCTTTCCCGAACGGAGCCAGATCCCCCACTGCCCGCGCCATTTCCGGTGTCAGGTGCTCCGGCAGCAGAGACATTTCTATGGAAAGGCTCTTCTCAAAAACCTCCGGCCTCACGCTTTTTTCCAGCCATGCCACCAGGATCTTTCTGAATTCCGCCACCCGGTCCGCCTCGATCGTGATTCCCGCTGCCCCCTCATGCCCCCCGAATCCCTTGAGGCACGGCGCGCAGGCGCGCAAGGCATCCATCAGGGACACTCCGGGCAGGCCACGACCGCTCCCCTTGCCCGCCCCCTCTTCCAGCGCGATGACAAAACTCGGCCTGTGATATTTCCGAACCAGCCTTGCCGCCACAATCCCGACAACCCCCGGGTGCCAGCGGTCGCTTGCCGCCACCAGCCCCAGTCCATCGGGAGATTCCCCGATCTCGGCCTCCGCCTCCCCCAAGACCATCGCCTCCAACTCCTGACGCTTCCGGTTTTGCAAATCCAGTTCCCTGGCCAGTTTGGCTGTTTCTCCCGGATCACGGCTCAGCAGGAGGTTCAACCCCGCCGAGGCCTCCCCCACGCGACCCCCGGCGTTGATTCTCGGGCCAAGCTGGAACCCCAGCGTGAAGGTTGTCGGTGTCCTTACTCCGCCCCCGCTCACCTCCATCAACCTCCGCAACCCCGGATGCACGGTCTGGACCAGTCGCCGCAACCCCTCCCGGACAAAAATGCGGTTATCCTTTTCTAGGGGGACAAGGTCGGCCACCGTGGCCAATGCGACCAAATCCAGCACCGTGCGCAGGTCGAACTGCCTCCCGCCCTCTGCCTTGAGGTAAGCGTGACACAGCTTGAACACCAGTCCCGCTGTGCAGAGATGATGATGCGAGGAGCCCAACTGGGGATTCACCAAGGCGTCGCTTTTGGCGACTTCTCCCACCTGATGATGGTCCACGATGAGCACATCTATGCCGCCCGCTTTGGCGCTGGCCACCTCCGCCCGACTGTTGGTGCCGCAGTCCAGGACGATCAAAAGGTTGGGTTTCAGCCCGGTTTGCAGACACCGCTCCAGTGCCGGGGCGGTCAGGCCGTACCCCTCCTTTTTCCTGTCCGGCATGAAATGACGGATGGCTCCAGCTCCCATGGAATCCAAGAACAACCGCAAAATGCTGGCGCTGGTGATCCCGTCCACGTCGTAATCGGAGTAAATCACCATGGCACTCCCGGTTTTCAGGTGGCGCTTGAGGAGTTGCACAGCACCCGGCATTCCGGGAATCTCCTCGGGAGCAGTGAGATGCGCCAATTTGGGCTGAAGAAAAGCCTCCCGCTCCGCCCCCGGGGAGAGCCCGCGGCGACCCAGGATCCTTTCGATCAGTTGATCGGGAGCCTGCCCTGACTCCGCCCGGCCTGGATTTCCGACCCAACGCATCCTTACGGAATAAGGAAAGGCTTGCGACCCGCAAGCCGTTCCCGACTTATTTTTTTCTTCCGCCCACGAGGAGAGCTATCGGACTGGCAATAAAGATTGAGGAGTAGGTGCCGACGGCAATGCCGATCAGCAGGATCAGGGCAAAGTCATTGATCACCCTGCCGCCAAAAAGAAAGAGCACCAACACCGCTAGGAACGTCGTGGCCGAGGTCATTAGGGTTCGGCTCAGGGTCTGGTTGATCGCCAGATTCATGGCTTCCTTTTTGTTTCCATGCAGACCCCCGCGGAACGTTTCCCGGATCCTGTCAAAGATCACGATGGTGTCGTTGATGGAGTAGCCCGCCACCGCGAGGATTGCCCCCACCATGGGCAGGGAAAGCTCCCGCCCCAGCAGGACGAAAACGCCCAGGCTGATGAGCACGTCATGGATCAAGGCGACGATCGCCCCCACCGCAAACGCCGACTCAAACCGCCATGCCGTGTACAAAAACACGCCGATCACGCCGAAAATCAGTGCGATCAGGGCGTTCTTTTTTAATTCCTCGCCCACCACCGGAGCCACCTTGTCCAACTGGATCTGTTGAAAACCTGCCGAGGGAAAATCCTGTTGCAACTTGGCCACCGCCACCTCCCCCTTTCCAAAGGCCGTCCGCAGGGAAAGAATCTCATCCTTGCCAACAGGACTGCGCTGATACTGGGCCACCTCGGCTAAATTACCCAATGCCGCCCTCACCCTTCCATCCTCCACTTTTTCCTGAAAACCCAACGTCACTAGGTCCCCGCCCGTGAAGTCCACTCCAAGGGCGTTGACACCGCGCAGGCCGACGGCCACCACTCCCGCGCCCAACAGGGCGATAGAGGCCGCATAGGCGACCCTGCGCCATCCAAGAAAATCAAACTTAACCTGCTCGAAAAGTCGAAACATGTGAAGCGATGCCTTGCCGCCTTTTTCCGCCAGCCAATCCGCGCCTGTGCGACTGACTACCAGTGCCGCAAACAAACTGGAAAAAATCCCGAGACAAAGGACCGTCGCAAAACCCTGTACAGGACCCGACCCCTTCCAAAAGAGGATGGCGGCGGCGATCACCGTGGTGACGTTGGCATCCAGAATTGAGCTAAAGGCATGCTGAAAACCGGCTCCGACGGTTTCCAGACCACTCCGATGACGGTTCATTTCCTCCCGGATACGCTCAAACACCAGCACGTTCGCATCGACCCCGATGCCGATCGTCAGGATCAATCCCGCCAAGCCCGGCAGGGTCAGCGTAAAGCCGAATTGAGCCAAAAGCCCCAGCAAGATCAGCACGTTGATGAGTAAGCCAAAAACCGCCACCAGCCCAAGCCAGCGATAATAAAGGAGAACGAAAAGAGCCACCGCCACCAAACTGATCCAGCCCGCAGTAAAACCGCTCTTCACCGAACTTGCTCCCAGGCTAGGATCCACCCCGCGTTCGTCCACGATCGCCACAGGGTTTTCCAGGGGGTTTTTAAGGACGCTGGCCAACTCCTCGGCCTCCGTGATGCTCATGTTTCCTCCCGAGATCTCACAGCTTCCGTAGATGGCCGTCCGGATCACCGGAGCCGAATACACCTCGTCGTCCAGCACCACGGCCATCCTTCGGCCGATATTCTGCTCGGTCAGTTTGCCAAATTTGTCCCGTCCCTCCGAATTAAATTCAATGATCACCACTGGCCGACCCAGTTGATCCACACTACGGAATGCGCTGGCGACGTTCTTCCCCGACATTTCCGCGCGCCTCTTCACCACCAACGGGGTTTCCACGGTAACCCCGTTCCGGTTCCGGTCGCGCAGCTTGAGGATCTGGTAATCGATCGGGATCTGGGGAATTTTTCCTTTGGCCACATCGGTCAGCCGCTCACTTTCCGGATGAACTAGGGCAAATTCCAACTTGGCAACCTTCTCCAGTTGCCGCCGGTAGGAGGCCTTGTCGGCCTCGCTTACACCGGGAATCTGCACGATGATCCTCTTGTCTCCCACCGGCTGAATCACCGGTTCCGCCACGCCCACCGAGTCGACACGCTTCCGGATCACCTCGACCGCCTGGTCTAAGGCACTCCGCCCAGGGTCACCCGCCAGCTCCAGCAGGAATTGCGTTCCGCCCCTCAAATCCAGCCCGGGCTTGATCTTCACCACCCACTTGCCGTCCTCCCCTCGGATGAAAAGCGAACTCAGGCAGAGCACCACCAGGGACCCGGTCAGCGCGAGGCTCAGGCGCATCCGCTTGCGGGCATCGGCAGTCAGGAAATAGCCGACGAAGAGAACAAAGAAAACGAGGCTAAGTCCGAACTGAAGGGCGATCATCGGAAATCCTCAGGAGGATGGCTTGTCGTCATTTTTTTCGACCGAGGTGATTGTGGAGCGCTGGACCTCAATTTTCACGCCATCCGCCACTTTCAACACCAGCACCTGGTCCTTGAGATTGGTGACTGTTCCGTAAATCCCCCCCGCCGCAACCACCCGGTCACCCGTCTTGACCGCGGCGATCAGCTTTTCATGCTCCTTCTGCCGCTTCATTTGCGGTCGGAGTAGCACGAAATACATCAGGACAAGAATAACCACCATCGGAAGGAATGTCACCCAGGTGGGCGCAGTGCTTCCCTCCGCCGTGGGCGGCGCCATCATCAGCGGCCAAGAGGCCGGCCAGTTCATCAAGCTCATTGGTCCTGTTCCTTCCTTCCCCTTTGATACCGCCCCAGGAATTCCGAGGACCATCCGGCCCACCGTCCTTCCAGGATCGCCGTTCGGGCTTGCCGGACGGTCTCAAGGTAGAAATGGAGATTATGGAGGGAAATCAACCTTAATCCCAATAGCTCTTCCGCCTTGATTAAGTGTTGAACATAGGCCCGACTGAAGCGCGAACAAGCATAACAGGTGCAACCCCTTACAATCGGATTCTCGTCCCTTGTCCAGGTGGGTTTCCGGGCGGAAACCGGCCCCTCCAGCGTGCAGGCTGTCCCGTTTCGTGCCACTCTGGTCGGCAAAACGCAGTCGAACATATCCATGCCCTTTCCGATCATCCTTACAATCTGATCGGGGTGCCCCAATCCCATCACATACCGTGGCCGGTCACGGGGAAGCCAAGGTTCGCTGTCGTCGATCGCCTTCATCATCAGGTTTTCAGGCTCCCCCACGCTGACTCCACCTACCGCATAACCATCGAATCCGATTTCCTGCAGTTCCGTCAGGGACTTTTCACGGAGATCGGCATAGTCCCCGCCCTGCCCAATTCCAAAAAGCAGGTTCCGGTGGCTGATCCGATCCTGTTCCTCCCGGCAAATCCGCGCCCAGCGGTGGGTTCGCCTCAGGCTTTCCGCCATCCTGTCATGCTCGCAGGGCCAGGGAGGGCATTCGTCAAAGGCCATCATCACGTCCGAACCTAGCGAGTCCTGCGCCTGGATTGCTTCCTTCGGTCCGAGGAAAAACTTTTTCCCATCCACGTGACTGGAAAAGACCACCCCCTCCTCCGTCATTTCCCGGATCTTCGCCAGGCTAAAAACTTGGAAACCTCCGCTGTCGGTCAAAATGGGTCCATTCCAACCCATAAACCGGTGCAACCCCCCCATTTGCCGGATCACCTCAAGACCGGGCCGCACCACCAGATGGTAGGTGTTCCCCAGAATGATCGGCGCCTTCAGCTCGATTAACTCGTCCGGACTGACGCCCTTGACCGAGGCCTGCGTGCCCACGGGCATAAAGACCGGAGTCGGAACCTCCCCGTGCGGCGTCAGGAGCACCCCCGCCCGCGCCAGACCGTCCGTTTTTTCCAGCCGGAAAACTTCCCCGGCACTTCTCAAGGAACGATCACCTCAACTCCTTTTTTCTCGAGCCGGAAGGCGACCGGAGTCTCGCCGCCGAATTCCCCATCCACCTCAAGCGCGACCTTCTCCTTGGCCTCGACCGTCAATGCGGGGGTCTGGAGATATTGGACCTCGGGAAGTGACTCAGGACCACCCAAGAGGACTCCTTGCAGATACCAAAGCAGGTCCAATGGGCCTGACTTAGGGAAAATGCACACATCGAGTTTGCCATCCGACATGTTCGCCTTGGGGAAGAACCGGAACGGTCCACCATAATGCCGGCCATTTCCGATCAGTACCATTGCGCCGGGATATTCTTGCCCGCCCGACTTCACCTTGAGGTGCGGGGCCGGGGCCACGGTCACCTGCGCCACGGTGAGAAGGTAGCTCCATGGACCCCATGCCCGCTTGGCCTCCGGATGCGTCTTTTTCACCACCTCCGCATCCAACCCCACCCCGGCCAGCTGGATAAAACGGCGCTGGTTTGCGTATCCGAGGTCGATCTGCCGGCGTCTTCCCGCGCGGATCACTGCCAAGGCGCGCTCAAGGTCGGGGGAAATTCCCAGCTCCAGCGCCAGGACGTTCATCGTCCCCACCGGCAGGATGCCTAACGCACACCTCGCAGGATCGATTCCGTTAAGCACTTCATTGACTGTTCCGTCACCGCCGGCCGCAACGATCGTCTGGAAACCCATGGCGACCGCCTCCCTGGCCCGGTGCTCCCCATCCCCCGGATTTTCCGTCAGCAGGATTTTTGCCTCCGGGGCCAGCTTGCCCATGCGGTCGATGGTTTTGCGCGCCTGATCGCCCTTGGCGGCGGGATTTAGGATGATACACCAAGGGTTGCTGGATGAGGTCGACATCCCCACGTCATACCGAAGGAAAGCACCCGAGTCACCCCCGGCGAAGCGGGACCGGTCATCTGCGCATCACCGGGGGGATTCACTGTAGCCGGCGCCTGGAAGTCCCCGTGATTCCCGGGCTGCGCCCGGCCCAGGACCGCGTCCGCGCCGCCGTCTTCTCCGCCCTAGCCAACTGGGTGCACGGCGCCCGTATCCTCGATCTTTTTGCCGGCACTGGGGCTTACGGCCTTGAGGCGCTCAGCCGGGGGGCCGCCTCGGCCCTCTTCGTCGAACAAAACCAGCGCACTGCGGAAGCACTCCGTCACAACCTGGAGTCCCTTGGTTACAATTTCCCAGTCCTCGAGACTCCCGTGGAGAACTGGTTGCCGACTGCCCCCACCGACTCCTTGGATCTGATTTTTCTCGATCCACCTTACGACCAAACCCCGGAGGAGCTGTCGACCTGGAACGTTACGGTCGGTCTTGAGCGTCTGCTGGCCCCCAAGGGTCGGATTGTGTGGGAACATTCTCACCGCGCCAAATGGAGCACGGAGGCGCCCCTGAAGGAGGTTTGGCGGCGCGAATATGGCCAAACCTGTGTCTCCTTCCTCGCTCGCTAGCCTCTCAGGAAAATCTCCCCCTCATTGACTCTGCGACATCATCGTCGCTAGGGTTCTTCCCTTAAATCTATGGCTACCAAACACAAAATCGCGATTAATGGATTCGGCCGGATCGGCCGACTGGTCTTTCGGGCACTCTGCCAACAAGGCCTGCTGGGCAAGAAATTTGACGTCGTGGCGGTGAACGACCTCGTTCCCGCAGACAACCTCGCCTACTTGGTAAAGTACGATTCCGTCCAGGGCCGATATCAGGGGGAGGTCCGCAGCGAAAAATCTTCCCCTTCCGCCGCCGAGGATGATGTGCTGGTGGTCGACGGCCATAAAATCAGGTGCCTTGCCGTTAAGGAAGGGCCCGCCGCCCTTCCTTGGAAGGACCTGGGAGTCGATTTCGTGGTGGAGTCCACCGGACTCTTTACCGAGGCGGACAAGGCCAGAGGCCATATCGCCGCCGGTTGCCAGAAGGTCATCATTTCCGCCCCTGCCAAGGGCGAGGACATCACCGTGGTGATGGGTGTGAATCACACTAAGTATGATTCCGCAAAACATCATATTATCTCCAACGCCTCCTGTACCACAAACTGTCTGGCCCCCGTGGTCCATGTCCTCCTCAAGGAAGGTTTTGGGATAGAGGAAGGCTTGATGACCACCGTCCACAGCTACACGGCCACCCAAAAGACCGTCGACGGCCCATCCCGCAAGGACTGGAAAGGAGGCCGCTCCGCCGCCATCAACATCATCCCCTCCGCCACCGGTGCAGCGAAGGCGGTCGGCCTCGTTTGCCCCGAAGTGCAGGGAAAACTCACCGGAATGGCCTTCCGGGTGCCCACCCCCACCGTCAGCGTGGTCGACCTCACTGTAAAGACCACCAAGGACACCTCCTACCAGGAAATCTGTGCAGCCATGAAGAAGGCCTCGGAGAGTTACCTCAAGGGAATCCTGGAATACACCGCGGATGAGGTCGTCTCCTCAGACTTTATCCACTGCCCCTCCTCCAGCATCTTCGATGCCGGTTCCGGCATCGGTCTCAACAAGCGCTTCTTCAAGCTGGTCAGCTGGTACGACAACG
>DFCD01000041.1:22965-30621 GCA_002366885.1 Verrucomicrobia bacterium UBA3063
TGCGTCGATCTCCTCAAGCACATCGCGGGTTGAACGGGTCGTGGCCAAGCTGACCGTTCAGGATCTCCAGCCCAAGGGCGAACAGGTTTTCGTCCGGGCGGACTTTAATGTCCCTTTGGAACCCTGCCCCGAGGGCCCCAAGGTCTCCGACGACACCCGGATCCAGGAAACCCTGCCAACCCTAAAGCTCCTGCTTGAGCAGGGCGCCTCCCTTGTCCTCGCCAGCCATCTTGGGCGACCCAAAGGCAAGCCGGAGGAGAAGTATTCCCTCAAGCCGGTAGCCGCGCACTTGGCCAAGGCCCTCGGCCGTCCGGTGCATTTTGCGGCAGACTGTGTGGGCGCCGAAACCAGCAAGCTCCGGGCCGCCCTCAAGCCCGGCGAGGTCCTTTTATTGGAAAACGTCCGCTTTCACGCGGAAGAGGAAAAAAATGATCCGGCCTTCGCGAAAAAACTACTCGGTCCCGCCAAGATCTATGTGAACGACGCCTTCGGATCCGCCCACCGCGCCCATGCCTCCACCGAAGCCTGTGCTCGGCTCGCCCAAAAAGCGGCGGCTGGCCTGCTCATGGAGAAGGAACTCCGCTATCTTGGCACGGAGCTTGCCAATCCCAAGCGGCCCTTCCTGGTCATCCTGGGCGGCGCCAAAGTCGGGGACAAAATCGGCGTCCTCCGCGCCCTTCTCCAGAAAGCCAACACCATCCTCATCGGCGGCGGCATGACCTACACCTTCCGCCTCGCCCAGGGGAAAAAGATCGGCAAGTCGCTCAGCGAGCCCGACAAGGTGCCGCTGGCCAAGGAGATCTTGGCCGAGGCGCAGAAACGCGGGGTGAAGTTCCTCCTTCCGGAAGACACCCTTATCGTGGAGCAGCTCGACTTTGCCGGCCGGAAAGTCTCCCCCGGCAAGTTCACCCAACCCGGCGAGGACATCCCCGACGGCTGGGAGGGGGTCGACATCGGACCCAAGGCCCGGGAAACCTTCGCCCGGGAGATCGCCGGCGCGGGCACCATTCTTTGGAACGGACCCATGGGGGTTTTTGAAATTCCCGCCTGCGCCGAGGGCACCTTCGCCATCGCCAAGGCGGTGGCCGCCAACTCGAAGGCCGTCTCCATCATCGGCGGGGGCGATTCGGTCAAAGCGGTGAAAAAAGCCGGCGTCGGCCAACAGGTCACTTTTATTTCCACCGGCGGAGGCGCCTCTTTGGAGTTCCTCGAAGGCAAAACCCTGCCCGGCGTCGCCGCCCTCAACGACTCATGAGCAAGCCAAAGAAAGTCATTCCCCGGCGCCCCTTTGTGGCCGGCAACTGGAAAATGCACCGTACCGCCTCCGACACCAAAAACCTCATCGAGGAGATTGTTCAGCGGGTCCAAAAAATTGCCAACGTGGACATGGTGGTCTGCCCTCCCTTTACCTCGCTGGCCACCGCCACCGAAACCCTCGGCCGCCACAGCGTGCTCGCGGTCGGCGCCCAAAACATGCACCAGTCCAAGGAAGGCGCCTTCACCGGCGAGATTTCCGGTCCCATGCTCCGCGAAATCGGCGTGCGTTATGTCATTCTTGGCCATTCCGAGCGCCGTCAATTTTTCAACGAAACCGATGCCGCCGTTGCGGCAAAAGCGGTGGCGGCGGTGGGCTACCATCTCCGCCCAATCGTTTGCGTGGGCGAAACCCTCGCCCAGCGGGAAGCCGGGGAGACGATGTCCGTGGTCGAAACCCAGATCCGCGGTTCCCTGCTAGGTTACCCCAAGGATCAGATTTCCGAACTGGTCATCGCCTACGAACCGGTCTGGGCTATCGGCACTGGCAAGGTGGCCACCCCCAAGCAGGCTAATGAAGTCCATCACAGGATTCGAGCCATCCTCACCGCCCTGTTCGGCGCGGAGGGGGGGGATATCCGGATCCTTTACGGAGGGAGCGTGAAACCGGAAAATTCCGCCGAACTGATGGCGGAGCAGGATATCGACGGCTTCCTCGTCGGCGGCGCAAGTCTCGACGCGCGCTCCTTTTTCCATATTATCGAAAGTGCCCGGCCTGTCCGGGCATCCGCCCATGATTAATATCGCCATTTATATCCTGCTTGGGGTGAATCTGCTTGTCTGCGTCCTGCTCACCCTGCTCGTTCTTATGCAAAAACCCCGCTCCGAGGGCCTGGGTGCGGCCTTTGGAGGAAGTTTTACCGATTCGATTTTTGGCGCACAAACCTCGGATGTCCTCACCAAGGGCACCATCTGGCTCGGTTCGACGTTCATGCTCCTCACCCTGGTCCTCGCCCTTCTCTACAGCCACCGCCAGACCTCCAGGCCCAAATTGCAGGAGGAACTCACCAAGCCCGTGCCGGCCGTCACCAACCATCTTTCCACTAATGCCGTTGCCCCACCCCCGGCAGAGACAAACGCCCCCGTCAACCCGGCACCCGCCAACCCCTGATGATCTTCCGCCGGGTCTTTCCCGGTCTCCTGGGCCTTTCTTGCCTTTTCTTCTTTTCCGGATGCGGTTCCCAGCCGCGGGCCGACCTGGTCTTATGCAACGGGGCCGAACCCCAGACCCTCGATCCCGCCCTTGTTTCCGGTCAGTTGGAAGGCCGCATCTGCGCCGCCCTGCATGAGGGTCTAACCCGGAGGGATGCCCGCGGCAAGTCGATCCCGGGGGCGGCACAAAGCTGGAAAATCTCTCCGGACGGAAAGACCTACACCTTTACGCTCCGTCCCGATATGAAATGGTCCAACGGGGATCCGGTCACCGCGGAGGATTTTCGCTACAGCTGGGTGCGGGCCTTGGACCCTGCGACCGCCTCGCCTTATGCGGAGATCCTCTTCTTCATCCGCGGCGCGGAAGATTTTCAGGCCGGACGCGCTCCGGTGGCAGCGGTGGAGGTTGTCGCCCCCGATGCGGGGACCCTTGTGGTTCACCTGAAAAATCCTGTGCCATTCTTCCTTTCCCTTACCTCCTTTACCACCTACCTGCCGGTCCACCGCGCAACCGTGGAGAAACACGGAGACCGCTGGACACGGCCCGAACACTGGGTGGGCAATGGCCCCTACCGTCTGAAAGCCTGGCGGGTAAACGACCGGGTCTGTCTGGAGAAAAATCCTGCCTACCACTCCCCGGAACGGATCCGGTTGAACCGTATCGACGCCCTGGCCGTCACCCGCGCCAGCACGGCTTTTAACCTGTACTCATCCGGGCAGGCCGACGTCCTTTTGGACAAGGGCCTGATTCCTTCCTTGATCCTGCCCAAACTTCGCGGGCGCCCCGACTTTCACCCCGCGCCCCTCTTCGCCACGTACTTCTATCGTTTCAACGTCACCCGCCCTCCTTTTGATAATCCCAAGATCCGCAGGGCTTTTTCCCTCGCCCTCAACAAGGAGGCCGTTGTGGACAAGATGACCCGAGGGGGAGAGCCGATTGCCCTTTCCCTAACACCCCGGGGGGTTCCGGGCTACCGGCCACCGGAAGGCCCGGCTCAAGATGAGGATACCGCCAGGGCTCTTCTGCGGGATGCTGGTTTCCCGAACGGACAGGGTTTTCCGCGGGTCTCGATCCTTTACAACAAGTCAGAGCTTAACGAGCAGGTCGCCGTGGAAGTGCAGGCCCAGTGGACGCGTGCCCTCGGAGTCCAGGTGGAGCTCCGCAACCAGGAATGGGCCACCTACCTGCGATCTTTGGATACCCTCGACTTCGACATCGCCCGCTCCAGCTGGGTTGGCGATTACGACGACCCCCTCACGTTTCTCGACTGCTTCGCCACCGGGCGCGGCAACAACCGTACCGGCTGGTCGGACGCGACGTACGACCACCTTCTTGCCCGTGCCCAAGCGGAAGCCAATCCCGCAAGCCGCTTCCGTCTCCTGGAACAGGCGGAGGAAATTCTTGTTTCCCGTGCCATGCCAATCCTACCGATTTACCACTTCGTGGGCTGTTTGATGTTTGATCCCGGGAAACTGGACGGGCTTCTCCCCAATCTTCTCGATGAACATCCTTTTGCTGAAATAGGCCCAAAGGGGAAATAACCTGATGCGCCCTCTGGTCCTCCCGCTTTTCGGATTTCTCATACAATTTTCCTCGAGCCCTTAACCCCCTCTCCCAAATGCTCACCTTCCTTGCCCGCCGTTTCATTTCCTCCATCCCTGTCGTCATCGCAGTCCTTGCCTTGTGTTTTCTGCTCGTCCGCATCGCTCCCGGCTCTCCTTTCGCCGCCGAGCGGGCCCTGGATGCCCGCACCAAGGCCGTTTTGGAAACGAAATACGGCCTTTCCGGATCCCTTCCCGAACAGCTTCTCCGCTACGGATCCCGGGTGCTTCGCGGAGACTTGGGGGACTCCCTGAAGTTCCGCGGGCGAACCGTCGCGGAAATTATCGGACAATCCCTGCCTCGTTCCCTGCTGATCGGCTCGATCTCCTTTACCCTGGCGCTTGCACTGGGCATCCCCCTGGGGGCTTACGCGGCCGCACAACATCGCGGCAAAGGGGATTCTTTTTTTAACTCCCTGGCCCTACTCACCCTTTCCACCCCAACCTTTGTCCTGGCGCCTGTCTCGGTCCTGGTCTTTGCCTTTGGCCTGAAACTTCTGCCTCCCGCGGGATGGGGAACCCCCTCCCAGTTGATCCTCCCTGCCTTCTGTCTCGCGATTCCGTTCATCGGCGCAGCTGCCCGCCTGACGCGGGCCGGCCTTTTGGATACCCTTAACTCGGATTTCGTCCGTGCAGCCCGCGCCAAGGGAGTTTCGGAAGCCAGCCTGGTTTATCGCCACGCCCTCCGCCCCGCGATTCTACCATTGGTTGCTTATGCCGGCCCCCTCGCCGCAAATATCCTCACCGGAAGCCTGGTGATCGAGGAGGTTTTTGCCATTCCGGGGATCGGACAGTTTTTTGTGAACGGCGTCATCAACCGCGATGTCTTTCTGGTTTCCGGGGTGGTGCTGGTCTACTGCTTCCTGCTGCTCCTGTTTAACCTCATGGCGGACTGGTTGACCGCGTTGCTGGATCCGCGGATCCGTCTCTCCTCATGAGACTTTCCCGGCCGGCATGGCTCATTCTCGGGTTACTGGGAGTCCTGGTTCTCGCGGCTATTTTCGGTCCGGTGATGAGTCCCTATGGAGTGGGCGAGGTCTCCGGTAACCGTCTTGCCCCTCCGGACGGACAACACTGGTTCGGCACCGACCTCCATGGCCGCGACCTTCTCACCCGGTTGATGTATGGGGCCCGCATTTCCCTGCTGGTGGGATTGGTGGGCGCCTCCATCAGTCTGTTAATCGGTGTTGCTTACGGCCTGGTTGCCGGATATCTGGGAGGCTGGGCCGACATTCTGATGATGCGGGTTGTAGATGTTCTTTATGCCCTGCCCCGTATTGTTCTGGTAATTGTCCTTATCAGTCTTTTCGATCTGAAGCTAAAGACCCTACTCGACGAAACCTTCCTGGCACCGTTTGCCACCCATGCGCGTCTTCTCCTGCTCTTTGTGGGGCTTGGACTGGTGGAATGGCTCACTCTGGCCCGGATTGTGCGAGCCCAGGTCCTCACCATCAAGGAACGGCCCTTTGTTTTGTCCTCCCGTCTGATTGGGCAAACCACCCCGGTGATTCTCTTTCGCCAGATCCTGCCCCAGATCCTTCCCATCGTGACGACCTACCTGACCCTTGCCCTCCCGGCGGTCATTCTGGAGGAATCTTTCCTCAGCTTCCTCGGTCTGGGGGTACAAGCACCCCTGGCAAGCTGGGGAACCCTGCTCGCGGATGGGGCTTCCATGCTGAACCCCGTTGCCACTCCCTGGTGGCTGATCGTTTTCCCGGCAGTGGTCTTGGTGGGCTGCCTCCTTCTGCTCAACCTTCTCGGCGACCAACTTCGCCGTCTGGACGGGCATGCGGAGCGTTAACGGTTCTCTGCTCGCATGAGTCCTTTACCTTATGAGCCTCGTGGTGCTTCTTGCCGTGATTTTCCGTCTCTTCGGGTCAACCGTTTATGCCCATTGCGGCAAATGCAAGGCCGATGGCTCGGGAGTAAACAAAAGTACCCGGCAGGTCCGACAGGATCGGCTACTGTAAAAATTTCTCGGCCAACCCGGCGTAAAGGGGAATGCCCACAAGGATGTTGAACGGAAAGGTCAGTCCGAGGGGCATCCCCAGATACAGCAAGGGCGAGGCTTCGGGGATGGCGTGCTTGATGACGGCAGGAACGGCAATGTAGGAGGCGCTCGCCGCCAGAACCATCAACAGAACGGTGTTCCCCATGGAGACACCAAAGACGGAACAGAGCCAGAGAGCGAGCAGGGCGTGCACCAACGGGCCGACCACACCATAAGCCACCAATCGCTTGGGCACACGGCGCAGGTCCTGGAAATGAGCCGCGGTGGCCATGCCCATATCCAGAAGAAAAAACGCCAGCATCCCCTTGAAAATGTCTCCGGTGAAGGGCTCCATCACGGATTTTCCCTGCTCCCCTGTGAGGTATCCCACCACCATGCTGCCCAGTAGAAGAATCTGTGTTCCTTCCGTGAAGGATTCCTGGAGAACGTGCCGCATCGAGGCATCGGCGACCGGGGCCTTGCTTCTTTTTTTGGGAAGGCGGGCGCGGATCAGGTTGGCCAGAAACACCGCAAAAAGAATGGCCGGGGATTCCATCAGGGCAAGGGCGGCGGACATGTGGCCCCCGTGCGGAATCCCCTGGTTATCCAGATACTGGACGGTGGTGATGAATGTCACCGCGCTCACCGATCCGTAGGCGGCTGCCACCGCCGCGGCGTTCAGAGGAGCAACAATTCTCCTGAGCAGAATATAGGCTGCCGTGGGGACGGCCAGGGCGAGAAAGACAGCCAGCCCAAGATCAATCAGGACAGTGGTGTGAAAACCGCTTTTTGCCAGGGCAAATCCCCCCTTGAGGCCAAGAGCCATGAGAAGATACAGCGCCAGAAACCGGGCCATCTGGCTTGGAATCGCGAGATTGGACCGGATCAAGCCGGCACCCACGCCCAGCAAGAAGAACAGGATGGTAGGGTCGAGAAGTGCCTTGGCGGAAATCACGATTTACTGGAGATAGCCCGAATCCCGGCTTTGCCTAGCCATTACCAGGCCATGCGGATTCCTTGGAACCAACGAGACTAATTAACGGCGACCACCGCCCGCCCGACCAGCACCTGCCGCCCGATCTGCGCCACGATGATTTCCGCGTTCTTCATATCGTCCATCGGAGTAATTGTTCCAATCTCTTCCTCTTCCCGCCGCTCCCCCGTACCCGTAATAACCCCCGCCGCCATAATAACCCCCATAGTAATAGTTGTTGTAGCCGTAATAGGCCTGATCGTTGGTATCAGTCAGAAGCACCAGCGGTCTTCGTGCCGGCACGACGACCTGGGAGAATCCTTCGGAAATAAATAAACTCACAAAAAGAATGCCGGCAATTTTCATGGACTAAGCATGAGTCGTAGCTCCAGTCACTCAATCCCTTTCCGCTTTATTTTTATCCCCGTTCAAAGACCCTGACGGGGTGAATGCGCGTGCGCGCAAGTGCACAAATCCATCTCTTGGAAAGGATCCCGCAAAGGTCTCGGGGCGACGGGTAACCAAATGGAGCGCCCCCGCACACCCGCCCCAGGCCCAATCACATTTCGCCTCCGGCTTGTAGGAATTTACCCCGTCCTCGTGGACTCGGACCCAATCCTGAGTT
>DFCD01000144.1 GCA_002366885.1 Verrucomicrobia bacterium UBA3063
GAAAAAACACGGAGTTGACCGGCCCACTTTTTGCGGTCCGGAAGATTGCTGCCGACCTTAAGGATGTAGCGGCGGGGATCGCCCTTGCGGGTGGCCACGAAGATGCGGCTGAGGAAGCCGGTGGATCCCGTCAGGGGCCGGACGAGAAAGCGGGAGGATCCCGGGGGCAGACGGGAGTTCATCCCCGGGGAATCTTCAGGACCTGGCCGGGCCGGATGACGGCGTTGGTGGGGAGCTGGTTGAGGGTGCGGAGCTGTTCGGGCGTGGCTTGAATCCCCCGGGTTTTCAGCTCCCGGCTGATCCCGGTGAGGGTATCGCCGGAGCGGACCGTATAGGTCCTAGCGGGGGCCGGGGGTGGCGTGGAAGTCACGGTGGAAGGGGGGGATCCGGAGCGGTTGGAACGGCGGAGCAGGGCGTGCAGTTTTTCGGAAGGGGTGGCGAAGTGGAGGCTCTGGCCCTCGGCAAGGAGGAAGGAGGCCACGCCCACGACGCGGCCCTGGGTATCGAGCACCGGGGAGCCGCTGGATCCCGGGGAGATGGCGGCGCTGATCTGAAGGACCTCGCGTGTTTCCCCGGGAAGTTTTCTTCGGGCGGAGACGATTCCCTCGGTGAGGGTGCCTTCCAGGCCGAGTGGACTGCCGATGACGGCGATGCGCGTGCCGGCCTCGGCGGAGTTGGGGGGTGCCAGGGAGAGGTAGGGGAGATCCTTGCCTTCCACCTGAAGGAGGGCGAGATCGTTGGCGGGATCGGAGGCGATGATTCGGGTCACGGGGAAAAGGCCGCCGTTTTCCGCCTTGGCGAGGATGTGCTTTGCCCCGGTGACCACATGGTGGTTCGTGACGAGGAGACCGTCCGGGGAGACAAGGAAGCCGGTGCCGGAGCTCTTGACCTCGCCGTCCTCGTCCTGGATGGCGAGGAGGTAGACGGCGGGGCGGGCCTGTTTGGCGAGGGCGCGCAGATCGGGGGCTTCCGAGGCGCCGAGGGGCAGGGAGGCCAGAATCAGGCCGAGCCATCCGAGGCGGAGGATCATCCCTCCAATTAAGAGAAAAGCGGCGGGGTGGCGAGATTTCCTCCGTGGTTGCGGGGGATGGTGGAGAAGGGGATAATTTGTCCCGCGTGAAGTTCCGGAAATTTCTTGTTGGGCTCGGCAGCGTGGTGTTTGCCTCGATCGGAACGCTGCTGTTCCAGCCGACGGTCTTCTGCGGGATCACGATCCCGGTGGGGGCGAAACTGGCCGGTTGGAAAGTCAGGGCTGTTTCGGCCAAGCTGGTGCCGTCCGGGAGGCTGGAGATTGAGGGTTTGGAGGCTGTGGACAAGAGGAAGTCTCGGATTGCGATGGATTCAGCCAGGGTGGACTTTGATCCCTTGCGGTTGCTGACCGGCAGGCTGGAGATTCCTAGGGCGGATTTCCGGTTCTCGCTGGTCGACCTAGAATTGGCTCCGGCCAAGGCGGGGAAAGGAAAACGGGCCCCCGTGACCCTGCCGTTTTCCCTGCGGGAAGCGTCCGTGGAACTGGCCGAGGGGAGGTTGCGGACGGAAACCGGGGCGTGGATCGTGAAATCGGGGCAGGTTAAGGCCGAGGGTTGGGACGGCCGCACACCGAAGGAGATACGCCTGCAGTTCGGTCGCTTGGACTGGAACGGGCCGGGCAAACAGGAGCTGGCGGCCACCATGCAGGCCACCGCGAGCAAGTCCAGGGCGCCTTCCGGTGAAGAGGTGTGGGATCTGAAGCTGACCACAGATGTCAACACGGTGGCGGATCTTCCTCCCTGGAATCTGGTTTCCCCCTGTCGGCTGACCCTGGAAGGAAAGGCCGCCTGCAATCAACGGGGGGAGTGGCGGATGGACGGCCTGGAGACGGTCTGGCAGGGCGTGGGGGGGATCCGATTGGCCGCCGAAATCAGCGGAACTTACGCGTCCTCGGGCGATTGGACCGCCCGAGTCAATCTGGATCCTGCCGATCTGCAGCTCGCCGGGATTTTTCTTCAGCCTCGCGGAATCCGGAACCTTGATGGAACGGCGGCCGGCACGGTGAAGCTGGCCGGGGGGCCGGGGAAGCCGCTGGGCGTGGGAATCGAGCTGAACGGGCAGGCCGTTCAGCTGGCGGCGGCTGGCGGGGCAATCTGGCCCGCCCAACCGGCAGCCTTGGGGATTTCCGCGAGGGGGGAGTGGCGAGGGGCGGAAAGGGTCCTGCGGATGGAGAGCCTTTCGGTCATCCTGGGCAGGGTGGGGCAACCGGAGGATTTCCAGCTGTCGTTGGATCGCCCCGCGGTTTTTCCGCTGGCGGGAAGTCCAAAAGCGGAGGCGGCGGAACCGGCCTCGCTGCAATGGGCGGCGAGGGGGCTGGAGTTGGCGGCGGTCGCCCCGATTTTCCTGAAACCGGAAGAACTGAAGGTGCAAGGCGGGAAGCTTTCCGCTTCCGGTCAGGCACGGATCGAGCTGGAAAAGGTCGGGCTGAGCGGGCGGGTGGAGAGCCGTGCCCTCACCGCCTCGGGGCGCTGGGTGCAGGGCAGCCTGACCCTCCAGGCTGCTTCGCTCGATTTCCAGGCACATCTGGAGAAGGGCACCAAGCTTCACCTGGAAAGCGGACAGCTGAAGGCTTCGTGGGAAGGCGGGGTGGCGGAGGATCTGGTGCTGACGGTCAAGGCGGAGTGGGACTGGGCGAGGCGAGAGGGATTTGTGGCGGGCGACCTGGGTACCGGGTTGGCTGGTCTGGGAAAGGCGTGGTCGGGGGCAAAATTCTGGCCTGCGGATGGCCAGGCCCAGGCTCATGTGGAGTTCTCCGGGAATCCCGCCCAAAAGGGGGCTGGGTTGGTTTCCGTCACCCTCAATGCGATGCGTTGGCCGGAGGAGAAGACCGGTTCCTGGGGCGCAAGGTTTTCATCCGATGTGCAGGTGGAGCAGGGCACCTGGAGCTTTCCGGAAATCGAATGGCAGGCCAACCAGGCGGGGGAACCGCTCCTGGAGGCCAAGGTCATGGCCCTGTGGAGACCGGCGGAGGATACGGGGCGGGTGAGGGTGGAACTGGCCCGGGCGGAATCCGCCTTCGTGGTTCCTTTGTTAAAAAACTTCACGCCGGAGTGGCAATGGAGGGAGGCATCGGGGAAGGGGTCGTTTGAATTCACCCGGGAAAAGCGGCATGACCTCGTGAAGGCGGATCTCGATGCGTCGATCACGGTGGAGACGGGGACGCCGCAGCGGCCCCGACCGGTGGATTTTTCCTCCGTGAAAGGGGAGATCATGGCCTCCTGGCCATCCGGCACGGAAGGGGAGCTGGCGATCGAAAGTTTGGCGTTAGTGGCGAAGCGCCGGAATGGTGTGGAGGCGGTGCACGCCTCCCTCGATGCCCCTTTGCGGCTGGAAAAAGCCGGGCCCGGAGAGTGGAAGCCTGCGGGAAAGCAGGACTGCTCGGGGGTGATCGAGTTTGCCGGCTGGCCGATGGGAATCCTGACCCCGCTTTTTCTTTCCGAGGTTAGCGAAAGCTCGGTGGGTGGAACCCTGTCCGGTTTTCTACGGGTGCGGGGGGATCCCAAGGCGGAAAAACTCTCGGCACGGCTGGAGCTGGCCAGTCCCGATTTCTCCGTGGACCTTCCGCAATTCCGGCTTCCGGAAAACCAGGCAAATCTCCAGGCGCAGATCTCCCTGGGGAACGGCCGGAGTTTTTCCCTGGAAAAGGTTTTGCTGACATCCCGCGAGGGCGGGGTGACCTGGGTGAATTTTTCGGCAGAGAAAGTTCCCGGTGCGGAATTGTCGATTTTGGGAAGCGTGGACCTGCAGATTCTGGGGAGCCATCTCCCCCGCGTGGGGGCCTGGGTCTCCTCGGGAAAGCTGACCTTGGATGCCAAAACCTCCGAGCCCAAGGATGGTGTCCGTTCCGTGACTTTCCTGGCGGAGGGGGAGAACCTCGCCCCGCAGATTCCCGGAACCGGACCGCTTGGCGGACTGGGGGCCCGGGCGCAGGGAAAACTGGATTGGGGCAAAGGAGGCCTGCTTGCCTGCGAGAATGTCGATCTCCTGGTCAGCGGGCCCCAGGGAAACCTGCAGATTCTGCAGATGGATTATCGGAAGGAGGCCGCGCTGTCCTGGGAGTCCGCCCGCGTGTCCTCAGGGTGGGCGGCGGTGCTGGTGAAGCCCTGGATCTCGCCGAACGAGTGGTTGGGCGGCGACCTGGTGGCCGGACCCGGTTTTTGGGAGCCAGCCGACCACGGTTCTTCCGGGCAACTCGATCTCTCCCTGGTGGGGGTCCGAATTAACCGGCCGGAAGGTGCGGCGCTTTCCGTCCGCGGGGTGGGGGATTGGGAATTCGACAAGCGCACGGGGGTTCTGGTGGTGAAGGACGCATCCCTTCATTTTCCCGTGGCTGCCGATCAGCCTGCCGAGATTTCCATGCTCGAGGCCGGGCCCGGCCTTTTCCGGGCAAAGATCGAGGGCGGTGTGGCGGATATGAGGGGTTTTTTGCGGCAGTGGCAGGGGTGGAAGACGACTTCCCCGGATTCCCGGTCGGCAGAGGCTGTTCCCCGGGTGGATATTTCGGCAAAGCTGGATGGGCTGGTGTTCGCCGAGGCCAACGTGGGGCCGGTCAAAATTTCCCGCTTCCGGTACGGGCCGGAAGGCCTTCTCCTGGAGCCTTCCTCGGTGGAGGTTCAGGGGGGACTGATCCGTGGATCCGTGCTCCAGACAAGCGGTGGGGATGCTTCCTGGCAGACCCGCCTGTATGTCAAAAAATTTCCCGTGGGGCCGATTCTTGGATCGATGATCGAGGACGCACGGGGGCCGGTGGGAGGGTGGTTGGACCTGGATTTTTCCGGCCAGGCCTCGGGGACAAAAAAGGAAGATCTGCAAAAATCGCTGGCGGGGCAGGGGGCCTTCCGGATTTACCAGGCCCAGCTGGAAAACCTTCCCGCCATTGCCAAGGCGTTGCGTGCGGCCGGCCAATTCCTTGGCTCCGACTTCATCGCATCCAGCAAAATCAACGATCTGGCGGGGAAATTCGCGGTGACGGGACCGAGGATCAAGGTGGAGGATTTGCAGGTATCCGGCACGGCGCTGGCCGCCGGGATGCATGGTTGGCTGGACTGGGTCAGTCAGGCGATCGATTTCCGGGTCAACCTGGCCCTGACCCGCGAGGCCATCCAAAGCAGCGGGCAATTGCAGTCGGTGATGACCCAGCTGATCGGCGCGAACACCGATTATTACACGAAAATCCCGGGATCGGCTTCGATCACCGGGACCCTGTCCGATCCCAAAGTGCAGATGGATGTGGCCGCGATGCTGGCGGAGGGAGGGTTTAATCTTCTCCTGAACACTCCCAGCGGCGTTCTCCAAGGGGCCGATGGGGCAACCGGGGGATTGACCGCTCCGGTGACCGCCCCGCTCCAGGGCTTTTTTAACCTTTTGCGGGGGAATTGAGTTTTGAGTCGCGGGATGTTTTCCTTAGGATTTCCCGATGCGTAGCATGACCGGCTTTGGCTCCTCCCGGGTGTCGACCTCCCATGCCGGCTTCCGGGTGGAGGCTTCCTCGGTGAACAAGCGTGGCTTGGAGGTGATTGTTTTTCTTCCCGGCGATCTTGCCCGGTTGGAACGGGAGATCCGGGAGGAGGTCGCCTCCCAGTTGACCCGGGGCAAGGTGACGGTGGCCGTGCAGGCGGAGGTCGCCTCTTCCCGGAATGGGCGAAGTCTCGACCTGAAAAAGGCGGCGCTCTACGCCTCCCAGCTGCGCGCCGCCGGCAAGAAGCTCGGGGTGCAGGGTGGACCGTCCTGGTCCGATCTGCTTGGGTTGCCCGGAGTTGTTTCCACGCAGTCCCACCCGCTTACGCCCAAGGACGACCGGAAGATCCTCGCCGGGGTACGCTCCGCCCTGGCCAAGATGGTTTTCAGCCGGGAACGGGAAGGGGGGCATATGGTCCGTTCCCTGAAGCAGCACCTGAACCGGATGGAATCGGTCCGCATGAGGATGGAAAAGGCGGCGGCAGCCATGCGGAAAAACCAGGGGGATCGGCTGCGGGCCCGTCTACAGGAGCTGGCCAACGAGGCCGGGGTGGAGCTGGATGCGGAGCGGCTTTTCAAGGAGGTGTCCTCCGCCGCCGACCGCGGTGACATCACCGAGGAGATCAGCCGGATCCGTGCCCATCTGAGCGAAGCGTCCGGCTTGACGGGTAAACGCGCTCCGGGGGGAAGAACCCTTGAGTTCCTCATCCAGGAGCTGATGAGGGAGGCGAACACGGTGGGTTCCAAATCAGGGGAGATGGAGCTGACCCGATTGGCGATTGAGTTTAAATCGGAGCTGGAGAAGCTGCGGGAACAGGCGGCGAATCTTGAATAATTTCACCCGTTCCGGAATTTTGTTTGTGGTTTCGGCTCCCTCCGGGACCGGCAAGACCACCCTTTGCAGCAATGTTCGGCAGACGCCGGACCTGGTTTACTCGATCAGCTGCACAACCCGTCCGATCCGGAAGAGTGAGAAGAACGGTGTGGATTACTTTTTCCTCCCCCGGGCGGAGTTTGAAAAACGCGTCCAGGCGGGCGACATGCTCGAGCATGCCGATGTTTACGGGCACTACTACGGGACACCCAAGGGGCCGATTTTGGAGCATCTGGCGGCCGGCCGGGATGTGCTGCTCGACATCGACGTGCAGGGGGCCCGGCAGATCCGGGAATCCAGGGACCCCAAGATCCGGGAGGCCCTGGCCGACATTTTCATCATGCCGCCGGACCTGGAAGAGTTGCGGCGCCGGCTGGAGGGTCGCGGGACGGAGACCGCCGCCCAGATTGACAAGCGGATCCATGCGGCGATTGCCGAGATGGCGGACTGGAAACATTACCGGTACACGATCCTGAGCAGCTCGATGGAAGAGGATCTGATCAAATTCCGCGCCATCATCCGGGCGGAGCGCTACCTGAGCCGGCGGCTCAACCTCCACCGTGGCTGAGAAGAAAAATATCCGGATCGTGCTGGGGGTGACCGGTTCGATTGCCGCGTTCCGGGCGGCGGATCTGGCCAGCGCGATGGTCAAGGAGGGTTGGGAAGTGCATGCCGTCCTCACGGCGGACGGGGCGCGTTTTTTGCCGGCTTTGACGCTGGCGGCGCTGACCCATCGGCCGGTGCACACTTCGCTTTGGGAGGAAGGGGAAGGGGGAAGGATGTCTCACTTGGACCTGGCCCAGGCGGCGGATGCCGTGGTGGTTGCTCCGGCGAGTGCCGATTTCCTCGCCCGGACCGCGCACGGCTTTGCGGGCGATGTGCTCGGGGCGGTGTTGCTGGCCACGCGCGCCCCCCTGGTCCTTGCCCCGGCCATGAACACGAAGATGTGGACCCATCCGGCGACCCGGGAAAATGTGAAAATCCTTTCGGCACGGGGTGTCCGGTGGGTGGGACCGGCCGAAGGCCGGTTGGCCTGCGGGGCGGAGGGGCCCGGGCGGCTCGCACCCTCCGAGGAGATACTCCAAGAGGTGAAGGCGGTCCTGAAAAAGGGCAAATAGGATGGCCTCCGATCCGAAGTTCCGACCCTCCGCGGCCTTTGCGAAACAGGCGGTGTTTGCCAGCCCGACCAAGTACCGTTCGATGCACCGGGAATCGGTGCAGAACCCGAAAAAATTCTGGGGACGCATGGCCAAGGAGGAACTGGACTGGTTCCAGAAGCCGAAGAGGGTGCTGGAGTGGAAGGAGCCCTTTGCCCAATGGTTCGGCGGGGGGCGGCTCAACCTGAGCCACAACTGTATCGACCGCCACCTGGCGGGGCCGCGTCGTCACAAGGCGGCGATCGTTTTTGAGGGCGAGCCCGGAGATGTGAGGGTGCTCACCTACCAGCAGCTGCATGACGAGGTTTGCCGGTTTGCCCACGCCCTCCGCGGGGAGGGGGTGAAGAAGGGCGACCGGGTGATGATTTACCTGCCGATGGTTCCGGAGGCGGCGGTTGCCATGCTGGCCTGTGCCCGGCTGGGGGCCGTCCACAGCGTGGTCTTCGGCGGATTCAGCGCCGAGGCCTTGAAGGACAGGATTCATGACTGTGGGGCCAAGCTGGTGATCACCGCCGACGGCGGTTACCGCCGCGGCCAGGTGGTTCCCCTCAAGAAAAACGTGGATGCGGCCGTGGCCGCCTCTCCCGGTGTCCGCCGTGTCATCGTGCTGAAGCGGACGGGGACGGTGGAGAAGTTGAACGAGATCGACCGCTGGTGGCACGAGATTACCGACCACCAGTCTCCCGATTTCCCCCCGGAAAAGCTGGAGAGCGAGGATCCGCTTTTCATCCTTTACACCAGCGGCAGCACGGGGAAACCGAAGGGAATCCTGCACACCACGGCCGGATACCTGCTGGGTGCGCATCTGACAACCAAGTGGGTTTTCGACCTCAAGGAGACGGACCTGTTCTGGTGCACGGCGGATGTTGGCTGGGTGACCGGTCACAGTTACACCGTCTACGGGGCCCTCAGCAACGGGGCGACTACCCTGATGTACGAGGGGGCCCCCAACCAGCCGGAGCCGGACCGGTTCTGGCGGATTATCGCCAAACACCGTGTGACGATTTTCTACACGGCACCCACGGCGATCCGGGCCTTTATCCGGTGGGGGGACCAGTGGGTGGAGAAACACGATCTTTCCTCCCTGCGGCTCCTTGGATCGGTGGGCGAGCCGATCAATCCCGAGGCCTGGCTTTGGTACCACCGGGTGGTCGGCGGCGGCCGGTGTCCGATCGTGGATACCTGGTGGCAGACGGAGACGGGCAGCCACCTGCTAACCACGCTGCCTGGCATTCATGAGATGAAGCCTGGCTTGGCGGGGGTGCCTTTTTTCGGGGCGGATTTGGCCGTGGTGGACGACCGGGGCAAGCCGGTGAAGGACGGGGTGCAGGGCAAGCTGGTGATCCGGAAGCCATGGCCGTCCATGCTGCGGACGATTTACGGTGATGCCGAGCGGTACAGGAAGCAGTACTGGAGCGAGGTGCCTGGGGTTTATTTCACGGGCGACGGGGCGAAACGGGACAAGGACGGATATTTCCGGGTGATCGGGCGGATCGACGACGTCCTCAATGTCTCGGGTCACCGGCTGGGAACGGCGGAGGTGGAAAGCGCCCTGGTGACGCATCCCGCCGTGGCCGAGGCTGCGGTGGTGGGGCGTCCGGACGATCTCAAGGGGCAGGCGGTGGTGGCTTTTGTGACCTTGAAGGCCGGTCAAAAGGCGGGGAACGACCTGGTAACGGCTTTGCGGGAGCAGGTGAGCAAGGAGATCGGGCCGATTGCCAAGCCGGACCAGGTCCGTTTTGCCGAGGCCCTGCCCAAAACGCGCAGCGGAAAGATCATGCGGCGTCTGCTCAAGGAAATCGCCGCCGGCGGGACGGTGAAGGGGGATGTGACCACGTTGGAGGACCTCAACGTGATCGCCTCCCTGCAGTCCTCCTCCTCCGAGGAGGGCTGACATGTCCTGGCGGCTGAAAAGTTCCGAGACCGGCCTGCTGATCGTGGACGTTCAGGAGAAGTTGGCGGGAGCGGTGAAGGAGCCGGAGGGCTGGGTGGACCGGGTGGAGATCCTGGTGAAGGCCGCAAAACTTCTGGAGATACCCGTGGCAATCACGGAGCAGGTTCCCGCCAAATTGGGAAAGACCCTTGCCGCGGTTCTGCAAGCGGCTGGCAAGACATCGCCGGTCTCCAAAGCCATGTTCTCGGCAGCCGAGGCGGGAAAAGGTCTGGCGAGAAAACGGGTTTTGGTGGCGGGATGTGAGGCCCACGTGTGCGTGCGGCAGACGGTTTACGAGCTTCGCCTGCGGGAGGTGCAACCTGTGCTGGTGGCGGATGCGGTGGGATCGAGGAAGGAAACGGACCGGCAGTTGGCCCTTCAGGAAATGAGGCACGACGGGATTGTCGTGACCACCACCGAGGCGGTGTTGTTTGAACTGATGGAGACGGCGGAGCATCCGAAGTTCAAGGAGATTCAGGGGCTGATCAAATAGCGGGGGGGGGCGCGGCCCGCCGGGACGTCGGGCCCTACCAAGCTAAAAAAGAGAATTTTCTAGCCTTGGTCAGCTAACCCTTTCATTCTCACCCCTTTATGGCAATGCCTGTCGCGACGGCCCAGAAGTGGCCCTTCAACGTTTCCGTGGTTCCCAAGGTTCCGGAGGGCCTCGAATCCCTACGGCGGATCGCCTTTAACCTGTGGTTCAGCTGGAACTTTGAAGCCCTGGATCTCTTCCAGGAGCTTGATCCGGCCCTTTGGGAGGAATGTGGGCATAGTCCGGTGAAAATGTTGCGTCTGGTCAAACAAAGCCGCCTCGAGGCCGCCTCCAAGGACAAGGCGTACCGTGACCGGGTCGAAAAGATTCATGACAAGCTGGAGGCTTACCTCAACCGGAAAAGCACTTGGTTCACCAAGAACATGCCCAAGGAGAAAAAGGACCAGCCCCTGGTGGCCTATTTTTCCGCGGAATTCGGCTTCCACGAGTCCCTCCCGGTCTATTCCGGGGGTCTGGGTATCCTCGCGGGTGATCATTGCAAATCGGCCAGCGACCTTGGCCTGCCTTTTGTGGCGGTGGGGTTGCTCTACCGCTTTGGTTATTTCTCCCAAAAGATCAATCGGGACGGATGGCAGGAGGCCAACATCGTCGACAACGTCTTTCACGACCTGCCGGTGCGCGAGGCCTTGGCGGCGGACGGCAAGACGCCGGTGGTGGTGGAGCTCGACATGCCCGGGCGGAAGGTGAAGGCGAAGGCCTGGGAGGTCCGGATCGGCCTGACCCGCCTGTTCTTTCTCGACACCGACTTGCCCTCCAACGCCCCGGATGACCGAAACATCACCTACCAGCTGTATGGCGGGGATCACGACATGCGGGTGCGTCAGGAGATCGTTTTGGGCATCGGCGGGGTGAAAGCCCTTGATGCCATGGGCCTGCAACCAGCAGTTTTTCACATGAACGAGGGCCACGCGGCGTTCCTCGGTCTGGAACGCATCCGAATGCTGGTCGACCGCGAAAAACTTTCCTTCATCGAGGCGCTCCAATCCGTGGCGGCCAGCAGCATTTTCACCACCCATACTCCCGTGCCGGCGGGGAACGACGCCTTCGACCCGAAGCTGATGGAAAAGTATTTTGCTGATTACATCCGGGATTGCCGCATCGGTTTCGAGGAACTGCTCAAGCTGGGTCGTCCCTGGGCGTATCCGGAGGAGGAGCCGTTCAGCATGACGATTCTTGCCCTGCGGCTTTCCCGTCAGGCCAACGGGGTGAGTGCGATCCACGGTCGCGTTGCCCGCGAGATGTGGCAGACGGTCTGGCCGGGGGTTCCGAAAAGGGAGATCCCCATCCGTCACGTCACCAACGGCATCCACACCTTCACCTGGATGGCCCCGGAGATCCGACAGCTCCTCGAAAAGGAGGAAGGTGCCTTCACCGAGGACGACCTGGCCGAGGTCGCCCAGTGGAAAAAGAGAGCCAATTTCAAGGATCAGGATTATTGGGCCGTTCACCAGAAGCTAAAGACCCGTCTCCTGGAATTCGTCCGGGAGAACGCCAAAAACCAGCGGATTCGCAACGGGGTGAAGCCCGAGGAGATCCGCTCCGCCCAGCTGATGCTGGATCCCAAGGCACTGACCATCGGCTTCGCCCGGCGATTTGCCACCTACAAGCGGGCGGCCCTGCTGTTCCGCGACCTGGAAAAACTGGCGGCGATCGTCAATGACCCGAAGCATCCCGTGCAGTTCGTCTTTGCCGGTAAGTCCCATCCTGCGGATGAGGGGGGCAAGAAACTGATCCAGATGATCGTGAAGGTTTCCGAGATGCCGATTTTTAAAAACAAAATCGTCTTCGTGGAGAATTACGACTTCAACGTCGCCCGGCACCTTTATCATGGCTGCGATGTCTGGCTGAACAACCCGACCCGCCCTCTTGAGGCCAGCGGCACGAGCGGCGAGAAGGTCATCACCAACGGATGTCTGAACTTCTCCGTCCGGGACGGTTGGTGGGACGAGGCCTTTGACGGCACGAACGGATGGGCCATCGGGGAGGACGGGCTTCGTCTGGAGCCCGAAGTGCAGGACGAGTTTGACGCCTTCTCCATCTACGAGATTCTCCAGCACGAGATTGTGCCGCTTTATTATGACCGCGATTCCAATGGCGTGCCCAAGCGCTGGATTGACCGGGTGCGGCGCAGCCTGATGACCATCGGGCCCGTCTACAACACCCAGCGTATGGTGGCGGAATACGCGGAAAATTTTTACCGAAAGGCGGCCGAAAAGGGCCGGATGTTTGCGGAAAACAAATTTGCCAAGTCCCGGGACCTGGCGGTTTGGAAGGACAGGATGCGAAATAGCTGGGCGGAGGTGAAGGCGAACGGGGTGACCTGGGCCGGAGGCAACGGCGCCACGGTGTGCGTGGGCGAGCAGGTTCCCGTTACCGCCCAGGTCCATCTGGGTTCCCTGAAAAATGAGGAGGTTGCGGTTGAGGCCTACGTGAAGGCGGTCGATCCGAACGGTCCCTCCCTGGTCACCCGTCTGGAGCCGACGGGAGAGGTTTCCCAGGGGTGGGCCAAGTATGCCGGCCGTGTGGAGGTGAGGGACTCCGGTAATTTCCAGTTTAATGTCCGGGTGCGGCCCTCCAACCCCTCTCTAACCCAGGCGCATGAGTTAAGGTTGATCACTTGGGCCTCCAATCCATAAACATCTGTTCATCAGTATTTAGCGTTATTTTCGGTTCGGTTTGACCGAATTTTGCACCCCGCTAGGGTCTGGGGCTATGTCGAATCCTGTTTTGCCGGCGGTATCCAGGCGCACGTCCACCCCCAGTCCGGAGTTGGTGGGGTTGGATCCGGCTGATGTCGACCTTTCCGCGGTCGAAAAGACCGTGCAAGCCTGCCGGGACCATTTGCTCGGTTTGCAGAAACCCGAGGGGTACTGGGTGGGGGAGTTGTTCGTGGATAGCACGGTGGCCTGTGATTACCACCTGCTGATGTATTTACGCGGCAAGGTGGACCGCGCCAAGGAAGCCAAGATCGTCCGCCATATCCTGCAACGCCAACTGCCCGACGGCGGTTGGTCCATTTATCCGGGTGGGCCCAGCAATGTCACCGCCACGGTGAAAGCCTACTTCAGCCTAAAGCTGGCGGGATTCACGCCCGACGAACCGGAAATGCGTAAAGCCCGCTCCGCCGCCATGCGCCTGGGCGGCATCCCGAGCACCAACACCTATTGTAAGTTCTATCTCGCGATGTTCGGGCAGTATCCGTGGAGGTATCTCCCCAACATTCCCCCGGAAATCCTGCTCCTGCCCAGGTGGGCGCCGTTTGACATGTCGGAAATGAGTTCCTGGACCCG
>DFCD01000028.1:0-130 GCA_002366885.1 Verrucomicrobia bacterium UBA3063
TCCAGCATCCTTCGGAACATCGCGGTGTAGCCGTCCCGAGGCAGTGCCTGGAACTTCTCTGTCACGAAGCGATTGTCCCGGTTTGTCCGCACCGGAATCCGCCCACAAACGGAGGCGTCCAGCTCGGAGG
>DFCD01000028.1:179-348 GCA_002366885.1 Verrucomicrobia bacterium UBA3063
TCCGGAAAAACATCTCATAAAACTCCCGGCCTACCTGGGAAACCACCACCTCCTCGGAGTTCTTCGGATGATTCACCGGCACCCGCCACCTCGCCAGCGTCGCCTCCATTTCCTCGGTGGTGGAGGGACGGCCCAGATACTGCTCAAAGGTGTTCAGGTTGATCGGAAA
>DFCD01000028.1:384-1282 GCA_002366885.1 Verrucomicrobia bacterium UBA3063
GATACGCCACCACCTTGTCGGAATTTGACCGAAAATAGTGCGGCCCGTAGCAGTGAATCAGAATTCCCGCCTGGTCCGTCCGGTCATACGCATTGCCCGCAATATGATCCCGCCGGTCCACCACCAGACACCGCTTCCCCGACCCCTCCGCCAGCCTCTCCGCCAGCACGCTGCCGGCAAACCCGGCGCCCACAATCAGGTAGTCATAGGTCTCCGCCACCGGGGCCGCCTAGCTGCCGGATCGGCCCAACCCCAACCTCTGCCCGGCATACCCCTTGGCGCGGACCGACTCGCACCAAGAAGGGTTTTCCAGGTACCAGCGAACCGTTTTTTCCAGACCCTCCATAAAGGAGACCTTCGGCTGCCAGGAAAGACCTGTCCGGAACTTGGTGGCATCGGTCGCATACCTCCGGTCGTGCCCTGGGCGGTCCGTCACCGTTTCCATCAGCTCCCGGTGGGATTTCCCCCCGGCCCTTGGCCTCATCCGGTCCAACAGGTCGCAGAGTGCCCCCAAAACCGCCACGTTTTCCTTCTCCTCATCCGCCCCGACCTGATACGCCTCCCCCACCCCGCCCGCCCTTCGGGCCGCCTCCACCGCCCGGGCGGTGTCCTCCACATACATCCAGTCGCGCACCTGGCGTCCGTCGCCGTATACCGGGATCTTTTCCCCCGCCACCGCACGGAGGATCGCCAGGGGGATCAATTTTTCCGGGAATTGGTTCGGCCCGTAGTTGTTGGACGGACGCAGAACCACCGTGGGCACCCCAAAAGTGCGGAAATAGGCCCGGCAAAGGTGATCGGCCGCGGCCTTGGAGGCGGCATAGGGGCTGTTGGGCGCAAAGGTGGAGGTTTCCCGGAAAGGAGGATCGGAAAGTTCCAAGGATCCATGCACCTCGTC
>DFCD01000028.1:1373-9223 GCA_002366885.1 Verrucomicrobia bacterium UBA3063
TCCACATGGGATTCCGCGGCAAAGTTGACGATGGAAACAGGTCGATGCTTTTCCAGGAGCTTTTCCACCAGTCCGGCATCCGCAATGTCCCCCACCACCACCTCGCATCCTCCCGCCTTCTCCTCCCTTTCCAGATTCGGCCGGTGGCCGGCATAGGTAAGTTTGTCCAAAACCACGGCCTTCGCCTGCGGCTGCACCCCCAGCAGGTGCCGGACGTAGTTCGAACCGATGAATCCACACCCCCCGGTGACCAAAATAGTCTCGCTCATCCCCCGAGAATAAGCGCAAGCACCCTCGCTGACCACCCCGCATCTTTCCCCTGGCGCTCTTTCCCATCCGGCCGGATTCCTTCCTCGCGGGCCGGGAAATTCCTTGGGAGTATCCCGTTCCCGTGCCCTTTGAAAAAGACACCATCGCCGCCTGCGCCACACCCCCGGGTGTCTCGGCGCTCGCCCTGATCCGGATGAGCGGCCCCGAATCCTCCCGCATCGCCGCGGAGTTGGCCGGGGAATCCCTGCCTCCCAGGCAGCCCGTTGCCCGGCGGCTCCGGGTGGATAACCGCATTCTGGATGAGACCGTCCTGACCCTCTGGCCGTCGCCCCGCTCCTACACCGGGGAGGATCTCGTCGAGATCAGCTGTCACGGCAACCCGCTGGTCGTGGAAACCATCCTCCGGGAACTGCAGAAACGCGGCGCCCGCAGTGCCCGTCCCGGGGAATTCACCGAACGCGCCTTTCTTCATGGCCGCATCGACCTGACCCAGGCCGAAGCGGTGCTCGACCTCCTCCATGCCGGCTCCGAACGCGCCTTGCTCGCCGCCCAGAGAGCCCTGGCCGGACAACTCCGGGAGCGCCTGATGGGAATCCGCTCGGGGCTGCTCGATCTGCTCGCCCGGATCGAGGCCTACATCGATTTTCCGGAGGAAGACATCCAGCCCGAGGTTGGCGCGGGATTCCGCGGGGATGTCAGCCTTCTGCTCCGGAACATCTCCACGCTTCTGGCCACCGCCCCCCTTGGGCAAAGGCTTCGCTCGGGTTACCGCCTGGTCCTGATGGGGCCTCCCAATGCAGGAAAATCCAGCCTTCTCAACGCCCTGCTCGGTTCGGACCGCGCCATCGTCAGCCACGTTCCCGGCACCACCCGGGACACGGTGGAGGAGGCCATCGACCTGGCAGGATTTCCCGTCCGGCTCATCGACACTGCCGGAATCCGGACTTCCAGCGATCCGGTGGAACAGGAGGGCATCCACCGGAGCCGTGCGGCGGCCGAGCACGCCGATCTTGTCCTCGGGCTGATTGACCGGACCCAGCCCAAGGATCCCTGCGAACCGGAATGGGCACGCCTCCAGGACAAGTTGATCCGCGTCCTCACCAAGGCCGACCTTCCCGCCGTTTTCTCCGGTCCTGGCCATCCTGTTTCCGCCAAAACCGGCGAAGGATTGGAATCCCTGCGAAAAACCGTGGCCCAACGGCTCGCCGGAAATCTGCTCGCCCCCGGCTCCGAGGAAATTGCCGTCAACGCCCGACATGCCGAGGGCTTGCAGTGGGCCACGGAAGCCCTCGCCACCGCCTCCAGTTCCCTCGCCAGCGGGGCCGCCCCGGAACTGGTTTCCTCCGATCTCCGCCTGGCCCTGCAGGCCTTGGAAACCATCCTCGGGGTGGGCACTTCCGAGGATGTCTTGGATCGGCTTTTCGCCAGGTTTTGCATCGGCAAATGAACATCTATACCTCCCTCGTCCGCCCGCTCCTCTTCCGCTTCGAGCCGGAGACAGCCCACCGCTTCACCTTGGCGGCCCTGCGGGTTCCCGGGCTGGCCCGTCTGTTCGTCCCGCGCAAGCCCCCCGTCGCAGACCAGGTCAGCCTGATGGGCCTCACCTTTCGCAACCGACTCGGCATTGCGGCCGGTGTCGACAAAAACGGCGATGCCCCCCTCGCCTGGAGGGATCTCGGCTTCGGTTTTGCCGAGTTGGGAACCGTGACCTACCACCCCCAGCCGGGCAATCCCCGGCCGCGCGTCTTTCGCTATCCCAGCGAGCGGGCGCTGGTGAACCGGCTGGGCTTTCCCAATATCGGGGCCAAGGCCTTTGCCTCCCGGTTGCGCCGGTTGCGCACCCGCCAGGCCGTCTACGATTTTCCCATCGGCATCAACCTCGGCAAATCCAAGGTCACCCCGCTTCCGGACGCCCCTTCCGATTATCTCGGTTCCCTGAAAATTCTCCATGCCCTGGGTGATTTTTTTGTCATCAACATCAGCTCCCCCAATACCGCAGGTCTGCGCGACCTCGCCCAACCGGACGATCTCCGGCGGCTCCTCTCCGCCCTTCAGGATTTCAACCGCTCGACCTCCGGCCCCAAACCCATGCTCCTGAAAATCTCGCCTGATACCGAGGACCGCTACCTGCCCGACCTTGTCGCCATTACCCGGGAGTTCCATCTCGCCGGCATCATCGCCACCAACACCACCTCCCAGCGCTCCAAGGACGACCCGCACGAATCCGGCGGCTTAAGCGGCCGTCCCCTCACGAATCGCGCCTTGGCCGTCGCCAAGATCATCCGCCCGCTTTTGACCAAGGATCAAATTCTCGTCGGCGTCGGCGGCATCATGAACCCCGGCCACTATCAGGCCCGCCGCCAAGCCGGCGCCGATCTCATCCAGATGTACACCGGGCTCGTCTATCTCGGCCCCACCGCGGCCTGGGATATTTTGGGACGGGGTTAATTGGCGGCCTGCCCGGAGGTCAGGCCCTACCTAGCTTGAAATTGGGCAGGGCCCGACGTCCCGGCGGGCCGTAAGGATTATCTCTTTTTCTTTTGGGCAGATCTTCCGCCCTTGCCAGCTTCGGTCGCCCTTTCCATCAACCACAAACAATCCGACAATCGGTTGAGGTATCGGGGAATCAGGCTGCGGATGTTTCCCTGCGCTTTCTCGAGCCTCCAAACCTCCCTCTCCGCCCGCCGGCACACCGTCCTCGCCAAATCCAGCGCCGCCCCGGCCGTGGAACCCCCTGGGGTCGACCACCCGCTCGCTTTCGGAGCCGCTTTTTCCATCTGCTCGATCTTCCGGTCCAGCAACGCCAGATCCTCTTCCCTCAGCCGCGCATACCCGTCGGACTCGTAGCGGTGCAGGTCTTCCGGCGCCACCGCCAATTCCCCCATCAACCCCACCAAGGCGCCTTGAATCTTCTCCAGCAGACCCTTTTCCGGCGGTTTGGCCATGGCCCGCGCCAACCCCAAGGACGCATTCAATTCGTCCACCGATCCGTAGGCATCCACACGGGGATGGTCCTTGGGGACCCGCCTCCCGTACATTAGGGCGGTGGATCCCCCATCCCCCGTCCGGGTGGAAATTGTCATTTCTCAGACTTACCCGGGGGATGCTAGCTTCCAAGTACTTCCATGAACCGGCAAAAGTTCGTCTCCTTGGCGATTCTCGCCGGCGGGGTCCTCCTGATCGCCCGCCAGTCGGGTTTTCTGCATTTCGATCTTCTCCTTTTCGGATTCGATCTGCGCCTGCCGCTTGTCTTGTTGGGTTTTTTCCTGGCCGGTTTTCTTGCCGGAGCCCTCCTCAAATCCTCCTGATCGTGCCACGGACCGCCCGCCTTCTCTTCGGCAATACCGACCGCGTTCCCGATCTCACCTACGCGACCAGCCTTTTTGTCCCGGACGACTTCGCCTGGTTTCAAACACAGGCCGGAAAAACCCGGGTCCTTCTCGGACCCCTCGAAATCGACCGCGCCCGCCGTACCGCCCGCGTCGATGCCTGCCTCGACCTGGAGGAGGAAAAAAAGCGGCTTGGCCTTGCCCGGGCCCCCTACCCGGGAATTCTTGCCGCCATCCTGCGAAATCATGGAATCCGCTCCGCGGAAATTCCTTCCTCTTTCCCGGTCGGTCTTTTCCGGGAACTCCAAAAGGCCGGCATTCGCCTGAAGGCGGTGCCCGAGCCCTTTTTCCCCGGACGCCTCAGGAAAACCGGAACCGAAATTCGCCACATCGGAAGGGCCCTGCGGGCTGCCGAGGCCGGTCTGCAGCGGGCCGTGGAGGTTCTCCGCGCCAGCCGCATCGGGCCAGGCCAAATTCTCCGTTGGGACGGTTCTATCCTCACCTCCGAACGGCTCCGGATCGAGATGGAGTCCACCTGCCTGCGTGCGGGAGCCATTGCCAAGGACACAATTGTCGCGGGAGGAACGCAGGCCTGCGACCCCCATGAACGCGGATCAGGCCCCCTGCGCGCCCACCAGGCCATCATCCTCGACATCTTTCCCCGCGATCCTCACACCGGGTATTTTGGGGATATCACCCGTACCGTGGTGAAAGGAAGCCCGGCCGAAGCCCTCAACCACCTCCACACCACCGTCGTCCAGGGGCAAAAACGCATTCTTCGCCAAATCCGCCCCGGCCTCAACGGCCAGAAAGCCCAGGAAGACCTTCGCGACTGGTTCCGCTGCCGGGGCTACCCCACGGAAATTCGGCGGGGCCGCTGGACTGGATTCTTCCACGGGGTCGGCCACGGCTTAGGGCTGGAAATCCACGAGGCACCCCGCTTCGCGATCCCCAGGCTGCCCGCCGGCTGCGTTCTTACCGTCGAGCCCGGTCTTTACATCCCCGGGCTGGGGGGAGTCCGCATCGAGGATGTCGTCCACCTCGGCGGTCACCGCTGGCGCCGGCTCACCCGCTTTCCGGACGTGTGGCGGATCCGATGATCCGGTTTCTACCCCTTTTGTTGCTTTGGACGGCCTGCACGGCTCCGGCAGCCCAACCCGCGCCCCGGGAAAAACCCCCCACGCTGGAACAGGTTCAGGAACAGCTTCTTGCCCGGGCGGCTCTGTTGATCGATCCCCTGACCGGACAGGTACTTTACGCCAAAAACGTCGACGAGACCTTCCCACCCGCCAGCACGGTGAAGATGATGACCGCCCTGCTGGCTTACCGCAAAACCGGCGGACTGGGTGTCATCACCGTCCGCGAGGAGGATACCCACGTGGAGCCCAGCCATGTTCCGCTCCGCCCGGGCGAACGGGTGGAGATTGCCGACCTGCTTCGCTCCATCATCATCGGGTCGGACAACGACAGCGCCATGGCGCTGGCCCGGTCCACCTCCGGGTCCGCCGACCTCTTTGTGGAGGGGATGAACGCCGAAGCCAGGACATTGGGCATGACCCGGACGCGTTTCGGCAATCCCCACGGACTTCCCGGCCCCGGCCAGCAAACCACCGCGCGGGATCTGATGATTTTGTTCAACACGTTCCTGTCCATTCCGGAACTTCGCCGGATCGCGCAAACCCCCGTTTACAACCTCCGCACCGTCATTGGTCTCCAGAGAATGCGAAATCATAACAAGCTCCTGGGTGTCTACCCCGGCATGGGGCCTGCCAAAACCGGCTGGACCTACGAGGCCCGCCACACCTTTGCCGCTGCCGCAACCCGGGAGGGGCGGGAACTGCGCCTCACGCTCTTGAAAAGTGCCAACAAATGGAAGGATACCCGGCTGCTTTTTGATTACGGTTTTGCCAACCTGCCCCCTGCGCCGTCAGCCCCGGCGGCCTCCGTTCTGGCGCCCGTCCCGCAGGAAACAGCCCCAACCCATCCGGCGATCACCTCCACCAACGACTTCCTCGTTCAGCCAGAACCGATTGTCTACACCGTGCGCAAGGGCGACTCCCTGAGTGGGATCGCCAAACGTTATCGTGTCGGCGTGGAGGACATTCTTTTGATCAACCCGATGGACGACCCTGATTTCCTCATCCCCGGCCAAATCCTTCGCGTCCCCCAGAAGCCAAAAGCTCCTTGATCGTTTTTTTTCGTAAACGTAATCGTAACGGTAAACGAAAAACCTCTTACCCCCGCAACTCCTTCACGCCTTTTCCCCTGGACCACCAAATCCCCGCCCCAACGAGGCAAAGTCCAAAAGAGAACCACTGGCCCCGGCTGAACCCCGCCCACAAAGGATCCCCCAAATCCGGTTCCCGGAAGAATTCCAGCGCGATCCGGATAATCCCATAGACCACAAAAAAAGCGCCGGAAACCCGGCCGCTTGGCCGGGGCTTTTGTGCTCTCAGCCATAGCATCACCAGCCCGAGGATCAACCCTTCCCCCAACGCTTCATAGAGCTGCGAGGGATGCCGGGGGATCGGCATTCCGGAACCCGGAAAGATCACCGCCCACGGTAACTCGGTGGGACGCCCCCAGAGCTCCCCGTTGATGAAATTGGCGATCCGTCCGAGAAAAATTCCCGCCGGGGCCAGTACCGCCGCGTTGTCCGCCACGGCCCAGCCGTCCACCCGGTTTTTTCTCGCCCAAAGCAAAAATCCCATCAGCGCGCCGGCGATGCCCCCGTGGCTGGCCATTCCTCGCAGGCCGCCGTTCCAAAAGGCGATGACACTGACCGGATTTCGGATCGTCTCCGCAAAATCATAAAGGAGGCAATATCCCAGCCGGCCGCCGACCAGAACGCCCAGAACGGTGAAAAAAAGCAGTTCCGAGATCTGGTGGTCATTCAGGATCGACCATCCCTTGCGCCGGAACCAACGGAGCCCGTAATACCAGGCCAGAAATCCGGCCACATAGGCGAGGCCGTAATACCGGATTCCCCAACCTTTCCCGAACTCGATCAGGAACGGATTCAGATCATGGATATAGTGGGCAAGCACGATTTTAAATTTTTCGTTAGGATTATTTTCTCACGTTAACGAAAAGCCTGTTCTTTCCAAAAAAAAGGGCGGCTCTTACGAGCCGCCCTTTTTCAAAACCTGAACTCTCGGCTTATTTGTCGCCGAAGTCCCCGAGGCTGCGGGTGAAGGTCCACTCGCCGGGGGTGATCACCAAGGTGTCCCAAGCTTCGTCGACGCATTCCGCCATCGCCGTGAAGGGCGAGGTCACCACAAAGGCCGTGAAGCCAAGGGTGGTGCCAACCAAACCGGCCGGACGCGCAAAAAGGATATCCGGCACCGCGAGGGCCTCATCGGCCACCGCATCATTGCTGCCCTTGGAACCGGTATCAGCGATGGCCAAGGGAGAGGCCAGAGCGATAGCTGCGAGGAACGTCACACGGAGGGTATTTTTCATAGAATGGTGTTAAGGAAAAAAAAACCCTCTGTCAATCGAAGTTATTCCTTTTTCGGCCGGGACTCTTGTCCCGAAAATTATGCCGAAGGAATGAGCGGAAATACAAGGACCCAACGGAACGCAGAAAACCGCCTCCGGGTGTTACCTTGCAGGAATTTAGAAGCTAACCCGACCGGCTATTTGCCCCGCGACTCCAAAAAGGCCTTCATTTCGTCAAGTCGCATCTGGAAACCCCGTGTGTCCGGGTTGTTGTCCATGGGTGTGACACGCTCGAAAGCGGAGCCAGGGTTGGTCACCACAGCAAAGGAGGCAACCACCCGGGTGAGATAATCCGTTTCCACAATACTGTAGGAAACGCGTGCAGCGGGTGAGGAGTCGTATTGGCTTCCGTAGAGCACGGCAGCCAGCACGTTTTGGACAGGCTTCTCAAAAACCATCAGGCTCTCGGATGAGTTTTTCACATTATACCCGGTGTTCAACATCATGTTGGAAATTTCTGCCCTCAATTCTTTTCCGACCTTACCCTGAACAGTCACCTCAACTCTTCCACTGGGAGTTGCGTGATTAACTGGAGTCACACAGCCGCCAAGACAAGCAAGAACGGGCATTGCGAAGGCAATACAGACCGCAGGGAAGTTACCATTACCGGCCATTACCACTTTCTATAGGCTGACTAAAATTTTTTGTCTATCGACAGATTAATTTATCAGCCCTCCCCCCCATTAGGGTTTCCCGTTTGGATGACCAAGAGCGGTGAGCATGGGGAGCCGGCTGTCGGATTTGAACCGA
>DFCD01000029.1:0-166 GCA_002366885.1 Verrucomicrobia bacterium UBA3063
TCCGCCAGTTCCGGCGGCTGGCGGAGGAGTTGCGACACGGGTGGAGCGAAAAACTGGAAGGAAAACGCCTCCGTGTGGAGAAACTTCTCCTGGCCGAGGAAAAGGCCCAGATCCTCCGGCAAAGGCTGGTGCTGGGATCCCTGGTTGCCGTGGTGGTGGCGGCCTT
>DFCD01000029.1:277-2906 GCA_002366885.1 Verrucomicrobia bacterium UBA3063
GAAAAAAGCATCGCCGAGATCGAGAACTACCTGCAGGGCATGCCGTCGGCGCGCCCGGGGGAATCGGCGGCCACCCAGCACAACCGGGCGAGGCTGCTGGCGGAGATGGAGAGGGCCGCAAATCTGCGCAAGGAGCTGGAGACACGGATCCGCACTTTGGAGGAGCGTCTGGGCCGCGACCCACGATCCTGGAGGGAGGAGGCGGAGGAGTTCCGGGGAATCACCGGTGGGCTGAAGGAGCTGATGGTCGAGCACCGCAAGGAGCTGGAGGAAAAAAAAGCGGGCCTGGAAAAAGGCTGGTTGGGAAAAGCCGGGGAGCAAAAAGCGCGCAGCACGGCGCGGGTGGAGGCTTTGGTCAAGGAGGTGCGCGAGGTGCTCCCGCAGATCCCGCTTCATTTTGCGGTGGCCGCGGAGCGCCTGGAGCTTTTGCGGGGGCGGTTGGGCGATCTGCAGGCGGAAATGGGGCTATCCCCCCAGGAAATCCGGCCCAGTGAAACCCTGGTTGGACAGTTGCCTGAGTTGAAGGTCCAGGTGGAAAGGAAGTTGGCGGTGGCCAAGGAACTGCAGGGCCTGCGCAAGGAACTGGAGGAGGCCTCCGGCAAAAAGGATGAGAAAAAGTATCTGGCGGCGCTGGAAAAGCTGATGGCCCAGCCGGAAATCCCCGCCGAGGAAAAGGCCTCGATGAAGGCCGTGTTGGCCTGGGCGGGGGGAGCGAGTAGCTGGAAGGGGGTCCTTTGGTCTCCCCGGATCTCTTCCCAGTCGGGTGCCCGACTGGATTTGCCCCTGGTTCTTCCGCCGGTCGGTGAAGTCCTGCCTAAGGAAGAGGAGGCTGCCGGCAAGCTCCTGGAGGTGGCCGGCTTGGCGAGCCCGGTCTACGTCTATCGGCTCCCCGACGAAAGGAGCAGGGCTTTGAAAACGGTGTTCTCCCAAGGAAAGATCGAGGAAACCTATCCCAATCCCAAGGGAGAGCTTTTTGCGCGGCGGTGCAGGCTTTGGAACGAGCGTAAGGGTGAGTTCGAAAGGCTCACCAACGTTTATCTTTCCTCTAGCGAGCAAAACCCACCCTATCCCGAGGAGGAGGCGCTCAGCCGCCTTTTCGGCGACTCAAAAATGAAACTTTTTTGCGAACGGTTCGCGGAAGGGGGCGCCCTGGCCAACCGGCTCTCCGCGGTGATGATCGCGGACCGCATCCTTAAGGACATTTCTGCGCCCGCCAGCGGCAAATTGTTCCTAATCCAGAAGCTACACGAGCTTTGTTCCCTGCGTCCCGAAATCCACGACCTCAGATTTCTGCCCTGGCTCCAGGAGATTTTGGTGAGAGCCGCTGAAGCGGCCCCGGTAGAAGAGAATCTCTGGCTCTCCTCCGCGGAGGATCCTGCCGCCAAGTCCCTTTGGAGCCAGCTTGTTGCCGGCAGCCGGGCAAACGCCGAAGCCCAGGCGGCCTTCCTGCAGGCGGTGGCCGCCGGGGGGGCGGGAACGGAGATCGTTTTTGTCGGGCATGTCGGCGCGGACGGTCTTTTCCCCGCGGGGGAGGAGGCCGGGGCCGTCCATCTTCTGCCCCCGTCCCAGCCGGATGGCGGCTTGCAACTGGTCCGGGGAAAAAGGGACGGCCTGCGCCCCTACACGCCGGTTTACCGGCTGCGGAGGGATCCCGCCCAGATTGTCCTGGATGCCCGGAAAAAAAGCGGGGTTGACGAGGCCGCTGCGGAAGGCTTGGTTCGGGAATATCTTCCCGTGCCGGCCGCCCTACTTTATCCGAACCGATGAAAAAAATGCACCTGGTGATCCGGGGCGAGCGGAAAGGCCCTTTCACGCTGGAGGAAATCCAGAGGCAGCTGGATTCCGGGGAGGTGGGGCTTTTTGACGTGGTCGAGACCGACGGGCGGCGGGTCACCCTTCAGGAAATTCTCCCGGAGCAAACAAGACCATCCTTGCCGGAATCCCGTCAGGTCCCTCCGTTTCTCCCGCCTCCACCGCCCCCGGACCCAGGCAAAACGCCGGAGTGGAGCCGACCTCCGCCCCCGCAAGCTCAGCCGCCGGCAGCCAAAAGCGTTTTCTGCCGATTCTGTGCGCAACCGGTGATGGTCTCCTCGGTGATTTGTCCAGGGTGTGGCTCTCCTACCGGAAGCTCGGGAGAGTTTCCTTCGATGCCGCGCCCGACAGCCTCCTTGCCTCATCCCGCTTGGCAGGTTTCCAAAAGCCGGATGGCCTACGTTCTGCTCGGCCTTTTTTTGGGATGGTTTGGTATCCATAATTTTTATGCTGGGTACACCGGCAAAGCAGTGGCCCAGTTGCTTATTACCCTGTTTATTGGTTGGCTTCTTCTCCCCCTTCTTGCCCTGTCCGTCTGGATTTTGATCGAAATCTGCACGGTTACGCAGGACGCCCAAGGAATTAGGTTCCACTAGGAAAAATATTCAACATCACCTGACGCAGTCGCCAGTTCCGCCTGGTTGGCAGTGGAAGAAAAACAGGAAAATGGGGCCATTTTGTGTCCCAAACTGACCGATTGACCCAAAAGGCGGGCGTTCCGATACTGGCGCGATGAAAGAGGGGATGGGAAAACTTCCTGACCTTGGGGCGGGGCTTGGCCTGAGCAGTGGAGGCTTCACCTCCGCCAACGGTTGGG
>DFCD01000006.1 GCA_002366885.1 Verrucomicrobia bacterium UBA3063
TGGTTCGACTGGGGGTGGCCAGCAACGCGCCTGCGCCGGTGACCTTGACGATTGGGCAGTTGACGGCCGCGCACGAGGCGTACGAGGGAAGTCTGGTGCGGGTGACCGGGCTGACCAAGGCGACCAACGGTGGGGCATGGGCTCTGAATTCCACAACAAACTCCAACAATACTGTAACCTACACTGGTGCGAATGTGATCCTTCAAGCCGGGGGCACCAACCTGACGGCGCGGCTGAACGTGGGAAGCACGGCGACGAACGAGCCGATCTATCCGGCGGCGATTACGGGCATTTACGGCCAGTTTGTGGCCGCCGCGCCTTATACGGGCGGGGGGCAGATTCAGCCTAGGGATCAGGCGGATATTGAGGATGCTCCTGGGTTCAGATTGGAGCTGGGCAATACGCAGATTCGTGAAGGGGGATCATTTACCTCAACGACTCTAACCATTTCAAGAACGGGTGGATCGGTGGGGTCGGTCTCGGGAGTTCTATCGGCTGGCACACTTGGAAAAATTCAGGTGTTGGAAGGAGGAGTCGCACAGCAGTTGCCTTACTCCTTCACACTGGCAGACGGGATTGACTCCACGACCCTGACGATTGAGGCGATCGATAATTTGGTCTATGGCGGAGATGTAAACGTGGAGCTTACAGTCACGGATCGTGCGATTAGCAATCCGCTAAGTCCTGGGACCGCGACGGTGACAATATTAGAGAATGAAACAGCTCCCGCGCCAGATACCACAAAACCGGTCATTACTCTGATCGGGGCAAATCCGCTACTGATTGCCAATGGGGGAACGTATGCCGATCCAGGTGCAACGGTGACCGACAACGTGGATGCCGATAGGACGATTAATGGAACGGGAACGGTAAATACGGCTGTAGCGGGTGACTACACAATCACCTACAACGCAATCGATGCGGCGGGGAATGCGGCAATTGCGGTAACAAGAACTGTGCGAGTCGCTGGACCCTTAGGCACGACCTACAGCAGTTGGCTGGGCGTTGGGGCACCTTCCGATGCGGCATTCTGGGATTATGTGTATGGGGCGACAGCCCCCGGGGCGCTGACTTCCAGCTTGAAGCCAACAAGTGCCATCACGGGTGGAAACCTGGTCCTGACTTACTACGTGCGGCAGAACACCTTGGGGTTGACGGTGACGGCAAAAACGAGTGTGGATCTGGGCGCAGGTGCAGGCGGCTGGAGCACAGACGGGGTTACCGATGTTGCGGTGGGAGCGCCGGCCACGGTCAACGGAGTGAGCGTCCAACAGCGGACTGCCAGTGTGCCGGTCAGTGGTGCCAAGAAGTTCCTCAAACTCGAGGGCGTCCAAGCACAGTAATTGGTATCAAATGAGGTTTAAGAAGGGCCCCGACTTTCATCGGGGCCCTTTCTCTTTTAAGGGAGGAGGGATGACCCAGACTTGTCTGGGTCGTCCGCATCACTGGGCAGCAGAAAATGGCTGAATTTCTTATCCGAAAGGGGGAGTTTTTTTGCCTCTTTTGTGCTAAGATATAGATAGATGCTTTTTATCCGGAGCTTCCTCCTCCGTATGAGTGACCGTTGCGCTTTGTGCGCCAAGGGTCGCTTTGTGGTTCTATTTTCAGTGCTTTTGTCGGTTGGGGGGCCTCAAGTTTCCTGGGCCAGGTTGGGGGTGGACTATCAGATGCAGTTGGGAAATCCGACCGTTGCGTCTGCCGATCCATCCAACCATACCCACTATTTGATTCAGCGAAGCCAGTACGCCATGGATTACAATGATACGACCCACCAGGCCAACTGGGTCAGTTGGAGTTACACTTCAAGCGATTCCGGGAGTTCGGGTCGACAAGATACGTACCGGGCAGACACCAACCTGCCCGCCGGGTTCACCCAAATCGGGAGTTCATCCTTTGGAACAGGGCTGGATCGTGGTCACATGTGCCCCTCGGCAGACAGGACGGCGACCGTCGCCGACAACGATGCCACCTTCTTTATGAGTAATATGATTCCGCAAACTTCCCAGAACAACCAGGGGCTGTGGGCCACGTTTGAAACCTATTGCCGCAGCCTGGCCTCGGGGGGGAGTGAGGTTTTGATCCTCTGCGGCCCGGGTGATTTTGGTACGACCACGATTTCGAACGGGATGAAGTTGCCCGGGTCGGTTTGGAAGGTGGTGGTGGTCGCGCCGTCAGGCACCGCCACGGCGCCCAGCAAGGTGAATACCGCCTGCCGGGTGATTGCGATCCTTACCCCGAACACGGCAACCGTGGGCTCGAGTTGGGCCAGCTATATTACGACGGTGGAGCAAATTGAAGCGAACACGGGATTTCAATTCTTCAGTTCCCTTCCCACATCGGTCGCACGATATCTGAGGAAAGTGAAGGACACCGGATCCGGTCCGAATACCCCGACGGTGATCAGTGCGGTCAGTCCCATTTCGGGCACGGCGGGGTCCACGGTGACGATTTCCGGCTACAACTTTGGAACCACCCCCGTGGTCAAATTCAACGGGGTGACCGCCACGGCGAGCGTGACGGGCGGGGGAACCCAGATCACGGCCACGGTACCGACCTCCGCGACCACGGGGACGATCTCGGTCACCAGCAGCACCAATGGGAGCGATACCAGCGCGGAAACTTTCACCGTGACTTCCCCCCCCACCCTGACCCTGTCGAAAACCAGCCTGGGGGGATTTTCCACCACCGC
>DFCD01000152.1:0-1804 GCA_002366885.1 Verrucomicrobia bacterium UBA3063
CAGGGAAACCAGTCGTTCCCGCATGGCCAGGGGGGTGGCGTGGTGATCCACTCCTGCACAAAAAACTCCCTCCACCCTGTTCATTGGGGTCTTCGCAGGATCCTGCTTTGCCGTGGCTCGATGCTGGGCGGGGTGGGTGCGGGAGGCCCGAGTTGTTCCCGGAGTTTCGAGGACAGCGAAGAGGGGTTTTTTGCGTCCTGATCGGACCAAAGCAACTCCCCATCCTTGCCAAAAATGGCCACCTTCATGATTTCATGGTTTCCGCCCCAACCAAGAGCTTCCGTAGTCTTTCCGTCAAAATCAGGAACGGCACACAGGTAGGGTCGTGGGTTGTTGGTGTTTCCGCGATTCCGGAACCATGGCTGCAGGGTCCATGCTTCCTCATCCAGATCCGCCTTCATCTTGCCAACGGTCCATCCCTTGAAGAGGGTTCCAAGAGATTTCCTCAGATCCACCACAACTATCACCCGGAAGTCCTCTAACCCCTGCCACGGATACATCGCCCTTCCAAACTCCCGCGTCTTCTCCGCCAACGGTTGACTGCTCGCCATCACCACGGTGATTTTTCCCTTGGGATGGAGGTCGGTCGTTTTCCCGTCGCAATTTTTTGGTTGTGGCAACTCCGTGCAAAAACATGGTCCTGCAACAAGCAAGAGGGCGAAGACCCACCGGATCATATTGTTTCCAACAGAAAGCCGGTCAGATACTCGCTTTCCGGAAAAGCAACATCCACCGGATGGTCGGAGGCCTGGGTGAGAATTTCCCGTCGGAACACTCTCCGCCCTGCATCCTGTGCCGACCTTTTCACCACTTCCAACAATTCCCTGCTTCCCACGCGGTGCGAGCAGGAAAAAGTCGCCAAAAGTCCCCCTTCGGGAAGAACCCGGAAAGCCTGGCGGTGCAGTTCCCCTAGCGCCGCAAGTCCCGCCTCCAATCCCGACTTCCCTTTGACCAGGCCCGGAGGATCCAGCACCACAAGATCGTACTCCCCTTTTCGTGCCCCCCGGAGAAAGCGGAAAGCATCATTCTTCACCCACCTGAGGGCAAGCCCATGCCATTCTGCGGCTTGGCGTCCTAACCGAAGACTCGGTTCCGATTGGTCTAAGGCCGTCACCTGGGCCGCCCCGGCTTTGGTGGCCCGAAGGGAAAAACCCCCGGTATGGCAGAATAGGTCCAGCATGCGCCTCCCCTTCGCCAGAGCGGCCACTTTTCCGTAATTTTCCTGTTGGTCCAAATAAGTTCCGGTTTTTTGTCCGCCCTGGAGGTCGACAGGTACTTCCAAGCCTCCGATCTCCACCCGTAACGGTTCGGATGGCACATTCCCGATGGAAACGGGTTCCAGGTTGTCCAACCCCTCCATCTTTCTCCCTGGTGCGTCCCGCCGGAGCCAAATCCCCTCAGGCCGCAGCTGTTTCTGAATTTCCTCCTCCACCAGTTTCCAGTGCTTCTCCATTCCGAGCGTGGTCACCTGGGCCACCAGGTGCCTGCCATATTGATCCAAGACCAGCCCGGGAAAAGCATCTGCCTCGGACCAGATTAGCCTTCGCGCCGCTTGATTCGGTCGTCGAACCAAGGCCTTTGCCAGAGAAGAACGGAGCCAGGTAGCGTCGAAATCGCCAATATCGCTACGAAAACGGCGCCAGGCGATCCTTGCGCCATCGCGATAAAATCCGGTTCCCAGCAGCTCTCCGCCCGGGCCCCGCGCAACCACCGGTTGGCCATCGCGTTCTCTACCGGCACCTTTGGCAATCTCGTTGGACAGAATCCAGGGATGCCCAGCCGCGGCGGCAGACCTTCCTCCCGG
>DFCD01000152.1:1886-2644 GCA_002366885.1 Verrucomicrobia bacterium UBA3063
CGGTCGTCCGCCATGCCCACGATGTAGCTGGGTCCGATCGGGATTTTTCCGCCTCCACCAGGTCCATCCACGACATAGGTCGGTACCGCGTAGCCGGTGGTGTGGCCCCGCAACTGCTCCATGATCTCCTGCCCCTCTCGGATGGTGGTGCGCAGATGGGCCGATCCTGTGATGAGATCACACTGGTAGAGATAATAAGGCCGCACCCGGCAAAGGAGCAGTTTGTGGAAGAGCTCCTTCAGAGTCTCCACCCGGTCGTTCACCCCGCGCAAAAGTACGCTCTGGTTGCCCAAGGGAATGCCAGCGTCCGCCAAACGCTCCAGGGCCACCTTCACCTCCGCCGTGAGCTCCCTCGGGTGGTTGGTGTGGACACTGATAAAAAGCGGGTGGTGTTTTTTTAGCAGGTTCACCAACGCGGGCGTGATTCGCTGGGGCAGAAAGATGGGGATGCGCGAGCCGATCCGGACAAACTCAATGGAGGGAATTTTTCTAAGGCGAGTCAGGATCGAATCCAGTTTGGCATCGGATAAGAGCAGAGGATCCCCGCCGGACAGAAGTACATCCCGGACTTCGGGGTGTTTTTCTAGGTAGGAGTAGGCCCCCTCTAGATCCACGGAAAGCTCCTGCTCCCCTGCCCCACTGACCACCCGGCTACGGGTGCAGTAGCGACAGTAGGAGGCACAGCGGTCGGTGACCAAGAGCAGGACCCGATCCGGATACCGGTGCACCAGTCCCGGAACCGGCATGTGGGAATCCTC
>DFCD01000152.1:2665-4319 GCA_002366885.1 Verrucomicrobia bacterium UBA3063
ACCACCTGCCGCCGGATTGGGCACTCCGGGTCTTCCCGATCGATCAGATTGAAGAAATGGGGTGTGATCCCAAGGGCTAATTTTTTTCCGGCAAGTATCGTTCCGGAGCGCTCTTCCGAGGTTAAGGAAAGCCGGGCCTCGAGCTGCTCCAGGGTATGAATCCGGCTCCGGAGTTGCCACGCAGGGTCGTTCCACTGCTCCAGGGGGATGGGACCCCAGGTTCCCGGCGGATTCGCGGCAAATTCGCGGGCGCTCACTTAAGTAACTCTAATAATAGGCCCCCTCCGTTCATACGCCACCGTTTTGTTTGTCATGCCGGAGGCATGACGTGGAAAGGGATAGGTGGAAAAATTAGGTAGGGTCCGACGTCCCGGCGGACCGCGTTGAATACGGACCACCCGGAGGTCGGTCCCTACCAAGCGCAAAGTCCGCATCGCCTACTTTCTCGTCTTTGCCAACTCCACAATCCTCTCTTTCACCGCGGCGGCGTCCTGCGCCCCTTCATCCCCCTTTTCCCGACTGCGCACCGCTACCTGTCCAGCCTCAGCCTCTCGGTTTCCACACACGAGGAGGAATGGAACCTTCTCCAACTGCCCGCGGCGAATCTGGGCGCCCAACTTATCCCCCTTGGCATCCACTGAAACCCTCAAGCCGGCCGCCTTAAACTCCGCCGCCAACTTCTCCGCATAGGGGATCATCTGCTCGTTCACCGGAAGAAACCGGGCCTGCTCTGGCGCCAGCCAGACCGGGAACGCCCCNNCGATCCGAACGGAGCCCGATGAATCATCACCGGGCGATGCTTGGCGTTATCCGCCCCCGTGTAGGTTAGGCCAAACCGCTCCGGCAAATTGTAATCCACCTGCACCGTCCCCAACTGCCACTCCCGCCCAATCACATCCTTCACCACAAAATCGATCTTTGGCCCGTAAAACGCCGCTTCCCCCGGCTCCTCGCTCGTCTTCACCCCCAGCTTCTTCGCCGCCTCCTTCACCGCCTTCTCGGCCTTGTCCCACAGCTCCTTCGCCCCCACATACTTGTCGGAACCCGGATCCCTCAGCCCCACCCTCACCCGGAATTCATTGATCCCGAGCGTGTCCAACACCAGTCGCACCATCTCGAGACAGCCTTCCACCTCTTTCGCCACCTGTTCCTCGGTGCAGAAAATATGCGCGTCGTCCTGGGTGAATCCCCTCACCCGGGTCATTCCGTTCAACTCTCCCGACTGCTCCCACCGGTACACGGTGCCGAACTCCGCCAACCGCACCGGCAGATCCCGGTACGACCTCGGTCTCGAGGCGTAAATCCGGATGTGCATCGGGCAATTCATCGGCTTCAGCAGATATCCTTCAATCTCCCCCTTGCTGATCCGGTTGCTCAGATCCGCGCAGCTGCAATTCTCCTTCGCCATCTTCTCCAGCGTCTCCCCGTCCACCAACGGCGGGTACTGAGACTCCCGGTAGTACGGAAAATGGCCCGACGTCCGGTACAGCCCGAGCCGGCCGATATGCGGCGTGAACACCTGCTCGTAGCCGCGCTTGCCTAACTCCTCGGAAAGGAACTTCTGCATTTCCTGTCGCACGATCGCCCCGTTCGGCGTCCACATCACCAGCCCCGGCCCCACCTCGTCGTCGATCAGGAACAGATCCAGCTCCTT
>DFCD01000171.1:0-431 GCA_002366885.1 Verrucomicrobia bacterium UBA3063
GGACTGCCCGCCCTACCTAAGCCCGAACGTTGAAGTATCCACATGGACGGATAAGGGTATCCGTCCCTACCAAATGGACGAAAATCCTGTTATCGTGTCCTTATGAAAGCGCGTTCCCCGTGGTGGGTCTTGGCCGGGTTGCTGGCGGGGGTGGTGACGGGGCTGGGGTTGCGGGCGTGGGCTCCCGGGGCGGCTCCGTTTCTGCAGGCATGGATCGAGCCGTGGGGTGATCTTTTTCTCCGGATTCTTTTTCTCCTCGTCATTCCTGTCCTGCTTACGGCGTTGCCGCTGGGCGTTGCCTCGGCTGGGAGCCTCTTCCATCTCGGCAGGACGGCCCTGATCGCGTTGGCGATGACCCTGTTGCTGAGTTCCCTCAGCGTGGTGGTGGCCCTGGGCTTGGTGAATGTCTGGAAACCCGGAAAAGCTCCGGT
>DFCD01000171.1:525-1320 GCA_002366885.1 Verrucomicrobia bacterium UBA3063
TCGGCGAAGATGATGCTGATTCTCCTGCTGGTGGCGGTCGGCTGGGGGGTGGTCCTGATGTTGGTTCCGAAAAACCTTTCCGGGCCGCTCCAGGCAAGTTCGGACAAGGTATTCCGGTTGTGCACGAAAGTGATCGATGCGTTGATTGTCTGGGCGCCCTGGGCTGTCTTTTGCCTGACCTGCATGTCTTTTTTTCGCACGGGACCGGGCCTGCTTGGTTATTTGGCCGTTTTTGTGGCGGCGGTGGTGTTGGCGTTGGCGCTGCAGGCGTTCGGGGTTTATCCGGCGGTGGTGAGGGGATTCACAGACTACGACCTGAAAAGGTTCTGGCACGGGGTGCGGGAGCCGATGTCGACGGCCTTTGCCACCGCCTCCAGCAACGCGACCTTGCCGGTTTCGATCCGGGCGGCGGAGGGCCCCCTGGGGTTGCGGCCGCAGGTGTCCCGTTTTGTGCTGACTGCCGGGGCCAGTGCCAACCAGAACGGCCTGGCGCTGTACGAGGGCGTGACCGTGCTGTTTCTGGCGCAGAGTGCCGGCGTGGATCTGGATCTTTGGCAGCAGGCGGTGGTGGCGGGCTGGTGTGTGATCGGGAGCCTGGGCACGGCGGGGGTTCCCGGTGGAACCCTGCCGATTATCGCGGCGATTTTGGCCTCGCTGGGGGTCGATCCGATGAAGACCGGAGTCGGGATCGCCCTGATCCTGGGTGTGGACCGGTTTCTCGACATGTGCCGGACCTGCGTGAACGTCCTGGGGGACCTGGTGATCGCGGTGGTGGCGGACCGACTCTCGGGATCA
>DFCD01000171.1:1383-3700 GCA_002366885.1 Verrucomicrobia bacterium UBA3063
CTGAAAAAGGCCAAGGATCGGGAGGGGGTTTCGTTTACGGGGCTTTTGGAAAAGGTGCCTTTACCGGGTGGCGGGAAGAAAGCCACGCCGCAGGAATTTTTAAGTCGCTTGGGCGAGACGCTGAGGAAGCATCCCCTGCCGGCGGATGCATCTGACGTTTGGGAGCGGGCGCAGAAGGAGGACCGGCCCGCGGAGTTGTCGACGTAACCTGTCTGGACACGACGTTTTTGATCGATTTGCAGCGCGAGATGGAGTCGTGCCGGCCTGGCCGCTCAGCTCAGTGGATCCGGGACAACGGGGAGGAGGAAGCGGGGATCAGTGCGGTGGCCTGGGGGGAGTTTCTCGAAGGATTGCGGGAACGGAGTCATCCGATCGTTCCGGAGCTGAGGGGAAGGTTTTCCGTCTGGCCGGTGGGGGAGGAGGTGGCGGAGATTTATGGACGGGTGGTGCGTGGGTTGCGGCAGCAAGGTCGCTTGGTGGGGAGTAACGATCTCTGGATCGCCTGTACCGCCTTGGTTCGCGGGGCGGCGCTGTTAACGAGGAATGTGGAGGCGATGGCGAGGGTACCGGGGTTGCGGGTGATGGGATATTGATTGGACGCTACTGGGTTCGAACCAGTGACCTCCTGCGTGTGAAGCAGGCGCTCTACCGCTAAGCTAAGCGTCCAAGCAAGAATCTTTATATTTCGGGCGGGACGCGAAGGCGAGTCCATGATTTGTGGCCGGAGGGGGTGATGTTGGGCTCGGGTGGGACCGGTATCCGAACTTGTTTCCGGGACGGGCGGGCGGAATGATTTTCGCCGAAGCCGGTTTGGAAATGAAGATGTCCCCATCCTTAGGAAATCCTGGAAACGGATCCGGCCCGAAGAGGGGTTCCTGGATGCTCATCCTGATGGTTTCCCTCGCGATCCATCTTGTCCTTCTGCTGGTCTTCGGAGGGCGGGCGCTTTTCCGGAAAGGAATTTCGCACGTTCCGTTTGTCGCGGAGGGGGTCCAGTCGGAGGCGCCCGCGGAAGAGGTCGCTCCTCTGGCCGAGGATGAGCCGGTCCCGCTGGAAATGGCTCCGGCTGATCCGCTCGCCCACGACAGCTCGGTTTCCTCCGCCCCGGAGGAGACGGGGTCCCCTTTGGAGGCAGTGACGCTTACCCGGGTGCCGGATGGCCTCGTTGCCGGGAACTCCGCCCATCGCCCCGCGTTGACCGACATCGGTTCGGGAGCCGGCACCGTTCGGGCTGATCCGGCTGGCCTGTCCGCAAAAGCGGGTTCCGGCCCGTCTTTTTTCGGCATCTCGGTGGAGCCGGAAGCTTCCCGGGTCGTTCTGCTTCTGGACACCTCCAACTCCATGTTTGAGAGGAGAAGGGGCGGGGACCGGCACAAGTTTGATTATGGGGTGATCAAAAAAGAGGCGGTCGGCCTGATTCTCGGGCTGAGCGGCTCGTCTTTTCTGAATGTGGTCCTCTATGAGGGGGGAGCGGTTGCCTTCCAGGACAGGATGATGCCGTTGGGGGATGGGTTCAGAAAGCGGGCGTGCCGATGGATCACGGACATCGAAGAAGAGCCGGCAGTAACGATTCGCGAACGCCGGGGTGAAGCCAAGCTGATGGAGGGCCCCGGAACCCGCCTGGACACCGGTCTGAAGCTGGCTTTCCGGTTCGACCCGACGGTGATCCTCCTTTTGACGGACGGGGAGGCCAACCGGGGTGGTCCAACGGGGACGGGAAAAATGACAGAAACAGAAATGGTTTCCCTGATCCGCGAATCCCGGCAAAGCCAGACAAACCCCGCGGTCATCCACGTGGTCCAGTATCTGACCGCCCAGGCACGTCCCGCGGAGACCAGTCTGCTTCGGGCGATTGTCCGGGAGGGGGGAGGCAACCTCCGGACGGTGGAGGCCAAAACCCTGCGAATCGAGGCCTTGGCGAACCCGAAGTAGCGCCGGAAAAGCGCGGGCTCAGTGCCAAGAAAGGACGGGAACCATGAGGGGAAAAGGGCGGATACGCCTTTTCGGGGGATCAGCGGCGGGAGAAAAGATGTGTGGAGAGGTAGTACAGTTTTCCGGATTGGAGGCGGAAAGATTCGGGGAAAAGGTTGAGTTGAACCCTGACTCCGCCCTCCTGCTTCTGGCCGAGGAAGCGGAACAGGCGGCTCCAGTGAAAGGGGGCAACGTAGCGGATGATGGGAGCATCCTCGGGAAGGTGGGCGGCCTCGCGGGCCTGGGCGTAGGCCTCGTCCAGGTATCCGGTGGCGTCGATCAGCTTGAGTTCGAGGGCCTTTTTTCCTGAAACAATCCTGCCGTCGGCAAGCTCCCCGGGGAGTTG
>DFCD01000171.1:3758-10235 GCA_002366885.1 Verrucomicrobia bacterium UBA3063
TCCTTGAGGGCCCCGCTTTTGAAGGTGAGGGCGGAGACGCCGACGATCTTGGAGAGGCCCTCGAAGTTGAGGGTTTGCATGATCACCCCGATGCTGCCGGTGATGCAAAGTTCGTGGGCCACGAGGTGGGATCCGCCCACGGCGGTGTAGTACCCGCCCGAGGCGGCCACGGAGTCCAGGTAGACGATGACCGGTTTTTCCTCCCGGGTGGTGGCGAGTTCGCGGTAGAGGATGTCACTGGCGATGACCTCGCCGCCGGGACTGTCGATGTGGACCACCAGGGCGGCGACGGACTGGTCGTCGGCGGCCTGCCGGATCTGGAGGACAAGATCCTCCACCATGCTGCCGCCGATTTCGCCGGGGACCTCCTGGGCGATCAGGCCGAAGAGATCGATCTTGGCGATGCGTTTTTTCTGGGAGTCATCCCCCTCGACCAGTTCCTCCTCGAACGACGGGGCCGGGTGGACGAAGTGAGTCCGGCCGAAAACGGACTCCCTGCCCAGCAGGAAGAGGAGGTTGGCGAGCAGGCTGCTCCCCAGCAGAATGACCCCGATGAGGAGAAGAAAGCGGGAACGTCCCATGGAATCGGCAAGGATGGGGGACAAAGGCGAGTTTCGCAAGGTCCGGTGGGCGGCGGTGTTGCAGGCGGTCCGCCGGCACCTTGGCCCGGGCGCGCGGAGCGCGGTGGGTCTTTCCGGGGGGGCGGACAGCGTGGTACTGGCCGAGGCCCTGCACCGGCTGGGGGCCAAACCGGTGCTGCTGCATTTCAACCACCGTTGGCGGGGAAGAAACGCGGAGGCGGACGCCCGCTGGGTGAAGGCGTGGGGAAAAAAGAGAAACCTGAGGGTGGTGCTGGGCCGTGCCGCGAGGGCGGGTCGGACCGGGGAGGGGGAGGCCCGCGAGGAGAGGTGGAAGTTTTTTGAAAAGGCGATGCGCTCCGGAAAGCGGAACCAGCTTTGGCTGGCCCACCAGGCGGACGATCAGGCCGAGACGGTGCTGATGCAGCTTTTGCGGGGGGCGGGGCCGGAGGGGTTGTCGGGAATGGGCGAAATTTCCCCCAGGAACTCCTACCGTCTGTTGCGGCCGTTGCTGGGATTTTCCCGTGAGGAGATTCGGCGGGCGGCGCGGGAGGCGGGTTTGACCTGGCGTGAAGATGCGACCAATCAGGATGAAAAAAGCTGGCGGGTGCGGATCCGGAAGAAGGTGTTCCCCTACCTTTCCAAAATCTACGGGAGGGATGTGCGGGGAGCGTTGGCGAGGACGGCGGAGATTCTTTCGGGGGAGACCGATTACTGGAGCCGGGAGATTGGGGCCGTTCCCAAAAATCCCGACACGCGGGTGTGGAGAAAAAAACCGGCGGCGTGGCAGCGCCGGGCCATCCGGATCTGGCTGGCGGAACAAGGCCATGCGGGGCCGAATTTTGCGGAAGTGGAGGGGGTCCGCAGGTTGATTTCCGGCGGATTCACGGCGGCGTGGCAACTGCGCCAAGGAGCCGTGGTTCGCAGGAGCGGCAACAAGTTGTTCTGTCTCAAGAAAATGGGTCTGATTGCTAAAGGTAATTCGCGGTGATAGGTTAACACTTCGAAATGGCCAATCCCCGCAACCCGAACAAGAAGCCTCCCAAGCTTCCCCGGCCGCCGATGCGCCGGACCGATCCCGGCAAGGGCGACGGCCCGAACTGGCGCGGGGTGGTTTTGTTCCTGGGGATGGCGTCCCTGCTGTTGCTCGCCTTTTACGCCCATCAGAGCCAGACGGCCGCCTCGACGCGGGAACTAAGCTTCGCGGAATTTGAAGGCTACCTGAAGGAAGGGCGGGTCAAGGAGGTGACGCTGAATGTCGAGCCGGCGGCCAACGTGCGCTGGCTTTCCGGCAAATTCACCCCTCCCGAGGGCATGAAGAGGGCGGTACGCACCGATGCGCAGGGGCTGACCGGTTTCAAGGTGACCGTGGATCTGGAGTTCAAGCGCGACCTGGAGCAGCTCCTTGCCGCCAACGGTTTCCCCAACGTCAGCCAGAAGGTGATCGACAACTCGATGTGGCAGGCGCTGGCGGGAACGCTGCCGTTCGTTCTCTTCATCCTCATCATGTACTTCTTCTTCCGGCAGCAGATCCGGATGGCCGGAAAGTCGGCCTTCAGCTTCGGCAAGAGCAAGGCCCGCATCCTTTCCAAGGACAAGAACAAGGTGACCTTTGCCGATGTGGCCGGGATCGAGGAGGCCAAGGACGAGGTGAGCGAGATCGTCGAGTTTCTCCGCGACCCGAAGAAGTTTCAAAAGCTGGGCGGCCGGATTCCCAAGGGCATCTTGATGGTGGGACCTCCGGGAACCGGCAAGACCCTGCTGGCCAAGGCGATCGCCGGCGAGGCGGACGTGCCCTTCTACGGGATCAGCGGATCGGATTTTGTAGAGATGTTCGTGGGCGTGGGCGCCTCCCGCGTGCGGGACATGTTTGAACAGGGGAAGAAAACAGCGCCGTGCCTCATTTTCATCGATGAGATTGATGCGGTGGGGCGGAGCCGCGGCCACGGCCTCGGCGGGGGGCATGACGAACGGGAGCAGACGCTCAACGCCCTGCTGGTGGAGATGGACGGCATCGACACGGCCGAGGGGGTGATCATCATCGCGGCCACCAACCGCAAGGACGTGCTGGATCCGGCGCTGTTGCGGCCGGGCCGCTTCGACCGGGAGGTGCACATCAACCTGCCCGACGTGAAGGGGCGGGAGGAAATCCTCAAGGTGCACGCGAAGAAGGTGAAGGCGTCGCCGGAGGTCTGCTGGTCGACCCTGGCGCGGAGCACGCCCGGATTTTCGGGGGCGGAGCTCGCCAACGTCATCAACGAGGCGGCCCTGCTGGCGGCCCGGCGGGATGCCGAGGCGATCACCCAGAAGGACCTGGAGGAGGCCCGGGACAAGGTGCGCTACGGGCGGGAGCGGAGGAGCCTGGCGATGAGCGACGAGCAAAAGAAGCTGACGGCCTATCATGAGGCCGGGCACGCCCTCCTGAACATCGTCCTGGAGCACACCGATCCGCTGCATAAGGTTTCCATCATCCCGCGGGGCCCGGCGCTGGGCGTCACGATGATGCTGCCGACGGAGGACCGCTACGGGTACGGCAAGCGCAAGGTGACGGACGACCTCTGCGTGGCGATGGGCGGGCGTGTGGCCGAGGAGATGTTTCTCGGGGACATTTCCAGCGGGGCGAGCGGCGACATCAAGATGGCCACCTGGTACGCAAAAAAGATGGTGTGCGAATGGGGGATGAGCGGCCGGATGGGCATGGTGGAGTACGGTGACCACGAGGACTACGTGTTCCTCGGCAGGGAGATCGGCCGGTCCCGCGGCTACAGCGAACAGACGGCCCGGGAGATTGACGAGGAGGTGCACCAGATTGTCAACGGAGCCTATGAGAGGGCCAAAAAAATCCTCGGGGAGCACCGGGAGACGGTGGAAAAGATCGCCGCCGCTTTGCTGGAGTACGAGACCCTCGATGGCTCCCAGGTGGAGGAGATCGTGAAGCACGGCAGGATCCTCAATCCGCCGCCCAAGGGGCTTTCCGCACCCAGCGCTCCCACGCCCAGCGAGCCCCTGCCGGCCAACCGCCCGGTCGAAAAGATCAAGGACAAGGGCACGATCCTGCCCGGTCTCGAAGGCGCCCCTGCCGGGGCGTAAGGAACCTTCCCGCCCATGCCGGTATCCGCCACGGAGGCGTGGCTTTGCGGGGACCGGACGATCGAACTTTCGCCCGCACGCTCGTTTCTCCTTGGAATCCTGAACGTCACGCCCGACTCCTTTTCCGACGGGGGAAAATTTGCCGGCCGGGCAGAGGCGGTCCGGCAGGGGCTCGCCCTGCTGGAACAGGGCGACGGGGTGGACGTGGGTGGGGAGTCGACCCGGCCCGGGGCGGTGCCGGTCCCGGCCCAGGAGGAGAGGGGAAGGGTAATCCCGGTCCTGAAGGAATTGCGGAAAGAGCGGCCGGAGGCTTTTTTGTCGGTGGACACCCACAAGGCGGAGGTGGCTCGGGCGGCCATCGGGGAAGCGGGGGTGAACGCGGTCAACGATGTGGGGGCCGGGAGATGGGATGAGGGCATGGAGGCGGTGATCGCCGGAAACCGGGTGGGCTATGTGTGCATGCATGCGGGGGGCAGGCCGCAGGAAATGCAGAAGAATCCGGTGTATGGGGACGTGGTCGCGGAAGTTTGTTCCTTTCTTCGTGGGAGGCTGGAATCCCTCACGGCGGCGGGAGTGGGGCCGGAGAGGGTTCTTTTGGATGTGGGAATCGGATTCGGGAAGACGGTGCAGCACAACCGGGCGCTTCTCGAGGCCGATTGGTCCGCGCTGGAGCGGCCGCTTTTGTGGGGTTTGTCGCGGAAATCGTTCCTCGAGGCGACCCGGACGGAGAAGAGGATGAAGGATCGGGACGAGGCCTTGGACTGGTGGAACCGGGAGCTTTTGGCGCGGCGACAGCCGATGGTCTGGAGGGTGCATGACCCGCGACGGGTCGCCGTCGCGGCGGGATTTCGATGAAGACAAGGATTAAGGTTTTTTCCTGCCGCGGAGGAACTAGGTTCAAGCGATGAGCGAAGAGATCAAGCTGAAGCGGGAAGTGGAGGCGGTGGCGATCCCCGCGGGGACGACGAGAAAGCTGGCGGCGGGCACGGAGGTAATCATCACCCAGGATCTTGGGGGAACCTTCACGGTGCACACTCCCCACGAGGGCGGGCTTTTCCGGATCCAGGGCAAGGATGCGGATGCCTTGGGCAAGAAGGTGGCAAAGGAGACGAGGGCCGCGGGTGGCGGGGCGGTGGGGGAAGGTGAGGTCTGGGAGGTCTTGAAGACGTGTTATGACCCGGAGATTCCCGTGAACATCGTGGATCTGGGGCTGATTTACAGCATGGAGATGAAAACGGGCGACGGGGGTGGCAGGAGGGTGGAGGTGAAGATGACCCTGACGGCGCAGGGTTGCGGGATGGGACCGTCGATTGCCGCGGATGCCCGGCAGAAGATCCTTTCCCTGGAGGGGATCCAGGAGGCCCAGGTGGATGTGGTCTGGGATCCGCCCTGGGGGCCGCAGATGATCACGCCCGAGGGCCGCAAAAAGCTGGGCATGGATTGATGTTTCTCCTTCCTTCGATCGACCTGATGGCCGGCGAGGTGGTTCGGCTGGCCCAAGGCAAGGCCACCGAGAAGAAGGTCTACAGCCGGGATCCGATGGCCTGTGCCCGCCGCTGGGAAAAAGCGGGGGGGCGGGTGCTGCATCTGGTGGATCTGGAGGGTGCGTTTGAGGGGCAGATGCGGAACCTGGACATGATCGGACAGATTTGCCGCACGGTGAAGATGCCCTGCGAGGTGGGCGGAGGAATCCGGGACCTGGCGGTGGCGGAAAAAATCCTTCAGGCGGGGGCGTCGCGGGTGATTTTCGGAAGCATCGCCTGCGATGAGCCGGAGCGGATTGCCGAGGCGGTTCAGCGGTTCGGGGCGGAAAGGGTGGTGGTGGGGATCGATGCGCGCAACGGCGTGGTGGAGACGCGGGGATGGACCAAGCCGAGCGGATGGAAGGCCGGGGATCTGGCGGCGCGGATGACCGCGGCCGGCGTGATCCGGATCATTTATACGGACGTGACGCGCGACGGGATGATGACGGGCCCGAACATCCCGGCGGTGCGGGAGATGGTGAAGAACTTTCCGGGCAAGGTGATCGCCTCCGGGGGGATCAGCGGGCTCCAGGATCTGCAGGCGCTGGACAAGGCCGGCGGGGTGGAGGGTGTGATCGTGGGCCGGGCCCTGTACGAGGGGGCCTTGGCGGACGAGGTGTGCGGGTGGAATACGTTTTAAGGGAGGAGGGCCGGCCGGCGGGCGGGCCGGCGATCGACTACGCGGCCGAGCTGAATCCGGAACAACTGGAGGCGGTGACGGCCCCGCCCGGGCCGATCCTGGTGATTGCGGGAGCCGGCAGCGGCAAGACGCGCACGCTGACCTACCGGGTGGCCTGGCTGGTGGAACAGGGGGTTGCCCCCGAGCAAATCCTGTTGCTGACTTTCACGAACAAGGCCTCCAAGGAAATGCTGGCGCGGGTGGCCTCGCTTCTGCCGCACGACCTCTCGCGGCTTTGGGGGGGAACGTTCCACCATGTGGGCAACCGGATCCTGCGCCGTCACGCCGACCGGGTGGGCTATCCCAAGGATTACCTGATTCTCGACCGGGAGGACGCGGAGGACCTGATTTCGGCGAGCTTGGGGGAGGCGGGCGTGGACCCGAAGGACAAGCGGTTTCCCAAGCCGGAAGTGCTCGCGGAGATTTTCAGCCTGGCGGCGAACCACCGGACCACGGTGGGGACGATCCTCAAGAAGCAGTTTGGTTATTTCACGGAGCTGGAAAGCTGGATCGGCAAGGTGGCGGAGATTTACCTCCGGCGGAAGCGGGAGAGTGCGGCGATGGATTACGACGACCTGCTCACCCTTTCCCTGCAGATTCTCGAGCA
>DFCD01000171.1:10246-11004 GCA_002366885.1 Verrucomicrobia bacterium UBA3063
CAGGACACCAACCGGTTGCAGTCGGACTTCGTGGACGCGATCGGCGGCGGGCACCACCAGATCATGGCGGTGGGGGACGACGCCCAGAGCATCTACTCGTGGCGGGGGGCCAGGGTGGAGCACATCCTGAGTTTTCCCGAGCGGCATCCCGGGGCGAAGGTGGTCCGGTTGGAGACGAATTACCGGAGCATCCCGCAGATCCTCGAACTGGCGAACCATGCGATCAGCCACAATCCCAAGCAATTCCCCAAGAACCTGAAGGCGGTGCGGGAGGCGGGGGTGAAGCCGGCGCTGGTCGCGCTGGAGGACGGGGGGCAACAGGCGGCCTTTGTGGCCCAGCGGATCCTGGAACTGCACGAGGAGGGAACGAACCTTTCCGATATCGCGATCCTCTACCGGGCGCATTTCCACGCGATGGAGATGCAGCTGGAGCTCACGCGGCGGAATATTCCCTACACGATAACCTCCGGCCTGCGCTTCTTTGAGCAGGCCCACATCAAGGATGTGGCGGCGCACCTGCGGGTGGGAGCCAACCCCAAGGATGAGGTGGCCTTTCACCGTTTGGCGCGGCTTCTGCCCGGGGTGGGGCCGAAGTCGGCCACAAAGATGTGGAACGAGGTGGCGGCGGGACGACCGATGGCCCAGGTGAAGGTTTCCGAGAAAAGCGCCAAGGGCTGGGTCCAGCTGATCGAAACCCTGAGGCAGATCGCCGGGAAGCCGCCGGCGGAGCAGGTGAAGCTGGTGGTGGAGGGGAGCTA
>DFCD01000171.1:11070-12727 GCA_002366885.1 Verrucomicrobia bacterium UBA3063
AACGGGTTTGCCAGCACCGCGGACTTTCTGGCGGAATTGGCGCTCCTGGGAAACACCGAGACCGAGGTGGCGGCGCGCCAGGGGGACCACGAGGGGGAGGCGGTGCGGTTGAGTACGGTACACCAAGCCAAGGGCCTGGAGTACGGGGTGGTCTTCGTGATCATGCTCTGTGACGGTCTGTTCCCCTCGGCGCGGGCAATGGAGACAGAGGAGGGGGAGGAGGAGGAACGGCGTCTGTTTTACGTGGCGGTGACCCGGGCCAAGGATGAACTTTACCTGAGCCATCCCAGGTTGCGGATGGGCAAGGGAGGCGATGCCTGGCAGACGCCCTCCCGGTTTTTGAATGAGCTGAACCGCGATCTGGTGAACGTGTGGCGGGTAAAGGGGGCGGGGGGGCTGGGGGACTGGGGTTAGACGGCGGGGTGATCTTTCTTCTCGGACCGACTGCTTCGGGGAAGTCGCGTTTGGCGATGGAGGTGGCCCGCCAAACAGGGGCGGAGATCTGCTCGTTGGACGCCTTCCAGGTTTATCGAGGGCTGGATATCGGCACGGCCAAACCCTCGGGAGCGGAACGGAAGGAGATTCCCCACCACCTTCTGGACCTGGTGGATCCGGAGGAGGAATTCACCGCGGCGGACTATCTGCGGACGGCTGCCGGGGTGGCGGAGGGATTGAAAAACAGGGGCAAGGCGGCGGTTTGGGTGGGGGGAACGGGGCTTTACCACCGGGTGTTAACCGGGGGATTGGCGAAGGCCCCGGGCACGGACAGGAAAGTTGCGGCGGAGCTGGAAGCGATGTCGACGGCGGAGCTTGCCGGGGAAATCGGCAGGGCCGATCCGGAGTGGTCGGCCAAGGCGGATCTGAAAAACCGGAGGAGGCTGGTCCGGGCCCTGGCGGTCTGGCGGCAAACGGGGAGGAAAATGTCCTCGTGGCAGAGGGAGGAGACAGCGCCCGGACCCCTGGCAGGGGCCAGGACCTTCGCTCTTGTGCCGGATCCGGATGCCTTGGCGAAGGTGATCCGGGAGCGTGCATCCGCAATGATGCAGGAGGGTTGGGGGGAGGAGGTGCGGAACCTGCGGGAAAGGCGGGGTTGGGGGGGATGTCCGGGGAGCCGGGCGATCGGCTATCGGGAGATCGGGTTTTGGCTGGAGGGAAAGACGGGGAGGGAGGAGACGTGTGACAAAATCGTGGCGGCCACGCGGGCCTATGCGAAGCGTCAATTGACCTGGCTCAAGCGGGTTCCTAATTTGGAAGTCATCGAGGCGATTCCTGGGCAGCTCCCGCCGGCCACGGGGGTGGAGAAACTGGCGAAAGCGCTGGGTGGGGGAAGTTTCTCCGGATGATCATCACCACAAACCGGGAACGGCCGACAGAGCGGGCCTTTTTGGTGGGATTGGAGACTCCCCGGAGCAGCCGATGGGAGGTGGGGGAATCGTTGGACGAGCTGGGTCTGCTGGTGGAGAGCGCGGGCGGGGAGGTGGCGGACCGGGCGACCCAAAAAATGGAGGCTCCGGTGGCGCCGACCTACATCGGCAGCGGCAAGGCGGCGGAGCTGGCCAAGACGGCCCGCGCCAAAAAGGCGGACACGGTCATTTTTGACGACGAGTTGAGCCCGGCCCAGGCACGGAACCTGGAGCAGATTTTTTCCTGCAAGGTG
>DFCD01000171.1:12829-13551 GCA_002366885.1 Verrucomicrobia bacterium UBA3063
TGGAAGTGGACCGAAGAAGGGTGCAGGAGCGGATCACCCGGCTGGAGCGGGATCTGGGCGAGGTCCGCAAACACCGGACGATCCAGCGGGAGGGAAGGTTGCGGCAGCACTGGCCGGTGGCGGCCCTGGTGGGGTACACCAACGCGGGAAAATCGACCCTGATGAACCGGTTGACCCATGCGGAGGTCGCGGCGGAGGACCGGTTGTTTGCGACTCTGGATCCCACCATCCGCCAGTTCCGCATGCCCAACGGGGTGAGGGTTCTGCTGACGGACACGGTGGGCTTCCTGAAGAAGCTTCCCACCCACCTGGTGGAGTCGTTTCAGTCGACCCTGGAGGAGGTGGCCTTTGCCGATGTGCTCATCCATGTGGTGGACGCGGGCCATCCCCAGCGGGCCGAACAGATGCGGGCGGTGGAGGAGGTGCTGAAAAAGATCGGGGCGGGGGACAAGCACACCCTGACGGTTTGGAATAAGGTGGACCGGGTGGAAAACCGGGTGGGCCTGGCCCGGGAGGCGGCGGGGGTGGCCCATGGGGTGCTGGTTTCCGCGAAGACGGGCGAGGGCATGCCGGCATTCTTTGCGGAACTTTCGGCGATGCTTTCGGCCTGGAGCATGAGGGTTCATTTGAAAGTGCCGCAGAGCGAGGGATCCCTGCTGGCCCTCTTGGCCCGGGCGGGGCGGATCCTGGAGAAAAGGTACGAGGGCAACGAGGTGGAGTTG
>DFCD01000171.1:13584-13707 GCA_002366885.1 Verrucomicrobia bacterium UBA3063
CCCCTTTCTTGAGGGGAAAGGTGGCTCCCTTTATTGTTTCGGGAAGTGAACAAGATCCGGGAATTGCCAGCGGAGGAGAGGCCCAGGGAGCGCTTGATGACCCGGGGACCGGAGGCGCTGGCG
>DFCD01000166.1:0-767 GCA_002366885.1 Verrucomicrobia bacterium UBA3063
CTCATAAACTGTCGCACCGCGTTGGCCTTCGACACGGGCGCCCGAAAAACCACCTCCTCATAATCCGTCCCCACGGATGTCGCTGCCCCCACCTGCACGCCCCCCCCTGACCAGCCGATGGCGGCCAGATCCTGGGTGCTTTCCACCATGGTGTTCAGGCTGGCGTCTCCTTTCCTACGCTGAAATCGGATCGCCAAATATTCCTGCCCACCATCGGAAAGGTTTTCCAATTTTGGTTTTCCGTCGACTCCAGCCACCAACGGGTTTCCATGGAAAGCGTACTCCATCAGGTTGTCTGCCCCGTCCCCATCCGGATCGGCCGCAGGACCGCTCACCAGTGGGTCCTCGGCTTGGGTGGGTGAAAAGGAGGCCAATTTCCACGCTTCATAGCCGGTCGCCGCGGCGGGAATCTGCCAAGTTTCCACCCCGAAATACAATGGCAACGGTTGGCTTTCGACGGTCTCGCCCGTGGCGAGCAGCGTGCCGCTGGCGACAAACCAGACGCGGAACATCCCGGAGGCAGTCAGCGCGAGGTTGACGTGCGAGTGGCCGCCGGCAGGAAGCTCGTAACTGTTGTTGTAACCATTCGAAGAGGAGAGCCGGAACACCGGACTGCCTCCCGAGGTTTCGTAAGCGTAAAACTGCCCCGTTCCCGGGGCGGTGAGATTCTCGATCGATTGAACCCGCAGGTTGATTCCTCCGCCACTCGTGCCGGTGAAAATTCCACTCGACACCCCGTAGCCGGACCAGCCGAGATAGAGCGACTT
>DFCD01000166.1:855-3044 GCA_002366885.1 Verrucomicrobia bacterium UBA3063
TCCAAGGAAGGACCATTGTGCGCCGGAGGGCACGGAGGTGCGCTGGTTGGTCACCGCGTAGACGACGGTGTTGGTTCCGCTGTATTGAGCTCCGTTTGCGTCGTTGCGGACATCGAGGGTGAAAGTCCGGGTGTTGGTATTGTATGACACGTTGATGTCGGCGTGTGCCGAGGCGACCACGACATATCCCGACCCGACCGCGGGGACCGGGGTTCCCGCCGTGCTGCTCACAAATACCGTGGTGTTCGTCTGCGCCTGCAAACCGGCCTGGGCCAGTAACAAAACCGCGGCGAGAGCTATCAGGACGCGCTTCATCAGTAGGACTTCGAGATGTCTTGCCCCGCGTCAATGCGCGCCTTGACCTCCGCCGCCGGAATGCTGGCCACGTGGCCATCGGCAAAAAGGTAGTTGGAGGAACCACAATCCCCCTGTCCCCCCGCCTTTCCCCCATAAGCGTCAGGCCAGGTTTCGGTCCTGAATCCCGCCCAGGTGGTAATGTCCCCGCAGACATGGTCCTCCGTGGGAGCTGTGCCTTTGTTCGTAGAGGCTAGAAACAGGAGGATCACCTTGGAGGGGGCCGGAATCTTGAGCAGGGTGTCATAAACAGGTTCGTTGGGATCGATCTGCCCAAACTCATCGGCGTAGGCGTCGGGATTCACCCTGGCGGTCATCAGATAACTGGTCCCGCCTTGGGCCAATCGCTGGGCCCCTTTCGGATCCTGTGGGGAGATGCGGATCCGATCATATTTGTCGCCTAAGGTGCTGCGTAACTCCTCAATCCAGTAACTGGTCCCCGCGTGATGCGTCCCGGGCAATCGTCCGTTGTTTTCCCCCGCATACAACAAAAGCCCCTGCCCGATCTGCCGCATGTTGGAGGCGCAAGCCGCCTGCTTTCCTTTCGTGATGGCCCCCTGGATGGCCGGCATCCCCAACCCCGCCAGCAGGGCCCCGATCGTGATGACGACCAAAAGTTCCACCAGGGAAAAACCCCAGCTTCTGTAAATTTTAAATCTCTTCATGCCCTTAGGCATGATCTTACTTACTGACCCATGCTATTTCAATGCAACTTTTCGCATTTGTTACCTGTTGCTTCCCAAACCCTTCCCCTTTTTGGGGTATTTAGATGTCCCAACCGGTCGTTTTGCATGCCTGACGGTCCCTAACGAACCTAAACCCTTCGAATCCATGATTGGTAAGGGCGGGGATCCTCAACCATCCGATGGAAAACTTTATCATGGCCACACCTTCAGGCCCGGTAGGCCACTTCCGCCGGAAGTGGCAACCGCTTTCATCAATCCCCCCCGCGCCAGCGGATAAACAGCCTCGCGGGACGCGGTGAATCGGATGGGCGGGGGCAATTGCGCGGGTGCGCAAGCACCCAAATCCCAGTGCCCGGAGGGGAGATTGCAAAGGTCGGGGGGCGTGTAAGGGAACCAATCTGAGGGGGCCAAAAGCGGCCTACCTAATCTGAAGCCTGGTTGCGGCGCTAATCTCAATCCCCCTGCCTAAGCGGAACACCAACCCATCGTTGAGCCACAGGATCGGATGGCGAGGGGAAGGCCTTAAGGGGTCAATCGGCCGATGGGGACCATCGGCCTTACCTGATGAAACAAATCCGAAAATTTCTTAAACTTAATCTTAATCCTAATCGAAATCGTCAGGTTTAGCCCGAACGCCCTTATCTCGAACTAATAAGTCCACCCAAAGAGCTTCCAACCGTCGTTCATCCGCTGTGAGCCGTCGGGAGAGTCCATCATGTTGTTGCTGAAAGTGGGCGCCGTGCCTTTCTCCTGGATCACCTCGGAATAGACCGGCTTGTTGGGGCTGGCGGGATTGATCACGTCCCAACCCCGTTCCGCCATCGCCACAAACATCCCGACGTCCGGGGAGTTATCCTCAGGTTTGATTTTACTGCGGGCTTCCGCCTCATCCGGAGGGGTGACGGCCATCCGTTCCGCTTCCTCCTGGTCTTTTTTCGCGGAGGAATTTCCGCTGACGGTCCGTTCCCCGGTGGCTTGGCTTTTCCGGACGGGAACATCCTTGACCGCACCTCCTGCGGTCTTGTCCTCCTGCTGCTGGGCGCACAGGGGGAGACAAAGGGCGATTCCCAGGGCGATCACCGCGCACACTTGCTTCATTCCGACATCCTATCCTCCTGTTTTTTCCCGGTCAACCGGCCCTCCCTCGAC
>DFCD01000069.1:0-2262 GCA_002366885.1 Verrucomicrobia bacterium UBA3063
ATGTTTTTATGCCGATGGAGGCGCGGCTTTGTCGAAGAACCCGCACCGTAGTGGCGTTGGGTGTTCGTCGGGGGCGTTTGTTCATACGTCGAGATAAAGCTCCACAGCTTCGCGAAGATTGGATTTCAATTCATCCATCGTATCTCCCTGGGTGCGACAGCCGGGAAGCGATGGAACTTCAGCCCAAAAACCGCCCTCTTCGGCTTGATGAATCACAGCGGAGACAGTCATATAATTTTTTTAAACCCAATGGCGAAACTGGCAAGAACGGCCATGGGGATGCCGGGAGATAGGATATGGAAGATGGGAGATAGGGGGCGGGCGGTTGCCGGCGTCCTATCCATGCATGGCAAATTTTGAACCCTGCGGTTGGCGGAACCTGTGGATGAAATAAAGAACCAGGGCCAGGTGGATCAGCAGGGCCAGGAAGATGCCGAGCAGGTGGAATCCAAGCGTGACCTCGGGTTGTCGGCTCAAGGACCACAAGGTGAATCCCCCGAGGGGCAGAAAGAAAAAGAGCGCCGTAAAGAGGCCGGGGTTGGGCTGCCGCCACCGCAACCAAGCGAGCAGATGAGTCAGGCCGTTGAGCAGGCTCCCGTAGACGGGAATCAGGCCGAAGCCCGGATGAAGAAAGCACGCCAAAAGAAAAGAGGTAAGGCTGATGCCCCAAACCCCCGGGACATTGATCCAGAAAATCGCCGTGGGTGTGAGGATCTCTTTTCCGTGACCGACGGTCTGATTGACAAAACGGCCAAAGCGTCCGGAAGCGTGTTCCTCCACCTGATGGAGCATGTAAAAGGGGATCTGGAGATAGATCAAACCCAGGGGGAACGACCCGGCGGATAAAAACGCCGGAAAGAGACCCAACAAAAGGAGCGCGGCTGGAAAGGTCCCGTAAACCCAAAACTGGATTAGGTTCTGCATCCCCAAGGGCTTTGATTTTTGCGAAATCGGATCAAGGAAAGCAAGAATCGTTGCGGTTGGAGAAAGCGGAAGCGGGAGATTCTCCTTCGCTCAGTCCCGGCAGGTTCGCGGAGCGCGGGCTTCGCCGAAGGAATTCAGATACGGATTCGGTTGAGGAAAAAAGCGGAAAGGGAAAAAATGGAAAGACAAATCAGGGACGTTGGGAGATGTAGGAGGTTTTGTCGTGGCCGGGGTGGCTGTACAAAATATCAAGGGTGCGGAGGTAGGTGTGAAGCCCGGCATCCTGGATGGGAAGGACGTGGGCGTCTTCACCCGATTCATTGTGGTGGGAGTGCCAGTATCCCGCGGGGGTGATGAAGGAGGCGCCCGATTTCCAGTTTTCCCGGTGGCCGTTCTTGATCATGCCGTCGGAATCGAGTTCGGTTCCGATCATGGTGTAGCAGCCCGGCTTGCAGCTAATGACAAAGTCGAGAGCGACCGATTCGTGCCGGTGGGGATACTGGACTTTTCCCTTGGGCAGGAGCCCGAACATGGCCCACAAGGTGTGCGTGATGGTGCGGGTTTGGGGGAAGTTGGAGTTGGCAAGAAGAACGCTGACGCGGTTGGCCTGACTGGTCACGGGGTCGCTCGCAATCTGCTGAAGTTTGGCGGCGGCTTTCGAGTGTTCGAACACGGTGGGATGAAAGCGTTCTTCCGTGGCGGTGACACCGAGATAGCGGAGCAGGGGTGCATCGTGGACCCAGTAGAAGCCGGCTTCGCCCTCGGTGTGATGGATAGCTTCCCCGTGGGCGGGGAAAACCATGAAATCGCCCTCCTTCCATTCGATGGTCCGGCCGCAGGCTTCCGTGCGCCCCGCGCCCTGAAAGACGAAGAACAGTTGGCTGGTGGCAAGGGCGTTGGTTTTGAGGGTGCCTTTGACAATCCGGACGAAATTGGCGAGGAGGGCGGGGCTGGTGGCGGGACCGGGACATTTTAGCTGCCGGCTGACGTCCAGCGGGAGAATACCGCTGGTTTTTTGTTGGAAGAAATCGGGGGAGAAGGAGTGGTAGGGGACCGGGGGGATCAGTCCCGCAAAGATAGGATTCGCCGTGGAGGCGTAGTCATAATAGAGCGCTTCTTTCGTCAGATCTTCCATTGAGGAGGAGAGGGATTTTTCGGGCATGGGGATGGCTCCGGGGCGGTTGTTTCAAGCAGGCGATGAAAGAGGGAACGTATTATTGGCAGTAGGAGGCGCCATCTAATCACTCTAAATCGGGGCGATCCGCAGGCAAGGATGGGCTCGGGATGCCCCGACCGGGTCGGGGCGGGAGATAGGATAGGGAAGATGGGAGATAGGGG
>DFCD01000069.1:2404-8639 GCA_002366885.1 Verrucomicrobia bacterium UBA3063
AGATAGGAGTTAGGAAATAAGGGGGCTGTCGGCGCTCTATATCCTATCTACCATCTGCTATCTTCTGCCTAGGCCTCGAATTGACGAACACGAAGCGGAGAATAGAGTGAAGTGATGGTAGTGCCTGCGGCCAAGGTAAATTTAAGGCGGGATGAGGATGGCGTGTGGATTGCCAAGTCCAGCCTCCTGCCCGGTTGTCATGCCCATGGGAAAGAACGCGGTGAAGCGATGCTTCGTTTTCAGGAAGCGGCCAAAGCGCATCTGGAGGCGTTGATGGAGTCGGGCCGGCCGATCCCGCCGGCTTTCCGCAAGCAGTTTGTCCTCACGGCCTGAATGGCAGGCAAGTTTCCCTCGTGGAATTGCCGGCAATTGGAAAGCCGGCTGAAGGAGCTGGGCTGTCAGCTGATTCGAACTTCCGGGAGCCACCGCCACTACAGCAACCCGTTCCGGCCGGATCGTTTGATCACCTTCGCTTGGCATTCGGGCGATGTGCCCCGGGGGATCGTGGCGGATGTCCTCGACGATCTGGGCATGAACCGGCAGGACTTTTACTTCAAAAAAGTGAGAAAAGGGAAAGCTCGCCAGGCGGAGGATCAGCCGGAGGAAAGCTAACCCCTAGTGAGCTGGAGGAGGCTCGCAGCTTAAAAAGTGAGAAGGTGGCAACTTTCGTGAACGAGACCCTCCTTCGCTCCTAATCCGCTGTGCGGAGGAGCTAGGGAGGGCTTATGGGAAGTTGAAGTAAGGCTAGTGGCGGGTGGCGGGTAATTTTGAAAGCGGAAGGCGGAAATAATCTCTGCGATCTCAGCGTCTCCGCAGTAGGAAGGATTCTGTCGCTCTGACGGGGCTGGAGGATTTTTAACATTGGTTCCAGGGCTGACGCCCTTCGCTTGATTCTTTCGCCCCGTTGGGGCGGGCCGGGTTTTTCAGGGCTTGCAAATATGGAGACTACCTCCATAAATGCACAAATGTGGGCAAGGCGAATCGAGCCGGTCCTGCGGGCGCGGCTCCGGCAGAACCCCGCGGTGGTGCTGCTGGGTCCGCGCCAGGCGGGCAAGACCACGCTAGCGCGCGCGTTGGGGCGGCCCGGGGCGGGGGTGTACCTGGACCTGGAGTCCCCGGAGGACCGGCTGCGGTTGGAGGACGCCCGCAGTTACCTGGAGGCCCACGCGGGAAAGCTGGTGATTTTGGACGAGGTGCACCGTGTGCCGGAGCTGTTCGCCGTGTTGCGGGGGGTGCTGGACGAGCGACGGCGGTCGCGGCGGCCGCACGGGCACCTGTTGCTGCTGGGCTCGGCGGCGATGGATCTGCTGCGGCAGGCGGGAGAATCGCTGGCGGGAAGGGTGGCCTTTGTGGAACTGGACCCGCTGGATGTCGGAGAGGTGGGGGCGGGTCAGCTGGACAAGCTCTGGCTGCGCGGGGGATTTCCGCGGAGTTTTTTGGCGGCGGGTGCTGCCGGCAGCCTGCAGTGGAGGCGGGACTTTATCCGGACGTATCTGGAGCGGGATGTGCCGCAGTTTGGCATCCGGGTGCCGGCGGAGACCTTGCGCCGGTTTTGGACGATGCTGGCCCACGGGCAGGGTCAGATCCTGAATGCGGCGCGGCTGGCCTCCAGCCTGGGGGTGGACGGCAAAACGGTGGCGCACTATCTGGATCTGTTGGTGGATCTTCTGCTGGTGCGGCGATTGCCGGCGTGGCACCGGAATTCCGGCAAACGGCTGGTCAAATCGCCCAAGGTGTACGTGCGGGACAGCGGCCTGGTGCATGCGTTGTTGGGGCTGGAGACGCGGGAGGATTTGCTGGGGCATCCGGTGGCAGGGCCCAGCTGGGAGGGAATGGTGTTGGAATATCTTTTGCATGTGGTGCCGGCTGGGACCGAGGCCAGTTACTACCGCAGCGCCACGGGCCATGAAATCGACCTGGTGTTGCAATTTCCGGGAAAGAAGGGACTTTGGGCGGTGGAGTGCAAGCGGAGCCGGGTTCCGCGGCCGGAAAAGGGATTTTATCTGGCGTGTCAGGATCTTCGACCCAGCCGCCGATGGGTGGTCTACCCCGGGCGCGAGCGTTTTTCCCTGGGACAAGGGGTGGAGGCGATTTCGGCCTTGGATCTGGGGGAGCTGGCTGGGCAGTGATCAGGTTAAAAGGTAGGAAGTTGGTCGCGGGTAGCGAGTGGCGGGTGGCGGGGGAAGGTCTTAGGGGGCCAAGGTGAACGGCGGCCGATTAGAAGATGGGGGCTGTCAGTGCCCTATATCCTATCTTCTATCTCCTGCGCGGCGGCGGTGGGGTCCGGGCTCGTCCATTTCATGATGGTGACGGGGTGGCCGTTGGCTTGGGCCGGGCCGTGAACGGAGAAGCCGAATTTTGAAAAGAAGGGGACTTGGCCTTCGGTGAAGAGATAGGTGTGCGGGTATTTTTGCTGGCGGAGAAAATCAAGGGCCTGCCGGACCAGAACTTTTCCCAACCCCTGTTTCCGGAACTTTGGAAACACGTAGAGGCTGGCCAGCCAGGGGTTCAGGCCGGAGTGACCCGGCAGGTCATCCAAGACCAAGCTGACGGATCCCAAGAGGGTGCCTGACCCGCGGTGGAGCACCCAGGTGGTGGGCAGATTGGCACCCGGCCTTTCCTGCCGGAAATCGGCCAACGCCACAGGTTCGTCCCAGCCGGCGTAGAGGTGGCCCCACTCGCGGGCATGAGTCTCGGCGAGGGCCGGGGCAAAGGAAGGAACTTCGCACAGGCGGGAAATGGAGACAGGGACGGGCACGACCATGGCCCTGGAAAATAGCGGCTGGCTGTCCAGCAGGCCAACCGCCCGGCGTTGACACGCACACTCAGGGGTTCGCATCGTGAACCTAAGCGCGTATAAAACATTGATGAACAAAAGTCCTACCGTCCAGCAGGTCGAAGCCGCCAATGCCAAGTATGCCGCCTCGTTTGGGGACAAGGGGAAGCTGCCGTTGCCGCCGGGTCGGCATTTTGCGGTGCTGACCTGTATGGATGCTCGGCTGGATCCGGCCAAGTATGCCGGGCTAGCGGAGGGGGATGCCCACGTGATTCGCAACGCCGGCGGTCGGGCGAGCGACGACGCGATCCGTTCCCTGGTGATCTCTTACAAGCTGCTGGGAACGAAGGAGTTTTTTGTCGTGCACCACACGGATTGCGGGATGGCTTTCTTCAACAACCAGATCATGGGGGATCTGCTGGAGAAAAGTCTCGAGACGGCCGTACACAACGGGAAGGGGTGGAAGGATGTGGGGAAAGGGCCGGGATCGAATGAAGGGAAGAAGGTGGACTGGCTGACCTTCACCGATGACGAGAAGGCGGTGGTAGAGGATGTGAAGCGGATCCGGAACCATCCGCTGGTGCCGAAATCGATCCCGGTGTACGGCTACCTGTACGACGTGAAGACGGGGAAGCTGAAGGAGATCCCTGAGGCGACCGCGGCAGGAAGGGCGGGCTCGGCATGAGATCGGTCTTATCCATCCTGTTCTTCGCCGTCCTTTTGTTGGTGGGCCCTGGCAACGTTCTCCGGGCGGACAGCCCGCTGGAGAAGCAGATGAACCAGATGCGGAGGAGCTTCAAGGAGCTGAAGAAGGCGATGGAGGCCCCGGTGGAGGCGGACAAGCCGAAGTACCTCGGCTGGGTGGCGGATCTGAAAAAAGCCTCCGAGGAGGCGAAAACGATGGAGCCGGAGAAAACGGAAAAAGTTCCGGCCGGCGAGCGGGAGGCTTTTTTGGAGGGGTACCGGAGCAAGATGGCGGAGTTAATTGAGCTGACGGAGGAACTGGGCAAGGTGATTGAGGCCGGGAAGTGGACAGAGGCCAAGGGTTTGATCGGACAGATCAACCAAGTACAGCGGGAGGGGCACCAGAAGTACCGGGCGGAGGAGAACTAGCAGCAGGCGCAGGGAGGCAACCCCCTTTTTTTATGTGGAATTTTCTGCTTTCGGCTGCATGGGGTTGGCTGCTTTGCGCCACTGCGGTCGCGGGGCCGGAAAAGTTTGCGGGGGAGGTGGATGCGCTCACGAACAAGCCGAAACCCGCCCCGGGACATGTGCTGCTGGTGGGCAGTAGCACCATCCGCATGTGGAGGAGCGCCGCGGCGGATCTGGCGCCCCTGCCGGTGGAGAACCGCGGGTTTGGGGGCAGCCGGACGGAGGACCAGCTGTTTTATTTTGACCGCCTGCTGGACGGGTTGGAGCCGGGGTTGGTGGTCTGGTACTGCGGCAGCAATGATGTCACGGAAAAGAAACCCGTTGGGACCATTCTGCGGCAGACCCGGGAATGGCTGGCCAAATTCCGTGCCCGGTATCCTGACGTTCCCGTGCTCCTGGTGAAGGTGATGCGGGCGCCCCAGAAAAAAAGGGAGAAGCTTCTGGCGGCGGTGGACGGGGTGAACCGCGGGTACGAGGAGATGGTGCGGGGTAGGAGCGGCGTCCAGTGGGTCGACATCAACCCGCCGCTGGAGGTGCGTCCGGGGGAGCCCCGGGAGGATTTGTACCAGTCCGACGGGCTGCACCTCAACGAGCGGGGCTATGCCGAGATGGTGAAAGTCCTCCGGCCCAGGATCGAGGAACTCTCCCGGGCGGCCCGCCATCCCTGAGCGGTTCGGGGTTGAAAAACAGGGGCAAGGGGGCAAAAAGGAGGCGATGAGTTTTTGGGAGGATTTCAAAAAATTCGCGGTGCGGGGCAACGCGGTCGATCTGGCGGTGGGTGTGGTGGTGGGCGGCGCCTTCGGGAAGATCGTCACCTCGCTGGTGAACGACATCGTCCTGCCGCCGATTGGGCTCCTGCTGGGGAAGGTGGATTTCACCAACCTGTTCCTGGTGCTGGGGCCGGGTTCCTACGCCACGCTGGCGGAGGCGAAGAAGGCGGGGGTGCCGGTGGTGGGTTACGGGATGTTCCTGAGCAGCCTGCTGGATTTCACGATCATCTCCTTCTGCATTTTTGTGGCGATCCGGCAGCTCCAGCGGCTCCGTCTGTTTGTGCCGGCGGACGCGGTGCCGACGAGGACGGAGCAGTTGCTGGAAGAGATCCGGGATGAGTTGAGGCGGAGGGGTTAAGGGGTTAAGACATTTCGGATTGGGGATTGGGGAAATTGAGAAGGTTGGAAGGTTTGAAAGTGGGAAGGTTTTGTGAACGTGAACGTGAAGGTGAAGGTGAAGGTCGGTTGGCATGAAAGTGGGAAAGTTGGAAGGTTTTGTGGGCGTGAACGTGAATGTGGACGATAAACCAAAACAGAGAATTATTTAATAATCTTTATCCTAGGACTGTCAATGTCCTAGGCGGGGTCTTAGGGTGGTGAGATGCAAGGAAGTCAAAAGCAGGGTTGTGAGGTTAGGTGGGGTGGCCTCGAGGAGGCCGCCTGGGTTTCCATTTCGGGCTTTCGGCGCTCGGCGAGGCGCGCTCATCGAACGCGCCCCAGCTTGATCGGCAACTCAAGCTTGGAATGGGGGAATCCCCGCTATGCTGGCGGGATGCGGATTGAGGTGATCACGACGGGATCGGAGTTGTTGCTGGGGCAGGTGTTGAATTCGCATCCGGGGTATCTTTCGGGGCGGTTGGCGTTGTTGGGACTGGAGCTGGCGAGGCAGACGGCGGTGCCGGACGGGCGGGAGGCGATCGCGGAGGTGTTGGCGGAGGCGTGGAGGAGATCCGACCTAATCATCGTCACGGGGGGATTGGGACCGACCTCGGACGACATCACGCGGGATGTGGTGGCGGAGTTTTTCCAGAAGCCGCTGGAGTACCAGGCAAAGATTCATGAGAAGATCCTGGGATATTTTCGGCAGCGGAACCTGACGCCGCCGGAGCTGGTGAAGGTGCAGGCGATGGTGCCGAAGGGGATGGAGGTGCTGGCCAATGACGTGGGGACGGCGCCGGGATTCTGGTTTGAGGAGAAGGGGAAGATGTTGGCGGTGTTGCCGGGGCCGCCGCGGGAGTTGGCGCCGATGATGGAGAAGGGGGTGGAGCCGAAGCTGCGGGGCAGGGCGAAGGCGGCGGAGGGGACGAGGATTTTGCGGGTGTACGGGATCGGGGAGTCGTTTGTGCAGGAGAAGTGCGAGGCGGAGCTGAGGAGGATGGGTTTTGCGGGGGTGGGGTACTGTGCGCGACCGGGGGAGGTGGACGTGAGATTGAGGTCGAGCGATGCGGGTTTGCTGCAGCGGGGGGCGGAGTTAGTGAGAAAGGTTTTGGGGGAGGCGGTCTATGCGGAGGGGGTGGAGACGATGGAGGAGGTGGTG
>DFCD01000168.1 GCA_002366885.1 Verrucomicrobia bacterium UBA3063
GCCACACCGAGATCTACCGTGGCAGCGAATACACCGTCGACTTCCTGCCCAAGGTGAAGCTCGAGATCATCGTGCCGGACTCCCAGGTGGCCAAGGCCACCGGGGCCATCCTCAAGGCTGCCAAGACCGGCAAGATCGGCGACGGCAAAATTTTTGTCCTGCCCGTGGATGAGGCCATCCGCATCAGGACGGAAGACAAGGGAGAAAAGGCGGTCTGACATGGCGAAAGCGAAGTCGGCCCCCACCAAGAAAGGAACGAAGGCAATGGCATCGAAATATCTCAAGGCGAAAAACGGCAAGGAAGTCCTCGACTTCGCGAAGGCGCACGGCGCCAAGCTGGTCGATTTCAAGTTCTGCGACATCCCCGGGACGTGGCAGCACTTCACCACCACCCTCGGCGAAGTGGAGGAATCCACCTTCAAGGAAGGCCTGGGATTCGACGGTTCCTCCATCCGTGGGTGGAAGTCGATCAACTCCTCCGACATGCTCGTGTTGCCGGATCCCGCCACGGCGATGATCGATCCCTTCAACGCCGAGCCCACGCTCAGCCTCATCTGCACCGTGATTGACCCGATCACCATGCAGACCTATGAGCGCGACCCCCGCAGCATCGCCCTCCGCGCGGAGAAATATCTCCAGAGCACGAAGGTCGGTGACGCCGCCTACTTCGGCCCCGAGCCGGAGTTCTTCATCTTTGATGATGTCCGCTACGACTCCTCGTCCCGCGGAGCATTCTATCAGGTGGACTCCATCGAGGGCATTTTCAACAGCGGCCGCGAGGAGTTGCCTAACACCGGCTACAAGATCCGGCACAAGGAGGGGTATTTCCCCGTCCCTCCGGCGGACACCCAGCAGGATATCCGCAATGAGATCACTCTCATGCTCGAGGATCTTGGCGTCCAGGTGGAGCGCCAGCACCACGAGGTGGCCACGGCCGGCCAGGCGGAGATCGACATCCGCTTCGACACGCTGGTCAACACCGGCGACAAGGTGAACCTCTACAAGTACGTCGTCCGCAACGTGGCCCGCCGCCACGGCAAGACGGCCACCTTCATGCCCAAGCCCCTCTTCGGCGACAACGGCTCCGGGATGCACACCCACCAGAGCATCTGGAAGGACGGCAAACCGCTCTTCGCCGGCAAGGGCTATGCGAACCTGAGCGATCTCGCCCTCTACTACATCGGGGGAATCATCAAACACGCCCGGGCCCTCACCGCCATCACTAACCCCACGACGAACAGCTTCAAGCGGCTCGTCCCCGGGTTCGAGGCGCCGGTGAACTTCGCCTACAGCGCGCGGAACCGTTCCGCGGCCATCCGGATCCCGACCTACTCGGCCAACCCGAAGGCGGTCCGGATCGAGTTCCGCACGCCCGACCCGGCGGCGAACCCCTATCTGGCCTGCGCAGCCCAGCTGATGGCGGGCTTGGACGGTATCCAGAACCGCATCCACCCCGGTGATCCGCTCGACAAGAACCTCTATGAACTGCCGCCGCAGGAGCTGGCCAAGGTGCCGAGCGCCCCGGATTCCCTCCTCGGCGCCGCCCAAGCCCTCGAGAAGGACCACGAGTTCCTCCTCAAGGGCGACGTCTTCACCAAGGACATGATCGACACGATCCTCGAGATGCGCATCAAGGACTACGACGCCCTGCGTCTGCGTCCTCATCCGCACGAGTTCTTCATGTACTACGACGTCTAAAGCGCTGCTTCGCCAAAAACCCCGCCTCTTCACGGAGGCGGGGTTTTTTATTGGGTGCCTTTGTCAACTCGCGTCGCAAGCTTGGTAGGGCCTGACCTCCGGGCAGGCCGCCGTGTTCATGCTCGCAACAAATTCTTTGGCGGCCCGTTGGGACGACGAACCCCACCTAAACCTAAACGTAATCGTAAACGAACGCCGCTAACTCGTTGGAATTGAATCCTCAGTCGAGGATCTATTCACCGTTTATCGTCACCGGAGGGTCTTGCATCCTCGACATTGCCATCCCGTCCTTTCACTTTATTCGCATGAAATCCTCCTCTTCCCCAACCCCGCAAGTCATTCGTGTTGTTGGCTACGGCCTTCTGCTTTTTGCCGGCATTGACCTCTTTTTTCAGCTCTTGGGAAATCCATTTGGAGGCGCTTTCCAGGCTTTTCGGTTTTCTTCCGCGCTGGTTGACCGCATTCCCGTCCCGCTCCTGGCTTTGGGAATCCTGTTCGCGGTTCCCCGGGCCATGGCGCTTCCTTGGGAGCGGACGGTGATGAGGGTTCTTTCGTATCTTCCCTTTGTTTATGCGGGGGGATTTTTGTTGGTGATCGCCGCCGCCCTCGTCACCGGAAACCGGTTGATCGTGGTCGCGGAGCAACAGATCGCGGCGCAGAGCCAGGCCCAGTTAAGGCAACTGGAGACCACTTTGGACCGTGTGAAGACGCTGAATTCGGGGGAACTTTCCAGCGTGGTGCAAAATTTCAACCAGCAGAACCGCACGACGCTGAAAGACGCGGAATTCGTCAGCAAGCTGGTCGAACAGACCGATGTCCTCAAGGCCCGCCTTAAGCTCGGCACGGACCAGACCTTCAAGGTCCAGCGGCGCAGCATGACGTTGGAGCTTTTAAAGGTTCTTCTCGGTGCTGCGGTCGGATCCGGAGTCATGTTCCTGCTGGGCGGAGCCGCCTCCTGGGCCCGTTCGCCGGGCGCCGGCCAAGGCTGATCCTCCCTTGTCCGTCAAAATCCTCGTCCGCTACGAAGGCCAGCTTCACTGTGAAGCGGTGCACGGCCCTTCCGGCACCAAGTTGGCCACCGACGCCCCCGTGGACAACGAGGGGAAGGGGGAAAGCTTTTCGCCAACCGACTTGGTGGCCACGGCGATCGCCGCCTGCATGGCCACCATCATGGGCATCATGGCAAAAAGGCATGGCATCAAGCTGGAGGGAATGACGGTGGAGACGGTGAAGGAAATGAGCACGGATTCGCCCCGGCGGATTGTGGGGCTGAAGTCCAAAGTGACCGTGCCCCTTCCGGCGGATCACCCGCAAAGAAAACTCCTGGAATCCGCCGCGCTTGGTTGTCCCGTCCACCACAGCCTCGATCCCCGGATCGATAAGAGCGTGGAGTTTGTTTGGAAGGGCTAGATTGAGGGCCTTGGTGGGGCGGGGTCGATGACCCCGCCTAAATGGCAACTTACCACTTGAGGTATTGGACAAGGCGGCCTCAGCGAGGCCGCCCGACCTTTTGGATTCGCCTCGCTCAACAAAGACGCCCTGTTTATAATTACGATTCCTAGGACAGGTGCCGGAGCGGTCTATCGGGCACGCCTGGAAAGCGTGTGTTGGTGAAAGCCAACCGAGGGTTCGAATCCCTCCCTGTCCGCAGCTTCAGCAAGGACAGGGATTTCTACCAGCGGGACGCGAAGAACGGATGGGGCCGGGGTAGGTTTGAGGGGGCCAGAAGTGGCAGCCCCTTTTATCAAAAGGGGCCTACCTATTCCGTATTTTCATCCTTCCACCTAATCCTTCCACCCAATCCAAAAGCTTATAATCTGAAGTGGTGAATTCACCTTTGCCGATCTCCGTAGCCATGATCTCCGGCCCCGACGCCGGCCGNNTGGAAAGCGTCCGGGGCTGGACCGCCGAGCAGATCGTGGTGGTCAACGACGATGTGACCGATGGCACGGACAAGATTGCCGAAAAGCTCGGGGCCAAGGTCTTTCGCGAGCCCTGGAAAGAGCACATCGCCCAGAAGAACTCCGCCGCCGCTAAGGCCACCCAGCCGTGGATCCTGGGTCTGGATTCCGACGAGGAGATTTCCTCCAAGCTTCGCGAATCGATCACCCGTTTCATGTTGTCCGTCCAGGTCAATGCACCCGACGCCTTTCGGATGCCCCGCTGCTCGCTGTTTCTCGGCCACTGGGTCCGGCATGGCGACTGGTATCCCGACTGGCAGACCCGCCTTTGGAAAGTTGGAAAAGCGAAGTGGGGGGGGGTTGACCCCCACGACCGGCTGGAGGTGTCCGGCCGGGTCGGGACGCTGAACGGAGACATCCTCCACTACTCCAATCCCTCTATTTCCAGTTACGTCTCCAAGATCAACTACTTCTCCGATTTGTATCTCGAGTCGCGCCTAAAGAAGGGCTCCCGCTGGTATCCGGCCGAGACCGCCTTCCGCGCCTTTTGGCGTTTTTTCCGGGCTTATTTCCTTCGTTTGGGCTTTCTCGACGGCTTCCCCGGCTTTTACATCGCCGCCTCCACCTTTTACTCCACCCTCGTCCGCCACACGCGGCTTTTGGAACACCAACTGGCCAAACGCCCCATCCCGCCAAAGCCTTGATCTTCTGTAGGGCCGCGCTCCGTCGCGGCCACGGCCCCAAGGGACTGGGGCCCTACAGAGCGCTGGTTTTTGAAATCTCCAGCTCCGGTAGGGGCGGCCTGAAGTTTGAACTTAGGTAGGGCGGGTTGTCCCCAACCCGCCTCGTTCAGCCTTGTATCTCCAAAACCCAACGAAGCGACGTGTGGAGACGCCGACCTACCCAAGATTAGTTTCTGAGGCCTTAAACTCCTGCAGGAACGGCTCGCCGAATTCCGCTTTCCGCTTTTGAGAATCCTTCTTTGGACATTCTGACTCATTGATTTTAGGGTCGAAAGATGGG
>DFCD01000121.1:0-532 GCA_002366885.1 Verrucomicrobia bacterium UBA3063
TTGCGGAGGCACTGCCCGCTCCGTTATATCCGTAAATTCGATAAGTGGTTGCCGAGCTCCCGTTGATGTTTAGCCCAGAATTAGATCGTAATGCCCAAGCTGATGTAGCTGAAAGAGACCCTGTCGCTAGGTCAGTTGCATAACCATCAACTGAGCTTCTTATTGTGTAATTTTTTGGTCCCGTTGATGTTTCACGAGAACCGAATGAAATTGCGGAAATATTAAAGGAAAATCCGGCATTTGGTGTTATTGTGAACTCAAAATACGCGCTGCCACTCGCGGCCGTATTCAAAGCACCGATACGAGCAGCTGCACCTGCGTTGTTGGCCGCAGAAAATCCTGTGTATGTGCTGGAAACAGATGAGGCGGTTAATAGGGTCGTGGTGCCATTATTATTACCTTGTGATACGGCACTAAAGGTTAAGCCTGAGGGCACACCCGAGGTCGGTGTATCCGTTTGAAAATTCCAATAGACATTGTCGGCAAAAACGTTTGCACCTGCACTTATCCACACGAATGCAATCAGCGCGAG
>DFCD01000121.1:566-5224 GCA_002366885.1 Verrucomicrobia bacterium UBA3063
AGCCTGTAGTCTGTAGCCTTCTCCATCACTAAGGACTAAATTGCTAAAAGCCTTCTGCACGGTTTGGAACATGGACAGTCCTCCAGTACGACGTTGAAACCTCACCTCCACAACTTGCTCGGCCTCAGAGAAAGCGCTAGCCCTTTTGCGTGACGATTTGATGGCAGAATGGGTGCGAGATTTTCCTATTAAGGCATTGTCCAACAGGTGCTTGCAATTACCGCCCACCCGCCGGAGCCTCCCCTGCCATCCAACCTAGTAGCTGCCCTCTTGGGTGACGGTCGCACTAAAGCTGGAATAGGTCGGCCCCGCATAAGGGGTCGTATAGATCTGGTAATACCGGCGGATCGGGGCCCCGCGGGGCATCCCGTTGGTGTCGGTCAGCTGGGAAATGACATAACAGCGCAGGTTCATGCTGCCCACCTGGGAAAGATGGAAGATTTTGGAGAACCACTCCTCCACCGCCACGTCGGCGATCCTTGCCCCCTGCAACCCTCCGGCGGGGGAGTTGGTGGAAAAAACCGCGTTGGTGGCAAAGGTGTTGGTCCAACCGGCGGTTCCGTAATCCGAACTGATAAAGGTCAGCTGGCTTGGAGACATAAAGGGGTAAAGCATCCGGAACTTACAGACCCCCTGGGTGAAGGCGTTGATCATCGTGTCATTCACCGGAGCCATCGCCATGGCCGGGTCGTTGGTCAGGGAGATGCCGCCGGCCAGCGCGGCCAGCACGGCGCGGGGGGCGGTGTTGATGTTGATGCGTCCCGCGCTTTCCCCCGTGGTGGGATCCATCACCGTAAAAAGATCCAGCAGCGAGACCGCACTCTGTCCTAGGAAGGGAACCGGATCGGTACCGAACCTGTCGGAGAAGGCGAACCGCTGATGTTCCGCCCGCCCCACCCGGAGCGTGTTGCCGCCCCCCTGCTGGAAATCGGCGATGCTCGTCGAGGTGATGTTGGTGGGGTTGGTCGCCTGGGGAACCGCCGGGGTCATTGGCACCGCGGTCTTCCACTGCATCGGGTCGAAAATCCGGCCCAGTTCAAAGATGTTCGTCATCTGGGCGTCCGCAATATAGGCGGGAGCCTCCTGCTGGATCGCCGCGCTGGGCGGATGGGCGGCAAGGGCCGGGGCAAAGGCCCCGTTAACGGCGCCACCCGGGGTATAAACCCGGACATCCTGGCCCCATTTCTGCGAAGACGAATTGGCGTGGCCACCGTCCAGCCAGAGATCGGGGCGGTTGGTGGAGCCTTTGCGGACCGTATAGGCCCAGATGGTGTTGCGGTAACCCAGGCTCCCGCTGTCCGCAAAGGTGCTCGCATTGAAGATCCCGGTCGCGTTGGGATTCACGTTGTTGGTCGTGAAATAGGTGATGCGGAGGTCGCCCGTGCCGAAAAGCACCTCCCCCGTTGCGTTGGGGGGATCCAGACGGAGGGCGGGCTGGTGGTTTTTGAAGTCGGGATTGGTGTTGGCTCCCGTCGTGAATTTCTCACAACGGGCGGTGAAGGTAGGCTCCTCAATGGCCGTGGTCTTGTCATACACCAGACCTGCGGAGCTGGAGAGGGTCCAGCCGCTGCTGTAGTTGTTGGCCCCGGGCGACCCCGGTCGGCCAAAGGTCAGGAAGCCGTTGTTCGAGGCGGTCAACCCGCCGCCATACTTGGGCTCTGTCCCCAATCCGCTGAGGACGCGATAACGGATGGGCGGGGAGGCGTAGGCGCGAAACTCGTTGGGCTGAAGGCTCACGTTATAGGCGTTGGTGAGTTGGCCGGAGGTGCGGTACGTCGCGCTGTTCAGGCTGAAGGAGGGAGTCAGCCCCACTTGGGCGGTGAGGGACGAATCGTACCCGAAGTTGACCGTGCCGTTGAAGGCCTTGTTGAACATGTTCCAAAGCTCGACCACGTGAACGACCTCAAACTCCTCCTGGTACTGCACCCCGTTTTTCAGCTGGTTGGTCCAGTGGATGCTCATGGCCACCTCGCTGACCAGAGGCAGGGCTTCCGTTCCCCGGTAGCCTCCCGCCCCGGTCTGGATGGAGGGGGTCTGGTTCGCATCGATGTAATCGACGATGTTGGCCGCAATGCATTTGTAGTAGTCGAACCGGTTGTTGTTGGTGAGGCCCCCGGCACGCTGGCCGAAATGGGGAAGATTGTTGCTCAGCAGGGTGGCCAGGGAGTCGACGTTGACGGCACTGGTGTTGATAAGGATTTTCTTGGCCAGTGCGTTGGTGTAGCCGCCGGCCGGATTGGTGCGGGCCGCCAGGCCGTACGGGATCGTCAGGAACCAGCCGTCCGTGGGGTTGCCGGACTTCCACGACTGGATTCCCGTGGTGATGTAACGGAGATCGTTGGTGGAAAGCCCGCCCTTGCTGACAATCATTCCGGGGGAGAAATAAACCGGACGATTGGCGGGATTGGTCAGCGTGGCGACCTTGTTGGTCATCGTGCTCCCGACGGCGTTGCTCAGGGAGATTTCCAGGGCGTTCGTGCCGCTCGCCCGGTTGGTCTGGCCCCCCATCCGCTCCACGTCGATCAATCCCTCCATGTCTTCCACGAAAAAGGCAAAGCGGGCCGCCGGGAGGTTGGACCAGTTGGTCGTTCCTTTGACCCGTTGCAGCGAGTAGATCGGGATCCAGGCCACCGGCGGCGAGGTCGCCCCCCCGAGGGTGATCAGGTTGGTGAAGGCAGGGTTATTGGCCCCGAAGGGAAAGTTCGCCGAAAAATTGGTGCCCAGGTTGGAGAGAAAGTTCGAAATGGAACTCCGGTAATTTCCGGGCAGGTCCACCTGGACAACGCTCTGGTTGGTGAGCGTGCTGTCGGGATTCAGGGCGTTGCTCGCCATGCTGGCCGTGCTGAACATCGGGAAATAGGTCATCGCCAGACCGTTGGCATCGGCGGCTGCGTTGTACTGCGCCTTGGGCATGCCAAAGAAAAGATATCCCACGTCATCGCCCTCGTTGGTCCGCCAGTAGGTCACCACCCTTTGCCGGAAGGGCTGCAGGGCGGGAGTCTGGGCCACCGGCAGCTGGACCATCATCTGCATGGCCATGCTCAGGCCGGTTCGTGATGCCATTTCCAGGCGGGTGACGTCCGCCAAGGGACGGCTGGCCAGCCGTTCTAGGCGGGCGGAGGCCAGGAAGGCCGTCGCCGACATGGCCGCAAGCGAAACCATCGCCAAAACGCTGATCAGCGCAAAGGACGGTGCGGAGGAAAGGCAGGGCTTGCGCATGGCCTACTCCTCCTCCCGGGCCATCCTACGGACACGGCCCTCGTAAGTCCGCCCCTCTTTCGCCAGGTAGCCTCCCCACTGGCGCGGATCGATCCGCTGGGCGGAAATTTCGGGAAAAACCGTCAGGGAAACATGGATGCGGGCCCCGTAATCGGGAACGTCCTTGAAGCCGATGAAAGTCCCGGTGGCCAGGCTGGGCTGGCTGATGGCCCCGCTCAGCTGGATCCCCTGCCCGAGGCAAAGGATGGAGAGGTTGGCGACGTTGTAAGCCAGGATTTCATCCGTGGCCGCGCTAACCCCGGAAAACAGGGTTTTCGGATCCGTGGGGGAGGCAAACCAGGTGGCCAGGTTGGCGGCCGTGGTGGCTGAATCCCGCCGGTAACGCATCAGGTGAAAGTTGGTGGTGCGCAGCCCGGAGAGATTCGTGGAAAGCCGCGAGGCAACGTAATAACCGATCAGGTTGAGATCGCCGTTGGTGGACAGCGCCTCCGGGGTCACCATGAACACATAGGCCGAGTTGGAGTGACGGGAACCAATGCTCAGGGGATCGGCGCCGCTCCCGTTGTAGTACACGAAGGGGACGGGACGGTTTTTCACCAGGTCAGACATGGCGGCGCGGTAGGAAGCCACCGGCCCCTGGGAACGGAGCTTCATGCCGGACAGATCGCTGCACATCATCCGCAAGGCGGCCCTCGCTTCCCGGCCCGTTTCCGTCCGCCGGCTGGCGTTGCTCCAGGCCCGGCTCATCTGGTCCTGCATGCCCACCATCAAAAGCAGCACCACGGAAAGGACCGTGGAAGCCGCCATCAGCTCGATCAGGGTGAAAGAAGGGGCAAAGCGCTTCACCGGAATCCCCCGGAAAAGGAGAAGGCCGCGCGGTTGCTCGCGGCGGCGTTGCCGGGTGTTTCCACCCGGATATCCGCCAAGGACATCGAACCGCCTGGATTGACGATCTGAAAGGTGTAGCGGATGACCACCCGGGCGACGGCCCCCAGCCCATTGGTCCCGTTCTGGTACCAGGCGGGCGCGGAGGCAAGGTTGGTGGTCGTGGCGATGGAAAAATGTCTGGAGGATGGTCGAAGAACGAGCGCTCCGGTTTGGCTCAGCTCATTGGGGTTGGTGATGGAGCCCACCGTGTGGTTGGTGAAACCGATGTAGACCACGCTGGTGGGGGCCTGGTAAGCCATCGGCACGTTGCTCATCAGCGCCAGGCTGACCCGCGCGTCCCCGGGGGTCTTGCGGTTCGTCCAGCTGCCGATGGAAGCCGCAATGTAGTCGTCCCGAAAATCGGAGAGGAGCGACTGGGCAATCAGGGCCGCCTGGGTTTCCTCGTGCGTCTCCTTGCTCAGGTTCAGACCCACCGGGAAAAGCGCGATGATCGTGGTGAAGGCCAGCGTGGCCACCCCCATCGCCAGAACCACTTCCACCAGGCTGAAGGA
>DFCD01000121.1:5284-14337 GCA_002366885.1 Verrucomicrobia bacterium UBA3063
CTGCGGGGCGCCCCCGGAAACCCTCCCCTCAAAGATGGCAATCCCGTTGGTGGATTCCGCATCGAGCAGACTGCCGTCACCGCGAAAAATGATCGCCCGGAAAGTCCCCCCCACCGTCCGCACGGGGGGGATCGTCACATTGACATTGGTGCCGGTGTCCTTCAGGCGGGTCAGGCTATTGGGAAAAATCGCCATCCCTTCCGGAAGATAAATCCAGGATCCAACCATCGCCGGCGGTGTCGCGGAATTGGTCAGGTTCCACTGCACCATGGCCATCGAGCGATACGCATAGTTGGTCTGGGCAAAGGTGTCGTCGGGAAAAACCAAGGCCACGTTTGTTCCCGTCCCCACCGCCGTGTTCCGCGCCAGTTCCATCGCCCCGAGAATCTTGCCCACCGCTTCTTTTCTTCCTCCCGATCCCTTCAACCCCCGGATCGCCGGAACCCCCACCACCGCCAATAAACCCATGATCCCAACCACTGCCATCAACTCAACAAGACTAAATCCCGAACTTGATTTGCGAGTCACACCTTAAAAGTAATTTGGCCTGCTCTCGTGTCAATACATTGTATTTTATTTTTAGTTAATTGATTTACAATGACTTATAACCAGTTAAAAGGGGGAACGCCCCGCAGCCCTTCCCCGTCCATGCCCATGGTCCAACGTCTGACTTTCCACACAGGCGAATAGGAGTATTCATCCCCACCGTCAAAAACAAGAAAGGCTGGGAGCTTTAAGCCCCCAGCCCTTCTTAAACTTAAAACTTATACTTAAACGAAGAGCCTACGGCTGCAGAGTTGCCTTGAGCCGCAGATACTTTCTCGAATCCGCTGCCATGGGGACGCTGAAGACCCGGCGGGTGCAACCCGAAGGAACACCGCTCTGGTCAACCGCATCCACCCCGTTGACGGTCACGACGGAAGCCGGGGTTGCGTAGTTCTCAATGCGTGTCACCGCCTCGCCAACCACGGCGAGTTTGGAATCGTCCGTTCTCACAATGGCGGTCAGAACCAGGTCCGTTCCGTTCACCACCGAGGAGGGCCGGACCCCATCATTCGCCGACAAGCCGGTGGCTCCGCCGATCGCGTATTTGGTCAGGTTGACCGCATCCAGCGTCCCACCTGCACTCCAGCCACCAAAGGTGGTTCCCAGCTTGGTCAGGGAGGCGGTGTTCAGCAGTTCATCCAGTTCGAACGCATAGGTCCCCGCAACCACATTCGCCGTGGCATTACCTGCTCCCAGCACACCGCCGGCACCCCACTTGTAGGGACTGCTCCATCCCAAGGTAGCCCCGTTCCCCACCACTTTGTACTCGATCAAAGCGGGTGCGGAGAACGTGAAGAGCAGCCGCCACTTGAAGTTCCCGACCAGGGTCATGGAGTTGGCTGTTGCACCGCTCACGTCCCAGCCGGCATGCGTTCCCGGGACGGTGACGCTGTTCAGGCGACTGGCGAATCCAACCGCCGGATCATACACGACGACGGTCCGGGTCACGGTGGCGGCCGCATTGCCGGCCACGTCCATGGCATCGTAGGCGATCGTGTAAGTTCCCGGCGTGGTGGGATCCACCGTGCCGTTGGAATTCACCGTGACCGTGGAGTCCACATTGTCCGTCGCCGAGGCGCCGGCATCGGTGTAGCTGCCGTTGAGGACCAGGCTGCTCAGGGCGTTTCCGTTCAGCGTGATCACGGGGGGAACCACATCCAGCACCGGATTGGACCCCGCGGCGTAGGCTTGGGCGGCCGTGGTGGTGCTTCCAGCCAGATAGACGGTGGCCGGATTCAAATCGGTCACCTTCGGGCTCAGGAAGCTACCGTAATAAGCCTCCCACGCATCCGGAAGGCCGTCACTGTCGGCATCCGTCGCCGACAACGGGGAAACCGTGTAGGCCAGGGTGCTGTCATTGAAGGTGAATTTGTAATAGCCGGCAGCGGTAAGAACGGAGGACGCGGAGATGTTCAGACCCCCGGGCGCGGCCACACCCGGAGTTCCGGAAGGCCCCCAGTTGGTGGCCCAGCTTCCTGTCGTAAATTTAAACTCCGGATTTCCCGTTGGCGCCGAGGCAAAATAAACAATCAATTCCCAATTGAAGTTGGAGATTAATCTCATGGTGTTCCTGAAATCCCCGCCGACATTGAATCCGTTAAAGCTGCCGGGAATGGTGATCTTGGGATAAACGGATGCGAGCCCGGCACCGGCAGCCAGCGGGTTGGAGTTTGCTTGCTGCTCTTGCAGATTCGTGATGCCATCGCCATCCGGATCCCCGTTGGCTCCGTTAGGATTGACCGCAACCGATAATCCGGTGGCGTTGACATAGCTGACCACGGATCCGTTATCCGTCGGGTCGAGGCCGTTGACCAGCTCCCAGAGATCGGTCAAGCCGTCCCCGTCGGTGTCATTGGTCAGGGGGTTGAGGATTTTCCCTGCCAGAAGGGCGGGAACACCCTGGGCCACCATCGAGTAGTTGCCGGTCAACTCCTCATCGTCCAACAACCCATCCCCGTCGGTGTCCGCATTGTCCGGGTCGGTGTTGGCGGCAAACTCCGCATTGTTGTCGAGATGGTCGTTGTCCCCGTCCGCAGAGCCTGAGTCCGCCGCCAAGCCATACTGCGCCGCCCAATCCGCATAGGTGGCCGGGGCCGCCGCTCGGGTGAGGGCGTAGGCCAGCGTGTCATTGTTAAAAGAGAAGGTATAGATGCCCGAGGCCTTTACCGCTCTGCTGATATTACCGCTATCCACGGCGGCCGAGCCAGGCGTTGCCGAGGCTCCCCAATTCAAGGACCAGCTTCCCGCAAGGTATTTATATTGAATCGTGCCAGGGCTGGTAAACCGGCGTGTTAGTTGCCACTGAAATTGATCGCCAACCACCAAGCTCATGGTGTTTTCCGAAGTTGCGGCACTACTCCAAGACGGGGTCAAAAAGTCACCCGCAATGAGCATGGAAGAGTAATTTTTCTTCAAAGGGTTGGTCCCCGCGTCCACTTCGGCTTTGTCGTTGCGCCCATCTTGATCGGTGTCGGCCAGCAAAGGATTGGTTCCCAAAGTCGCTTCCTCGATATCCGTCAGTCCGTCATTGTCATCATCCGGATCCGTGGAATTTGGAATTCCGTCACCGTCCGCATCGGCATTATTGACGGTGACCGTGACTGCCTGAACTCCCGAGATTGTCTCAAAGTTTACGGTTTGAAAGGTTCCCCAACCCCCGAGACTGGTGCTGTCGGGCAAAGGCCCCAGAACTTGATTAGGCGAACCGTTAACTCCGTCCGTGATAATAAACGCCAGGAATTTGACCGGTTCCGCCTCCCCGGTACTCACTCCCAGCGAGGTGATATTGAACTCAAATTCCCACCCGTTGGCATGGGTCGCTGCATCGGCTACGCCGATGCCGGTATTTTGTTTTGCCAGGCTGACCACACCACCGCTTGCTCCACCGGCATCAAAAATATTGCCGATGTAGGATCGGGGCTGCGGCGAGGAGGGATTTAAGGGGAAAAGCGAGGTCCATCCGCCCGATTGCACGTTGATGGCATAGTCAGCGCTAAAATTGGACTCGAAGGTCATGCCTTGCGTTGTGCTATTTCCGTCTACGGAAAAATTATTAATCCGCCACTCCTCACCACCGCCGTTGACGAGACCGGTGACCAGCTTGTTGGCACCACCGGATTTTGAATCAATGAACAGTTGCAGGGAATTTCCATCAGCCCGGCCGGCTACGAAAACGTAAAGCTTGGAGCCCTCTTGCTTCACGCTCAAACTTGCCAAAGTGTTGTTCGTGCCCCACGAGGAGGAAATCGTCTGCACGGCCAAAGGTGCTCCATAATCCGCATCCCGCACTCCATCGACGGTGATGGCCGCATGGGATTGCCCCGCAAAATTTGCGACAAAGAGGACAGACAGGATTCGTAGCAACTTGAGATTGGAATTTGTTGGTTTGTTCATTTTAGCTTCCCCTTCATGGTACGATTTCAATTATCAATTTGGTTCAATAGGTGAAAATTACAAGTGCTTTTTAATTGAATAGTTCAATTTTTGAAGTGATTGATGATAATATATTTGTGAATAATTAAATTGGGTTTCGGGCAAGAAAAACTATTTTTTGGCGGTATTGTCCCAGCTGAAAATGTCATCAAACGTTTTCGTGTACTTCAAGTTGGGATCGCTCTGGGTCTTGTCTTTTCCGTAGCTGACAGCAATGACTTTCACCCGGACGTTTTCCGTGTAACCCGGGTCGTAATACTCGAGGGCACCCGATTCGTTGGTATCCATCTTCACCGAATACGCCATGCCCCAGGGATCCAGGAAGGTGCCGTCGCTTTGCGGTCCTTCCAAAAAGCGGATTTGCTTGGGATTCATCGGCGTGTTTTCCAGGACGAGATTTTCACCGCAAAGAACCCGCATGAGATTTTTGCAATCCTGCGAGGGGGCCCCGCCCGCGCTCACCGGCCCCACCCAGGAAAAATATTCGTCCGCATCGGGGCCACGGATCGAAGGCTTGAGCGGATAGACGCCATACTCCTGGTAGTAGGCCTTGACCGCGGAAACAATCGCGGTTGTCTCCGCCTTGGCCTTGGTCTTGTCTGCGGCCTCCAGCCCTTTGCCCACACCCAAGGTGGCCAGACCGACCAACAGGCCGATGATGCTGACCACGACCAAAAGCTCCACCAGGGAAAAACCTCCGGCGGACGGGCGCATCGGACGGAAGGCAGGCCTCATCGGAATGTCCCCACCGCCTTTTTCGTGTCCGCCGGATCCACCACCCACACCGCCACGGCCGCCGGCACGTTGGTGTTGGTCACGGTAGTGGTCAGGGTTTTGGGGTTCACATAGCCCACTCCGGCGGTGTCGATCAGCAGGAAGAAATTGCTCATCTTGTTGCCCTTTAAAAATCCCTTGGGCGTGACCAAACCCAGGTCCCCCTGGGAGGCCACACCGTTGGTGAATTTGGGGGGCACCTCAAGAAAGGCGATGCCGCGGGGATTTCCCCCCGTGGTGTTGTTGGTCGTGCTGATCAGGGTGAGAAAATTCCGGTCCGTTTTTCCCGTGTTGGAGGGGTAGAAAGAGTATTCCGCGTAGTAGGCGGTCACCGCGGTCTTGACCGACTCCGCCATCGCGGCCACCTCCGCCTTGCGCCCGGCCCGGATGGCGGCGTTGACCGCCGGGAATCCCAGTCCGGCGAGAAGCCCAATGATGGAAATGACGACCAGAAGCTCCACGAGGGTGAACCCGGGGTTTTTTCCCTTGGGCATATGGGGAAGGGCATTTAGAACCATCTCATGCACATGATGAGCTTACCCCATCTCCGCGAAAAGAAAAATGCCACGGCCTTCAGCCTGGTCGAGATGCTCGGGGTGATCACGGTCATTGCCATCCTCGCGGGCCTGACCCTCGGGGGAGCGGGAGCGGTTCGCCGGCACGGGGCCGTCAACCAGGCAAAATCGGAAATCGCCGCACTCGAGGCAGCCTGCGCGCGCTACTACGCGGATTTTAACTCCTATCCCAGCAACACCACCGTCCTGCCGGACTCTTCCTTCAATCCCCTCTCCGGCTATTCCACGGCCGGAATGGTCGTTTTCAGCAATCTCCTCGGGTCGACGAGAATCAGCGCGGCCCCCACCGGAAAAAGGTACTTTGAACCCAAGCCCTCCATGGTCAGCTCGGACGGATCCCATTTCGTGGATCCCTGGGGATATCCCTACGGCTATTATTCCGACGGCACCAACCCTCCGGCCATCTGGTCCACTGCCGGCCAGACCAACCGCACCGGAACCAACCGCTGGATCACCAGCTGGCCCGCGAACTAGGCCGCACCTCCGATGACTTTTTTCCGGCGCCCGCGCTTCCCCGCCACCACCGCCCTGTTGCTCGCCTGGCTGGGGACAGCCCCCGGGGTACGCGCGGACATCGCCATCGCCAACTTCTGCGGGGACACCAACCCCCTCGCCATCTCCATCAAGCTGGCCTCCGGCGAAACCGCCAAGCTCGGCGACTTCACCTCGGGGCAGATCACCGGTTTCCTGGCCCTGGAAAATCGCCCCACCGATTTCCTCTTTGTGCATCCCACCCTCGGAACCAAAACCATCACCCTTCAGCCGACCAATTCCCCCCACTTCCTTCTTTTTGCCCAGATCCGCATGACCAACGCCCCCGGCAAGGAACCCGCTCCCGCCCTGCTCCTGCAAAAATATCCCGTGACCGCCGGGCAGGCCAAAGGCTACCGCGCCATCAACCTGGGCGAGCAACCCGCCACCCTGCTCCTCGACGGAAAGAAAAAGGTGAAGTGCCCCCCCTCGGAAAAACAGCCGGAAATCGTGGACCTCTCCCCCGCCAAGTCCGCCACCGTCGCCAGGGAAAACGGCGCGGATCCGGTGACCTACACCCCGGAGGAGGACACCCCCTTCCTGGTTATTCTTTACCCCGCGGCGGAACCGAAAAAGTTCGATTGGACCGCCCAGCCCCTGCCACCGCCCGGCGCAAAGTAGCCGCCAAGGCGGCCGGGCCGAAAGTCTCCGTCTCGCCGTGCCCGGCAAGGATCAGGTTGATTCCCAGGGCCCTCGCCTTGACCTGGCTCGGATAGTCCGCTTCTCCCGTCACCAAGGTGTCCAACTCGGCCTTTTTTACCTGGTCCAAATCCCCGAATCCCCCCGTCACCACTCCGATTTTTCTGCATATTTCCGGTCCCGCCCGAACGACTTTCACTCCCCCATCCGGCAGGATGGCGCTCTGCCGGGGCCAAAATACCTTCAAACTTTTGCACCTTTTCGCCAACTCACTTCTCTTCCATCGGCCCCCTTCCACCTGATACCCGATGGTCCGCCCCATCGCGTCGCCGAACCGCTTCCGCTTTGCCCGATCCAGCCCCATCGCCCGGATCAGTCCGATCGAATTCCCAAGCTCGGGATGCGCATCCAGGGGCAAGTGGGAGGAATAAATCGCCACACCAAGCCTCCGGGCCTCCCGGATGCGCCTGGCCCGGATTTTCCGGTCGACAGGCGATTCGCCCCAGAAAATCCCGTGGTGCACGACCAGGAAATCCAGCTTTTCCCGGCCAGCCCGGCGGATCGATTCCTCGTCCGCGTCCACCGCCCAGCCGATCTTTTGGACCGGCCGGCCATGCGATACCTGCAGCCCGTTCTTCGCCGCCGGAAAATCCCGGAATTTTTTCGTTTCCAGAATCCGGTCGCAAATCCGGGCCAGCTCCCGCGGGGTCATCCCGCTTCTCTAAATCAATCCCCCCCAAAAAGAAACCCCCCCCCGAACCCATCCTCCATCTTCTACCCCGAAAAAAACCTACACCCCCACCCCACCCTCCGCGCCTCGCCTTACCCCGAAAACTGCCCCCAAACCTACCCACTATGCCGAGTTTCGGCCTACTACATGTTGCAATTGTAACACATATAAACGCCGAGGGAGGCAGGTGGAGCCGGTGGCCCAGCCCCTCAGACCCACGCATGCCCAAACGGACACCTCTTAACATGTTACAATTGTAACATTTATAAACAAACGATCATAACCGAGCTCCTCGCAAAAAAAGCCCCCCCCCTACGAGAGCACTCTCAAAAACTTGGTCTTCTCTTTTTGTGTTACAATTGTAACATGTATAAGTATGCCGCGTGGATCTTTGACAGAATCCGTGGTCACCGCTTGGTGGGCCTTGGGGAAATTTGCCGCCCGGCCTTACTCCGCAACCAGCCATTTCGATCTTTGGGCGGATCTGGGCGAACTGGGACTCGGCACCTTCCGAGCGGTGCAAAACCGCTGCAAAGGAGAATCGTGGAACCGACGTGAAGCGGAACCCGCCGGTCGCTGGGTGGAAAGGCTTCGCGAAGAACTGGCTCCCCTCGCCTTTCGGGAAGCGGATCCCCGCTCCTGCTGGGATCGGCGCTGGGACCGAACCTGGCGCCTAGTGGCTTACGATATTCCCAGTCGGCCCCACGCCCGGCGTCAAAAACTTTGGCGCTGGCTGAAAGAGAAACGCCTCGGCTTGCTCCAACGCAGCCTCTGGATTTCCGCCAAACCCCTGCAGGAAATCCGCGATCTTTTTCAGGAGGCCGCCAACCCCCACACCTTCTTGCTGTGGGAGGCGCCCACCCCGGCCGGACTCAATCCAGTTTCGATCGTCGAGCAGGCCTGGGACTTGGCCGACCTCGACAGCGACTATCAAGCCGTCCTGAACCTCACCCGCGCAGATCCCAATGCGAAAAATCTCCGTCTCGCCACCCTTGAATGGCAAAAGGCCGTCCAAGGGGATCCGTTGCTTCCTAGCAGCCTCTACCCCAAATCGTTCCGTGGGTTTCGCGCCACCGAACACCTGGAAAAGATGTGGTCGAAGTTCCGCCTCGCGGGAAGGTAGAAAAATGGCGCCGGTCATCGTCCGGGAACACCATGATTTTCTGATCGCGGATAAGCCAGCTGGATGGCTGGTTCATCCCACCCGCCCCGATGGAACCTTCACCCTGATTGATTGGCTCCGGGAACAGTACCCCGGCGAATTCCTCTCCCTTGTCAGCCGGCTCGATCGCGAGACTTCCGGACTCCTCCTGGTTGCCCGGGGCAAGGAACAGGCTTCGGTCCTGGGAAAAATGCAACAACGACGGGAAATTCATAAGACCTACCTTGCCCTCGTCCACGGTCGCCCACCCCCATCGGGGATCATCGACCAACCCCTTGACCGGCTCGGCAAACACCAGCCCAGCAGGATCTATATCCGCCAGGCAGTCGTCCCCGGGACTTACCCCGCCCTCACCGAATTCAAAACCCTCGCCACCCGCACCCACCCACAGCACGGCGAAATCTCCCTTGTGGAAGCCTCCCCAAAAACCGGCCGACTTCACCAAATTCGGGCCCATTTCGACTATCTCGGCCACCCTGTTGTTAACGATAAGATTTACGGCAAAGAAGATGAAGTTTTTATAAACTATATCGATAAAGCTTTTAAAAAACCAGATATAATTGGCCGCCACTGCCTCCATTCTTCGAAACTTCAATTCAAGATTGAGTCAGGGTCGGTCGATGCCGAAATCGACCTACCTAGCGACATGGCTGAAATCTGGAAC
>DFCD01000121.1:14410-19474 GCA_002366885.1 Verrucomicrobia bacterium UBA3063
TAAACATAAACCTAAACAAACGTTGAGCTCCCCCGTCTACAAGCTTCCCCCCTTCAAGGTCGACAGGGTCATGCTGGCCACGGCCGAGACGATCGATTGGGGACTCAAGCTTCTCAACATCCCTCCCCTTTGGCTGGAGACAAAGGGAGAAGGCATCAAGGTCGCCATCCTGGATACGGGCATCGCCTTGGAGCATCCCGATCTCCGGCCAGCGCTCCTGGAGGCGCGCGACTTTACCCGGAGTCCTTCCGGCCCCAACGATATCCAGGGTCACGGAACCCATGTGGCCGGCATCGTCGCCGCCCGCCGCAACGCTCACGGCATCGTCGGTGTCGCCCCCATGAGCAGGATCATCGCCGCCAAAGTCCTCAACGATGAGGGCTCGGGCTCCAGCGAGGACATCGTCGCAGGCATACGCTGGGCCACCGAGGCGGGGGCGGACATCCTCTCCCTCAGTCTTGGATCCCCCGCCCCGGATGAGGACATCCATTTGGCGTTGGTCTCCACCATCAACCAAGGCCGGTTTGTGATCACCGCGGCGGGCAATGAGGGACCGGACCTCGACACGGTCGGCTACCCGGCCGGTTATCCTGAGATGGTGGCGGTGGGGTCCGTCGACCGGCGCCAACGCCTCTCCCGGTTCTCCTCCCGGGGCCGCCAGGTCGACGTGGTGGCTCCCGGGGACGAAATCACCTCCTGTTATCCGCCACGGGGCTTTGCCACCCTCAGCGGCACCTCCATGGCCACCCCCTTTGTCTCCGGGGTGGTCGCCCTGATGCTGGCCAAGCACCGCAGGCATGGAGGAAAAACCCCGGTCCGCAACCAGCGGGACCTGATCGAACACCTCTGCAAAACCTCCACCGATGCCGGTCCGGCGGGTGCGGATCCGCTTTACGGGTGCGGGATCCTGGATCCGGCAAAGCTGATCAAAGGTTGAGAAATAGGTAGGGCGGGCTCTCCGCAGCCCGCTTCGTTGTGCCTCGACGAGCCTAGGATCAACAAGGCGCCCAAGGAACTGGCCGCCCTACCAGATCAACAGTCCCTAACCTTGAGGCGTGGGTTGCTGCAGCTCCACCACCTGCAGGGGAATCCTCGAAACAATTTTTCCGTCGTAGAGCACGTCGAAGGAGTACTGCCCGGGCGAGGGCAACGAAAGCCCGGCAAAGTTGAAGATGAAGTTCTGGCTCCAGAAAAAAACCGTGGCGGGAGGCTCGGCCATGTTGAATTCGATCTTCGGACCGCCTTCCTGCAGAACCTGTTTGCCGTCCTGATCAATCAGCAAAATCCGGAGGGCATGCTTTCCCTCGTCCCCCGTGCGGAAGAGAAGACGGAGGGCGATCGAGCAGTGGGGGTGCATGGCGGGGTATTTCCGGGCGCAAATCGTGTCGAACGATCCCAACACGCACAACTTCCCCTGGTAATCACTTGCCGAATCGGCAACCAGAGCGGTGAGAACTTCCATGAAATCATCGTACCCGAATAACTGGCCGTTGGGTAGGGCGGGCTGTCTCAGCCCGCCTCGTTGAATTCCGAAACTCCACCGTCCAATCAGGCGGCGAAGAGACTGGCCGCCCTACCCGGTCACATATTTCCTCCTCCCTTCATTTTCCTCTTTCTCCTAATCTCGGGTTATGTCCGCACCATTCCTGCTCTTCATCATGGCCGGCGGTTCGGGGGAACGTTTCTGGCCTCTCAGCCGGAAAAACAAGCCCAAGCATCTCCTGCGGCTGATTTCCCCGAAAACCTTGCTTGAGGAAACGGTTCAGCGCCTGAAGCCATTGGCCGGGAAACCGGCCGACCTGCTCATCCTGACCAACCACGAACAGATCCCGGGCGTGCGCAAGGCCTTGCCGCGCTTCCCCAAGGCATCCCTGGTTGCCGAACCCGCCAAGCGGGACACAGCCCCTGCCGCCGCACTGGCCACCGCCCTGGCGCTCCGGAGACACCCGGACGCAATCCTGGCACTTTTGCCGGCGGATGCGGTTATCGGCAAACACCCTGTTTTCCGTGCGCAATTGGCCGCTGCAGTCCGCGCGGCGGCGGCCTCACCCTCTTTTGTGACCCTGGGCATCCAGCCCTCTTATCCGGCCACCGGTTTTGGTTATCTGCATCTGGGGCAGAAGACCCTAGGTCATGTGGGAGGCGGGCCATTTCTCCGGGTGAAGCGCTTCGTCGAGAAGCCCTCCTTGGCCAAGGCCAAGGGTTACCTGCGTTCGGGCCAATATGCATGGAATGCGGGGATCTTTGTCTGGAAAGCCTCCACCTTTCTTGCGGAGGCGCGGAGACAACAGCCGGCACTGGCAAGTTTCATCGAGAAATTCCCGAAAAAGGGATCCTTCTCCCGTTATTTGGGGCGCGAGTTTCCGAAGCTACCGAAGATCTCCGTGGATTACGCCATCATGGAAAAGGCGCGATCCGTCCTGGCCGTGAAGGCGGCCTTCCCGTGGGACGATGTGGGCTCATGGACGGCCCTTCCGGCCCATCTGCCCACCGACAAACGCGGCAACACGTTCCGCGGCCCCGTGCTTTCCATGGAAAGCCGAAACAACCTCGCCCTGGCCGAGGGGGGACGACCCATCGCCCTGCTGGGGACGGAGAATCTCGTGGTCGTGGACACCCCAGATGCGCTGCTCGTATGCCCGAAGAACAAAGTGCAGGAGGTCAAACAATTGATGAAGGTCCTGCCGAACAAGGTCCTCTAAGACGTTCGTTTACGATTACGTTTACCTTTACGAATTTTTCAGCACATCGCCCCTTAATCGTAAACCTAAACGTAAACGAAAAGCCTAAATTCCCCCACTCAATCTTGAAGCTTCCGGTTCCCCTCCTCCGCCCTTCCGACCCCTTCCCTGATCCTTCAGCCGCCAAACGGGACGGGCTGGTTGCGATCACCAGGGATTTGACGGCGGAGCGACTCCTCGAAGCCTACCCTCTGGGCATCTTTCCGTGGACGGAAAATCCGGTCACCTGGTGGTCGCCCGATCCGAGGGGGATCCTACCGCTCGGAAGGCTCCATCTCCCCCGGCGCTTGGCGCAAACGATCCGGACAGGAAAGTTCCGTTTCACCATCAATCAGGCTTTCGGGGAAGTGATCCGGGGTTGTGCCCAGCCGGCGCCGGGCCGGGAACAGAGTTGGATCGGGCCGAAATTCGTCCTCGCTTATACGGAGCTGCACAAACGCGGCCATGCCGTTTCTTACGAGGCCTGGCAGGGAGACAAACTCGCCGGAGGACTTTACGGAGTAAAGATTGGCCGGTTTTTTGCCGGGGAATCCATGTTTAGCCAGGTGCGGGACGCGTCCTCGGCGGCCTTGGTTTTTGCCGCACAAACCCTGCAGGAGGAGGGATGCCGGCTGTTTGATCTGCAGATGGTCACCCCGCATACCGCCAGGTTTGGGGCGGTGGAGATTTCGAGGAAGGAATACCTTGAGCTCTTACGATTCGCCGTCGGGTAGGGAAGGATACCCTTAGCTGTCCACGCTCCACATCGACCTTAAAAAAATCCTCATGGACGCCTAGGGGTAGGCGTCCCTACCGAATCGTCAGCCCTTCCGCTCTCCATGCCTCCGGCACCCGGAACAACAACGGACTGACCAAAATCACGACCAACGGCTTGAACCAGACATCCGTTGCCAGATAGATCGGCTTACCCATCCCGTCGCACATCAGCCCGAAACAGGCCGCCGCCAGGACGAACCCCTTCCACTTTTCCCCCGGATTTCCCCGCCAGTAACCGATGGCTGTGAAGGCCAATAATGGCGAGATTAGCACATAAGAATTTGTCTCCGCGCGGGGGTTGAAGATGGTGAAAACCAGAGCTGCGGACACCCACAAGGCCCAGGAAACGCCCGGCAATCCCCGCCGCACGAAAGAGCGCCATACCCAGACCAATGTCGCCAGGCAGGCAAAGGCCCGGAAAGCTTTTTCCAGCGGGGGCTGAAGGACAAGGCCTGCCCGCCCGAAAGATCCAAAAATATCACTGACCCGCAGATTTTCCGGGGTATAGGAATGGGAGATTTTTTCGAAGAATTCCACCCATTCTTGCGAGGCGTAGAGAGGGTTGGGATGAAGAAAGCCGATCAGTCCGAATGCGGAAAGCCCCAAAATCAGGGGTATTCGCATCGCGGGGATGACCGCAAAGGCCAAAAGCCAGGGTGCCAAAGCGGTGGGCTTCAGAACCAGGGACAGGCTTAACAAAAGCGCGGCCCGATTCCACTGAAGGCGCCGCAACGCCAACGCACTGAATACCAGGCACGCCGAAAGAGGCAGATTTGTTTGCCCGTTGTTGAGGGAGGCCAAGGAAGCAGGCAAGGCAAGAAGAACGATCCAGAAAAATGCAGGATCGGAANNTTCTCCCCACGACCAGGTTGACCCGTGGAGACACGCGCCAAACTCCACAACCCCCAACAGAACAACCCAAATCCCAAAGCCCGCCAGAGCAGTTCCCCCAAAACCTCGGGACGGAGAAAATGGAGGGGACTGAAAAGAACGGCAAAAGGGGGAGCGTAGAGGAATCCATGGGTGCCGCCCGGATACATGGAGGTCGACCCCCACCAGCTTGCAACGGCAAAACGGTAATTCGGCACAACCCCGGTACGGGTAGGGTGAAGAAGCAGATAAACGGACATCCCAACAAACACGGAAGCCAGAATCGACCAGGCGAAAACTGTCCAACGACGGCTCATCGCTCGTTTAGGTGTACGATTCCAACATCTTTTGTGAAATGTTTGAGCGCGAAGTGACTGCAAACAAAAACCCCCGGGACCCAATCACTGGTCCCGGGGGTTTTGTTAAACGATCTAGGCTCTAAATTTCTTTAGAAGCTGTAGACAACTTCGGCACCAGCGTAGTGCGCCGGACCACCGCTTTGGGTGCCCGAGGCGTTGGACGTGTTGCCGTTGATGTTCGTGCCCCAATCCAGGCGGTATTCCGCACGGATGAGGAGATTGTCGATCACGTTGAACCCAGCGGTGAGGGTATATTCCCACCAGCTGACGCTGCCGTCGCCGGTCGCACCCGTGGTGGTCACACCGGTCTTGTTCTGGTTGTCCGAGCCGAAGTATTC
>DFCD01000121.1:19562-20557 GCA_002366885.1 Verrucomicrobia bacterium UBA3063
AAGAGCAGTTTGTCGTCGGCGAACTTCGGAGCCCAGTTACCCCAGGAGTTGTAGATGTAGCTGGCACCCGTGCCCGAACCGGTCGCACCGGCAATCGGGTAGGAGCTGTTGTTGCTCACATCGGAATCGTTTTCCGTGTTGGTGCTGTACTGGAAGTTGTTGCTCCAGTTCGCGTTTCCGCCGGGGGCGGTAACGTTCAAGGAGGCAAGAACCGCCACGCCGTCACCTTGAGCGGAGATCGTGGTGTTGTTGTCGGAGTTCGAACCGTTCACCACGCCGAGTTTCGCGTCGAAGTTATCGTCGAAACGATACGACGTGAGAACACCGGTGTACCACAGGGGGTACGCGTTCTGCCAGAGCAGCCCGTAGGTGATGTTCATGTTGGCCGGACGCTCGATCACCTCGTAACCGAGGGTCGTGACGAACTTACCAACTTTCCAGTCCCAGCCGTTGCCGACGGGAATGCGGAACTGCGCATACGCCTGCTCCAGGAAGAGGGCGTTGGAGTTCTGATCCTCATTGGTCACGCCGGGGGTGCCGGACGTTTCAATGGAATCACGGTTGGCCAGGTACTGGGCGTCCTCACCGATCATCACATCGGCGCGGAATCCGGCTTGGGCCTTGTTTTCGGAAGTCAGCGCCTTTTCCAGGGCGAGTTTGACCGCGTACAGGTTGAAATCACCGTACTGGGCCGAATCGTCTTGGAAGCGGCTGTTCACCACCGACTGATTGCCGGAACCGGTGAAGTTGTAGCTGTAACCGGCGTCGACATACCCGCTGAGTTTGATGCCCTTCTGGGCGGTCTCAACGAAGTTGTTTTGAACCATCTTCTTCGTGTCCTTAGCGGAAGCTTCCGGACCGCTGTCCGCGAGGGACAGGGAGGCCACGGCCGCGAGAACGCCGAGGATCGCTGTGATCTTTTTGATCATTTTAGTTTTTTCTCCTTTGTTGTGTTTGTTTGGTGTTCCCGGAAAGCCGTGATTGTTAGCCAAAGC
>DFCD01000054.1:0-616 GCA_002366885.1 Verrucomicrobia bacterium UBA3063
GCGAAGTTGGCGCGTTACAAGATCCAGCAGTTTGAGACCCGCAAGAACGAGGAGTTCCAGGCGCTGGGCACGGAAATTACCCGGGAGGAAAAGGAGATCCAGGAGATTGAGGACAAGGAGCTGGAGCTGATGGATGCGGGGGAGAAGGCCAAGAAGGCGGCGGCGGCCGAAGCGGAAGCGGCCAAGGGGAAGGAAGCGGAGGTGGCGAGCAAGGAGGGGGATCTGGCGAAGAAAAAAGGGGAATTGGAGGGGCGGTTGGCGGAACTCCTGAAGGAGATCGAGGGGCTGGCGGCGGGGGTGGACGAAGGGCTTTTGGCAAAATACCGGAGAATTCTGGCGAACAAGAAGGACGCGGCGATCGTGCCGGTGGTGCACGGGACGAACTGCGGCGGGTGCCACATGAAGCTGACCCAGGGGTCGGCGCTGGCGGCCAAGGGCGGCAAGGCCGGGGCGGCTTGTGAGAATTGCGGGCGGTTGTTGTTCTGGCCGGCAGCGTAGGCGGAGCCGACGCGAGTTTTAGATTAAGACTAAGTTGAAGTAATTGCGGGACGAAAAATTTGATTATCGGTCGGTTTCGCGGGGGTCGAGGTCGGCGGGGGCGTGGAGGCGGTCCTGC
>DFCD01000054.1:658-3722 GCA_002366885.1 Verrucomicrobia bacterium UBA3063
GGTCCAGCCGTAGAGGCTCACCGGGTCTTCCTTTCCCGGGCTTCCCAGGTGCGCACCGCCCGGAGAATGAGAAGAAGGAAAAGGACCGTCACGGCCACGACAAAGAACAGGGCGATCCGGACGGATGGGGAGGTTTGCATGGCCTGCCATTTGGCGGCCCAGGATTGGTGTAGCCAGAGAACAAAGACAGTGAGCAGGAAAACGGGGGAGATGTAACGGATCACGAAGTCGAAAATCCGTGGAATCGGCAGGAGGCCGCCCCGTTCCAACTCCTCGCGTCCGCGTATCGGGCCGAGCACCCATCCGTAAAGGAAGGTCTGGATGGTGGCGAGAACGAAGATGCAGAAGCTGCCGACCCAGAAATCCATGGCATCGAGAGCGGCGAGGTCCTTGGTGAACCAGACGACGATCCCGGTGCCCATCAGGGTGATAAAACCCAGCAAGCTGACCGAGCCGCGCCGGTCGAGACCGAGACCCTCCTCAAAGAAGGCGATGGCAGGTTGGAGCATGGAGAGGGAACTGGTGATGGCGGCGATAAAGAGAAGAAAGAACCAGAGAAAGCCGAAGAGCTGGCCAGCGGGCATCCGGTCGAAAACCAGGGGCAGGGTCTGGAACCCGAGGCCGAAGGTGCCGCCAACCGCCCCGGCGGCGCCGAGAAAGATAAAGGCGGCGGGGATGGTGATCAGGCCGCCCAGACTGACCTCGCAGAACTCGTTGCCGGCGACCGCCGTGGTGGAGCCGAGGGCGATATCGTCCTTCTTTTTCAGGTAGCTGGCGTAATTGATGACCACGCCGAAGCCGACGGAGAGACTGAAGAAGATCTGGCCGGCGGCGGCCATCCACATCTCGGCGTTGCCGAGGGACTGGATCAACCCCGGTAGGCCGCCGCGGATATCCCACATCTGCGCAAGGCCGCCGACGACGTTGCGTTCGGGGTGAGCGGGATCGGGTGTTTCGAGAGTGAGCACCCGGGCCAACACGAGGAGGGCGCACATCACCAGCAGGGGCATGCCCCAGAGACAGACCTTTTCAATGCCGCCACTGAGGCCGCGGTAAATGATGAAAAAGTTGAGTGCCACGCAAAGCAGCAGGGAAACCACCGGCAGGGCCATGCCCTGATGAAAGAAGGCGCCGTCCGCGGATAATCCGACGTAGGAGGTGAAATGGGCCGCGTAAGCCTGCTTTTCCGGGCCAAGGTTGAGGGCCCCGGTGAGGTACTTCCAGGCATAGCCCAGGCACCAGGATTCGATCCAAAGGTAGTACATATAGATGACGACGGGGACGATCAGGCCGAGAACGCCGCAGTAGGGGGCGAGGGGGCTTTTCCAGATCGAGCGGAAAATTCCCGGGCAGGAGTTGAAGCCGCGTTGACCCCCATACCGGCCCATCGCCCATTCCGACCAGGCAATGGGCAGCCCAAGAAAAAGCAGGGCAAGGAAATAGGGAATGAGGAAGGCGCCGCCGTCGTACTTGGCGGCGAGGCCGGGAAAGCGGAGGAAGTTGCCGAGGCCCACGGCGCTGCCGGTGACGGCAAGGATGACACCGAGGGAGGAGCCCCAGCCGTCCTTTTTGCCGGAAGACATGGCGGGATTGTCGATGGGCGGGCAAAGGATAGCGAAACCTTTTTGCAGATGAGGATTAGGATGAGGATTAAGATGGTAAGGTTAGGGATGACTCGATGATTCATCCCGAAACCCTTATTCTTTTTCGATGGTGACCAGTTTGCCCATCGAGGAGATCCGGGGACCGCTGCTGGAGGCAATCCGGGCGGGCAAACGGAGGATGGTGATCGAGGCGCCCACCGGGTCCGGAAAGTCCACCCAGATCCCGCAGATGCTGCTGGACGGGGGGTGTCTGGGGCCCGCGGGGCAGGCCGTGATTCTGCAGCCGCGGCGGTTGGCGGCCCGGATGCTGGCCAAGCGGGTGGCGGAGGAGCGGAAGACGGAGCTGGGCGGGGAAGTGGGCTACACCATCCGGCTGGATGACCTGACATCGGCCAGGACGCGGATCCGTTTTGTCACGGAAGGGGTGCTGGTGCGGCAGATGATCTCGAAGCCCAAGCTGGAGGGTGTCCAGGCGGTGTTGTGCGACGAGTTTCATGAGCGCCATCTGTACGGGGATCTCACCCTGGGGCGGATCCTCGATCTGCAGGAGTCGGCCCGACCGGACCTGCTGCTGATCGTGATGTCGGCAACGCTGGAGACGGAGAAGTTGGCCAAGACGATCGGGGCGGAGGTGTTGCGGTCGGAGGGGAGGATGTTTCCCGTGGAGACCCGCTATTTGCCGAAGCGGGAGGATTTAAGCGGATCGGGTGTGGCGGAGGTGGCGGCGCGGGAGGCGGAGAAGTTGGTGCGGGAGGGCAAGGGGGACGTCTTGGTCTTTCTGCCGGGAGCCTACGAGATCAACCGTTGCCGGCGGGATCTGGAAAGCCGGCTCGGGCAGAGGGAGGCGGTGGTGCTGCCCTTGCACGGGGAGATGCCTCCGGCCGAGCAGGATGCGGCCCTGCAAAGGTATGACCGGCCCAAGGTGGTGGTGGCGACCAATGTGGCGGAAACCTCGTTGACGTTGGACGGGGTGAAGGCGGTGGTGGACGGGGGGTTGGCGCGGATCGCGAAATACGACCCGCGACGGGGGTTGGAGACCCTTTTGGTGGAGAGGATCAGCCATGCCTCGGCGGCACAGCGGGCGGGACGGGCGGGACGGACGGCGCCCGGGGTGTGTGTGCGGCTGGAAACGGAGGCGGACTGGTCGAAACGGGCCAAGGCGGAGGATCCGGAGGTGCGGCGGTTGGACCTGGCCGAAGTGGCGCTGGTACTGGCGGCGGCGGGAGCGGGTCGGCTGAGGGATTTCCGCTGGGTGGATGCTCCGGAAAGAGAATCGGTGGAACGAGCGGAGAGGTTGTTGGCCGATCTGGGAGCCACCGAGAGCCCCGGGGGGAAGCTGACGGCGATCGGAAAAAAGATGGCGGGTTGGCCGGTCCATCCGCGCCTGGCACGGATGCTGATCGAGGCGGGAGACCAGGGATGTTTGCGGGGAGCAACGGGGATCGCCGCCCTGCTGTCGG
>DFCD01000113.1:0-9784 GCA_002366885.1 Verrucomicrobia bacterium UBA3063
TTCACCCGATCCTACCGGGCGATGGATTTTCCCCGGCACAGCCTGTTTTCCGAGGTGGCTGGCGAGCTGATCAAACAGATTCAAAACTCCCTCAGTCACCGATTCCTGCGGGAGACAACTTTCTCCCGACTGGTCCAGAGGATCCGTGAACGTCCCGGCGAACCCAATCTCGATTACATTGCCTTCGATTATTACGACCCGTTCGTGGGGAATGCGGTTCGTTTGCCCTCGCTCGGGGAACTGCGGTTGGGCCGGTTGAGCCTCCGGGAATGGCTGACCCAGGGGCTGGCCACGAAATGGTGGGATTGGCACGCCCTGCCCAGGGGACTCCGCTTTTTCGTGGAGCGCTATGCGACGGAATATCCCGATCTGCCGATCGTCATTGCCGAAAACGGCATGGCGGAACGTCGTTGCGGGAAAGAGTCGCAGAATTGCGATTTGCGGGGGGACCGGCAGAGCCGGAGTTATTTTATTCGTCAGCACGTGGGGGAAGTGCAGAAGTTGCGGGCGGAGGGATTGCCCTTGGCCGGATATTTCCACTGGTCGCTGACGGACAATTACGAATGGGGAACCTATGCGCCCCGGTTCGGCATTTTTGGGATCGATTTTGAGTCGGCCGATCTGGAGAGGAATCCGCGGGATGCGGCCGGGGACGTGCCGTGGGAGGCCTATGCCGCGGTGATCGCGGGAAAAAACTAGAGCGGTTGGGGTGCGGCGGGCGTGCCGTCGGGGCTGGGGGGCGGGATCCGGTAGGTGATGCGGCCTTTGGTCAGGTCGTAAGGGGACATTTCCATCTTCACCTTGTCACCGATGTTCAGCCGGATGAAATTTTTGCGCATTTTGCCGGAAATGTGGGCGAGGACCGTGTGGCCGTTGACGAGTTCGACACGGAAAAGGGTGCCTTTGAGCACGGCTTTCACCGCGCCTTCGACTTCAACGACTTCGCCAGCCATAAGCGCAAAAGCCTAAGGAAAGCAGGGGATGGAGGAAATCTTTTTGTCCCGATCAGACGCGATCGTGCAGGCCGCATTCGCGTTTCCAGCCGAAGTGACGGAGTTGGCTGGGGTCGGAAACCTCGTCGAGGCGCTTGGTGGTGACGCGGTCCCCGATGGAGACGTACCCCTGAGCCCAGAGCGGGTGGTAGGGAAGCTGATGGGAGCTGAGATAGGAGCCTATCTCGCGGTCGGACCATTCGAGGATGGGGAGAAGTTTCCAACGGGAATCCTGCTGGCTGAGAATTTCCTGTTGTTGGCGGTGCTCGGAACCTGAGCGGCGCAAGCCGGCCAGCCAGATGGCGGGATTTAAATCCTGAAACGCCCTTCGGAGCGGTTCCAACCGGATGATTTCATGGAATTTCTCCAATCCCTCGGGCCCTTCTTCCCACAGGCGCCCATGGATTGATTCGATTTCTTCCGGCGTGGACAAAGGCCGATAGGTCCTGAGATTAAGATTTAGTTTTTTGGTCAGTTCGAGGGAGAAGGAGAGAGTTTCCGGAAAATGATAACCGGTGTCGATAAACACAACGGGGATTTCCGGGGCCATCCGGGAAACCAGATGCAAGAAGGCGGCTGATTGGGCCCCAAACGAGGTGGTGACCATGGCTTGGCCGGGGAAATTTTCGGCTGCCCAAGCGAGCCTGTCTTCAGGGGACTTGGGTAGCAACTCCTCCAACGCGGTTTGAAGATGGATCCCTTGCCGATGACTGACTTCCCGTAGCACCGGAATCATGCTTGAAATATAATCACAAACCCTATAAAGTCTATCTTNNTTTATGTCGTATTTGCAAACACTTGAAGATCAAAGCATTTATATTTTTCGGGAGGCCTTCTCGAATTTTAAAAACATGGCCATGCCCTGGTCCATGGGGAAAGACTCCAATACCCTCATCTGGTTGGCCAAGAAGGCTTTTGCCGGAAAGATCCCGTTCCCATTGGTTCACATCGACACCACGTACGAGTTTCCTGAGATGTTGGCCTTTCGGGAATGGGCCCGGAAGCACTACGACATCGATCTGATCGTGATCGTAAATGAGGAGGCGCGGAAGCGCGGGGTGGGCTACGAGACCCATGACCCGGTCACGGTGACGCACGAACTCAAGTCGGCGGCCCTCCAGCAGGCGCTGGCCAAATACAAATGGGACGCATTGGTGACAGGAATTCGGCGGGATGAGGATTCGACCCGGGCCAAGGAGCGATATTTCTCTCCCCGCACGGCGGACAACGAGTGGGAATACCGCGATCAACCACCGGAATTCTGGGGCCAATTCACCACGGCAGTGAAACCCGGCGAGCATGTGCGGGTACAACCCTTGTTGGATTGGACCGAACTGGATGTGTGGGAGTACATCCGCCGTGAGGGAATCCCGGTTCCAAAGATGTACTTTGCGGAAAACGGACGCCGGTACCGCTCGCTAGGTTGCTGGCCGATCACCAAGTCCGTGGAAAGCCAAGTCAACACGATTGAGGGAATCATCGAGGAGTTGAAGTCCACCAAGACGGCGGAGCGGGCTGGTCGCGCCCAGGATCACCACGAGCGGAACGCGATGCAAAAACTCCGTGCCAAAGGATTCCTATGAGCGGGGGGGTCATGCCGCCTGCCCCCAAGCCGGTTCCAGCCGGCTTCGAGCCGGCCTTTTTTCCGAAACGGATGGGCGGTGCTGCCGCAGGGGCGGCCGGGGAGCCGAGGACACGGATTGTGGTCGTGGGCCATGTGGACCATGGCAAATCGACCTTAATCGGGCGACTGCTAGCGGACACGGACTCGCTTCCGGAAGGCAAGCTGGAGGCCGTGGAAAAGGCGTGTCGGGAGGAGGGGATGCCCTTCGAGCATGCTTTCCTTCTCGATGCCTTGTTGGAAGAGCAGGCCCAGAATATCACGATCGATACCACCCGGATTGAGTTCCGGCACGGCGGCCGGGCTTTTCAAATCATCGATGCCCCCGGCCACCGGGAGTTTATCAAAAACATGGTCACGGGAGCGGCCGCCGCAGATGAAGCCATCCTGATGATTGACGCCAAGGAGGGGCTGAAGGAGCAGACCCGCCGGCATGGGCTGCTCCTGAGCCTCCTTGGTGTGGCGAAGGTCATCGTGGCGGTGAACAAGATGGATTTGGTGGACTGGAAGGAGGGTCGCTTCCGGGAGCTGGAGAAGGAGATCCGTGAGTACCTCGGGGGGCTCAAGATATCTCCCCGCGAGGTCATTCCCATTTCCGCAAGGGAAGGCAGCCAGGTAAAAAACCCGGACGCCAAACGACTGGGATGGTTTCGTGGCCCCACGTTGTTGCAGGCCCTTCTCGCCGGAGCGCCCGGAGGAGGGCGGGCGGGGGATGTGGCGGGGCCGCTGCGATTTGTGGTTCAGGATGTGTATCGCTTCGACGATCGCCGGGTGATCGCCGGGCGCATCGAAAGCGGAACCCTGAAAGTGGGGGATTCGGTGGTTTTCTTTCCCGACCGAAAAACAACCCGGATCAAAACCATCGAGGATTGGGGGAATCCGGATCCGGTGCGGGAGTTGGGACCTGGTCGGGCGGTTGCGGTCACCCTGGAGGAGCAGATTTTTGTGGAGCGGGGCCACGTCGGAGCTCATGAGGATCTACCGCCGGTGGAGTCGCGGGAGGTTCGCGCGAGAATTTTTTGGTTGGATGCGGAGGCGCTTCGGCTGCAGGCCCCGGTCCAGCTTCGTCTTGCCACGCAGAATGTGGAGGCGCGACTGGTGGCGATTGATCGCGTGGTCGATGCGGAAAAGTTGGAGCAAAAAAGCGGGGCGCGGGAGGAAGTGGGGCGGTTTGAGGTGGCCGAGGTTCGGATCCGGTGCCGCCGTCCCTTGGTGTACGATGCCCATGACCGGGTGGAGCCGCTCGGACGTTTCGCGCTTCAGCAGGGGCCCCGGTTGGGCGGAGGCGGGATCGTCTTGGAAGCGGAGTATCCGGCACGGTTAGCCAAAGCCGTCACCGGCGAGCATCTGACCTGGACGGAAGGCCGGGTTTCCCAGGAGGCGAGGGCGGCCCACTTCGGCCATGAAGGGGCGGTGATTTGGCTGACGGGACTTTCCGGTTCCGGAAAATCCACTTTGGCGGTGGCGCTGGAGTCCCTGCTTTTTCGCAGGGGAATCGCCTCGATGATTTTGGATGGCGACAACCTGCGGCACGGGCTGTGCGCCGACCTCGGTTTCAGCCTGGAAGACCGAGCGGAAAACATCCGGCGGGCCGGCGAAATGGCCAAATTAATGGCGGAGTCGGGTCTGGTGGTGATCAGCTCCCTGATTTCGCCTTTGCGGAAAGAGCGCCAGGCCGTGCGCAGTGCCTGCCATGCGGCGGGGGTGAATTATTCCGAGGTGTTCGTCAATGCGCCGCTGGGTGAGTGTGAAAAGCGCGATCCGCGCGGCCTTTATCGCAAGGCGCGGGCGGGGGAAATCAAGGGCTTCACGGGAATCGATTCGCCGTATGAGGAGCCGGAAAGGCCCGATCTTGTTTTGCGAACCGACCGGGAAAACGTGGAAAGCAGCGTCGGGCAATTGCTGCGGCACGTCCTGGGGCTGGTACGTCTCAAAGACGAGGATCGGGAAAGCGCGGAAGGCCCCGGCGGGCAGATTTAGGGTTTCTCCTTGGGGAAGAATTTCCAGGCCCCGCCATCCCAATGGGCGGTTCCCGAGCTGGCGCGGCCCAACCGATCCCGGATGGCTTCAGCCCACGCCCCTTCGGGCACGGGTTCGATGAGGATTTTTTTGGCTCCGGACGAGTCGGCCTTGCGTAAGGCCCGGTAAAGTTCCCTTGCGGCTGAGTCAAGGTTGCCCTCCGCGCCCAGGAGGAAGGACTTTCCACCCGTTGGTTGATGGCTTTTCCGGAAGAAGATATGAAAGGCCCCCGGAGAAAGGTTTTTGATAGGAGCCTCACACAGGTAGAGCGGGGTTTGGGGTGCATAATGGGAGACGAGTTGGCCTGGAGCGGGTTGGACTTCATGTTTTTTCAGGGAGGCTTGGCGGGAACCAAGTTGTTGCCCCAGCTCTTTGGCCAACTGGGCCTGCGTGACGGCTCCCGGGCGAAGAATTTCGGGTGAACGGCCAACCAGATTCACGACGGTGGACTCCAAACCCAAGGCACAGGGCCCGCCATCGAGGATCAGGGGGATGATTCCGTTCAGTTCCTGTCGGACAGCCTCCGCATCGGTGGGACTGATACGGCCAAAACGATTCGCGCTGGGGGCGGCGAGGGGAACTCCGACTTTTTGGAGAAGCTCCTGGGCGGCTGGATGAGCCGGGCACCGGACGGCCACGGTATCGAGTCCGGCGGTGATCTCCGGATGAACTTTTGGCCCCCGTCGAAGAATCAGGGTGAGCGGGCCTGGCCAGAAAGCCTTGGCGAGCCGCAAGGAAGCTTCCGGAAGGGGAGACGCCACCCATCCATCCGCAGAAGCCNNNGGAAAAAATTGCTCGAACAGCTTCTAGATTTTCCGCCAACCCGCCAAGTCCGTAGACGGTCTCCGTGGGAAACGCCACCAACTTGCCTTGGTGGAGGAGCTGGGCGGCCTCGGTCAGGGCATCCGGATTGGCGGGGAGGGTCCTGGTTTCCATGGGAGAAGGGTATGGCAAAACGAGGCGCGGGAAATGCGGGACGTTTTCCTCGACTTGGGGGAGGCGGAAATCGCACGCTGGTATCGTGAATCCTCAGGAGACCTGGCGTGCGGTGGTGCGGGAAGCGGCGGCACGGGCCGTGGGCGAAGACGTGGGGCCCATGGATGTCACCAGCCGGCTGATCCCACCGGAACGTGAGGGGACGGCAGTGCTTCTCACCCGAGAACCTTGTGTCTTGGCCGGGATGGATGTGGCGGAGGCGGTCTTCCGTGAGGTGGATGGAAAGCTGAAATGGAAGCCTTTGGCCAAGGACGGGGATCGGCTTTCGGCCGGCGAGGGAGTGGCGGAGGTGAGCGGTTCCGCCCGAAGTATTTTGTCCGGGGAACGTTGCGCCTTGAACTTTTTGCAACGGCTTTCCGGAGTCGCCACCCGGACGGCTGAATTCGTGAAGGCGGTGGACGGAACCAAGGCCAAGATCCTGGACACCCGCAAGACCACCCCCGGGCTGCGCGCGCTGGAGAAGCATGCGGTGCGATGTGGCGGTGGGGTGAGTCACCGGATGGGGCTCTATGATGCGGTCCTGATCAAAGAAAACCATTTGGCCTGGGTCCCAGACGAGGAACTGCATGATTTGATTCGCCGCGCCCGTGAGCAGAATCCGGACCTCCCGGTGATTGTCGAAGCCGACAGGGTTGCCTTAGCCCGAAAACTCCTCCCGCTTCATCCGGATCGGATTCTTGTGGATAACATGACCCCGGAACAGATTCGGGAGGTGGTCCAAGAGCGGGACCGATCCGGACGGAAAATTCCCCTGGAAGTTTCCGGGGGAATCACTCTGGAGAGGGCCCGAGGCTTCGCCCAAGCCGGGGCGGACTTCCTGAGCGTGGGTGCGATCACCCATAGTGCCGGGGCGATCGATTTCGCCCTCGACTGGAAAAACTAAAAGATTATCTGGTTTCGGGTGCTGTTCTGGCCGCCGGTTGGTTCATCTGGATATTGAACTGCGTGACAATCTCCTTGGCCTCGTTGTTGGTGAGGCTGAGCCTCATCAGGTCTTTGGCCAGATTCTCCAGCTTGTCCGAGACAAGCTTGTAGCGGGTGACTGCCTGGTCCGCATTCGTGGTGACCTGTTGGACGGCGGAACGTTCCCGCAGGATGGAGATAAACTGAACCCCATTCACGAGGAGGAGGGCGGCCAAGACCATGATGAGTGGCCAAGTGCAGGAACAGGAGTCGGAACCGGTCTCGTAAGATGTATTCGCCTCGTTCATCACTTCTTTCCCTCCTCTAGTTTGACGTTGAGCTCATGTTTTTTTAGCAGGTCCTTAAAGGCCGCGTCTTTCTCTCCAGCCATGGCAATCCGGATACTGAGATTCCGAAGCACCATTTCCAGTTGGGGCCCATTGGAGACCTGGGCTTGGATGGATTGGATTTTATTAATCGAACCCCGGGTGCCTAAACCCAAAACAAGATTCACAAGAAGGAGCAGGCTGACGGTTCCTGCGAGACTCCAAAGAAGTATTCTTTGCATATGAAGTTACCATGATGGAGAGGGGCGCCGGGGTCAAGCTTGCGAAAAACCCGTATCGAGCAACCTGGGAGCACCGGTGCGGGGGGGATTCGAACCCCCGGTACGGTATTACCCGTACAACGGTTTAGCAAACCGCCGCTTTAGACCGCTCAGCCACCGCACCTGAACCCAAGAAACATACGGAGAGCCATGTCCTTTCGCCAACCGTCATTTTCGGGCTGGGGCACAAATTTGGTTCATCCGGAGGGCGATCGACCCTAAGGTTTTGGGATGCGGATTCTTTTTTTGGGGGATGTGGTGGCCGAGCAGGGGCGGGAGGCGGTTCGGGATGTCGTTCCCAAGCTGATCGAGGAGTTTGCCCCGGACTTCATCGTCCTGAACGGGGAGAACGTGGCGGGAGGCAACGGCATCACCCCCAAACTCGCCTACGATCTTTTTCGGGCGAAGGTGGACGTGATCACGCTGGGTGACCATGTCTGGGACCAGAAGGAGATCTTCAGCTTTTTTGCGGAGGAGCCCCGCCTGATCCGGCCCTTTAATTTTCCGTCCACCTGTCCGGGCAGGGGTTGGATCGTGGTCAACGGCAACGGCAAGAAGCTCGGGGTGATCAACGCGATGGGCCGCACCTACATGAAGATCGATGTCGACAATCCCTTCCTGCTGATGGATCCGATCCTCGAGGAGATCCATCGGGAGACCCGCGCCATCCTGGTCGACTTTCATGCCGAGACGACCTCGGAAAAAATCGCCTTCGGTCACGCTTTCGATGGCAAGGTCTCCGCAGTGGTGGGAACCCATACCCATGTCCAGACCGCGGATGAGAAACTTCTTCCGGGTGGCACGGCCTACATTACCGACGTGGGGTTCTGCGGGGCGCACGATTCGGTGATTGGCCGCGAGAAGTTGTCCATCGTGGAGCGTTTCAAAACCCTCATGCCGGTAAAAATGCATTTGGCCACGGGTGGGGTGCAGGTGGACGGGGTGGTGATCGACGTGGACGAGGCCACCGGCAAGGCCACGGCGATCGAGAGGATTCAGCGCCCGCGGTGAGTCGACCCGAACCCCTCTCCGTTTCCGCGCTGACTGCGCGCATCAAGGATCTCCTCGAGGAGCAGGTGGGGGAAGTGTCGGTGGCCGGGGAGATCTCCAACTTCCGCCGCCAGGCCTCGGGTCACTGCTACTTCACCCTAAAGGACGAGGGATCACAGATCCCCTGCGCGCTGTTCAAGGGGTCCGCCGCAAGACTGGGATTGCAGCCGGCCGACGGGGTCAAGGTGGTTGCCCATGGGGAGGTTTCGGTCTACGAGCCGCGCGGGGCGTACCAACTGATTGTCCGCGGTCTTGAGCCGCTCGGGAAAGGCGATCTACACCAGCGCTTTGAGGAGCTAAAAAGAAAGCTGCAGGCCGAGGGTTTGTTTGCGGAGGAGAGGAAGCGGCCTCTGCCCGAATTTGTGGAACGCATCGGAATTGTGACCAGTCCGACCGGAGCCGCCGTCAGGGACGTGGTTCATGTGCTACAGCGGCGTTGTCCAAGGATCGCCTTAACGGTGTTTGGAGTGAAGGTGCAGGGGGACGGAGCCGCGGAGGAGGTGGCCGAAGCGATCCGAAGGCTGGGCGAGATGGATTTTGACCTTTTGATGGTGGTGCGGGGAGGGGGCAGCCTCGAGGACCTCTGGTCGTTCAACGAGGAGATTGTGGCGAGGGCGGTGGTGTCCTGCCCGATTCCCGTGATCAGCGGGGTGGGTCATGAGACCGATTTCACCATTTGCGATTTTGTCGCCGATCTCCGTGCCCCCACCCCTTCCGCCGCGGCGGAGATGGCCAGCCGCCCGGACGCAGAGTGGGGGGAGGAGATTGTCGGTTTGCAGGAACGTCTTAAATCCGGCGTAGCCGATTTGTTCGAAGAAAAAAAACGGCGGCTGGCAGAGCTGGGAAGCAGTTATGTCTTTCGGGAGCCCCGCCGGATGGTGGAGCTGAGCGCCCAGCGGGTGGATGAACTCGGGATCCAGTTGCAGCGGGCCCTGGGAAACGCCTGGCGACACCGGAAACAGATGGCGGTGGCGCTCCTGCAACGATGGATGGCGTTGCGACCGGAACGGAATGTGGCGGAGTTGGCCCTGCGGTTGAAGGGCGCGACCGACCGCTTGCGGGCGCTCGGACCGGAAGAAACGTTGCGGCGGGGCTATACCCTCGTGCAGTCGCCGGATGGAAAGCTGATCCGCGCGGTGGAGTCGGCCCGGAAGCAGGGTGATTTGGTGGTCCGGTTCTCGGATGGGAAGTTGCCGGTCGTGGTTAGAAAAGCTTGAGCTTCGAAGAACACTTGGGCCGTTGAAATTTACGGCTCATCCGAGTCCGGCCGAGGAATCGGCTCGACTGACCGGAGCTTAGGCGGAAGATTTTCCCCATGGCCAAGTCGGGAAAATCGGCGGGGGACGGAAGCTTTGAGGAGTCTCTGCAGCTTCTGGAAAAACTGGTAGAGCAGATGGAATCGCCCGAACTTCCCCTTGAGACTATCGTGGAGAAGTATGAAGCCGGCATGAAATTGGTGGCCGCCTGCACGGAAAAGCTCAAGGCAGCCGAAAAACGCATCTCATTGCTCACCAAGAAGAAGGATGGATCAATCGAGGAGGGGGAGTTGGAAGATTCCGAGGCTGCCCCCAAGGGAAAGAAGACTGGCCGAGGCTC
>DFCD01000113.1:9966-11679 GCA_002366885.1 Verrucomicrobia bacterium UBA3063
CACACCATCCGGCAACCGGGCGGTCTCAACGGGTTCATGCTTCGGTCGGAAAGCGAGCACGATTGCTTCGGCGCCGGTCACGCGGGCACCGCCCTTTCCGCCGCGCTCGGCATGGCCACGGCCCGGGATATGCGGGGTGGCAAGGAGCACGTCATTTGCCTCGCCGGGGACGCGGCCTTCACCTGCGGCGTCACTTTTGAGGCGCTCAACAACGTTGCCCACCACACGAAACGGCTGATCACCATCCTCAACGACAACAAGTGGTCGATCGACAAGAACGTCGGGGCGATCGCCGGCTACCTGAACAAAATCACCACCGATCCACGGTTTATCCACCTCCACGAACGGGCCGCCCACTTCATCGAAAAACTCGGTGGGGCCAAGGCCCTCAAGGTCGCCCGGCGGGCCGAGGAACACGTCAAGGGCATGATCTTCCCCAGCGTGATTTTCGAGGAACTCGGCGTGACCTATTACGGCCCGGTGGACGGCCACGACATCACCTCCCTGATCAAAATGTTCGAGTTTCTCAAGACCCAGAACTTCCCGGTGATCCTCCACGTGGCCACCACGAAGGGGAAAGGGTTCGAACCCGCTTTGGCCAAGCAGAAGAAGTTTCACGGTCTTGGCCCGTACGACCCGGAGACGGGGGAGACGAAAACGCTCGGCCAACCCACCTTTAGCGAGGTCTTTGCCGACCATCTTTCCAAGATCGCCGACAACGATTCCAGGGTCGTGGCGATCACCGGTGCCATGCCGAACGGCACCGGACTCGACCGGTTTCAGCCGAAACACCCCGACCGGTATTTCGACGTGGGCATCGCGGAGGAGCATGCTGTTCTTTTCGCCGCCGGTATGGCCACCAAGGGTTTCAAACCCTTCTGTGCGATCTACTCCACCTTCCTGCAGCGTGCTTACGACCAGATCATCCACGACGTCTGCCTGCAGAACCTGCCGGTGGTCTTTTGCATGGACCGGGGCGGCCTTTCCGGTGACGACGGTCCGACCCATCACGGTCTGTTCGACATCTCCTACATGCGGGGCGTGCCGAACATCGTTCACATGTCTCCCAAGGATGAGGACGAGTTTGTCGACATGCTCTACACCGCCAGCCTGCACAACGGTCCCATCGCCATTCGCTATCCCCGGGGCACCGGCCCGAATGCGACGATTAAAAAGACCCCGCTGGCCCTCCCGATTGGCAAGGCCGAGGTCGTCCGGCACGGCAAGAAGGTGGCGATCTGGTCCTACGGCCAGATGCTTCCGCTCGCGCTCCAGCTTTCCGATGACCTCAAGGCCGAGGGTATCGAGGCCGCGGTGATCAACGCGCGGTTCGCCAAGCCTCTCGACACCGCGATGCTCGAACTCTTTGCCAAGAACGCCGAAGTTATCGTCACGTTCGAGGATCATGTTCTCAAGGGCGGATTCGGGGCCGCGGTCCTGGAGGAGTTGGCCGATCTGGGCATCGGCACGCCGGTGGTGCGGATCGGATGGCCGGATGAGTTTGTGGACCACGGCAAGCCGGAGGCTCTGCGGGAGCGGTACGGGGTGAGCGTGGCTGCGGCAAAGGAAAAACTCGCGCCGTATATCGCCCGGATCAAGGGCGCTGGCCGCAAGCTGCAGCCCACCGCCGCCTGATCCAGACCCGGATCGAGGCGCTGACCAAAATTCCATGAAGATCGTGCTCGCCTATTCCGGAGGACTCGACACCTCCGT
>DFCD01000113.1:11757-11898 GCA_002366885.1 Verrucomicrobia bacterium UBA3063
CGGACCGGTGCGAGCAAGGTCTATATCGACGACCTGCAGGAGGAGTTCGCCCGGGACTTTATCTTTCCGATGATGCGGGCGGGGGCGATCTACGAGGGGCAGTATTTTCTCGGCACCTCCATTGCCCGGCCCCTGATCGCC
>DFCD01000167.1 GCA_002366885.1 Verrucomicrobia bacterium UBA3063
CCGGCAGGTACGGACCGAACCAAGCAAAGAGGCTTCACTCAATAAACTGCGATCAGGGATGGTCGTGGCGGCCCTGCTATGAGGCCGGAACTTCTCCCCCGCCGTGACGCGGGGGCGGTGAATAGCGTCGGGGAACTGGCAGCCGAATGAAGAAGTAGGATCGGTCGAAAGGCAGGTCCAGGCGCCAAATAGCCAGTCGATGGGGAAGAGAGCGTGGCGAACTCCCACTCCCGTATGAACCCTTGGAGGCAAAACCTCCAAGGGTTCTTTTTTTTGTGGCTTGCTTTCCGGGGATGCGATTACCGGCGTATCCCGCCGGGGAGAATCTGCTTTGGCTGATCCGGAAAGTCGTTGACCGGATAGGGTTCGGATGGTTTAATTTCCGGCTCATCTTATCCGGAGGTTCCTGTGGCTAAAAGGTTAGGTATCAAAGCGAAACTGCGGTCGGAGATCGGGGGGCGTCGTCCCCACCGCATCCGTTCGAATGGTCTTGTTCCGGCGGTGCTTTATGGGGGAGGAAAAGCCGAGGCTCTGGAGTTGAACGGACGGGAAATCGCCGAGGCGCTACACGGGGCATCGTCCGACAGCGTGCTGGTAGATCTATCCGTCGAGGGCGAGGGCGGTGCGGTCACCAAGAAGATGGCCTTGATCCGCGAGGTCCAGCACGATCCTCTCAAGGATAAAATCCAGCACGTGGATTTTCATCAGGTGGAGGAAAACAAAAAACTCCGGGTGGACGTTCCGGTGCACGAGGTGGGAGAGGCGGTGGGGGTGCGTACCGGAGGGGGAATTCTCGATCACGCCCTGCGGACCTTGCGGGTGGAGTGTTTGCCGAAAGACCTTCCCGACCGCATTGACGTGGATGTTTCCGCCCTGGAAGTGGGGCAGGCCATCCATGTCAGCGAGGTGAAGCTTCCCGCGGGCGTATCCGTGCTCAACGCCAAGGAGCTTCCCGTGTTCATGGTGCTGATGCCGACGGTTGAGGAAGAGCCGGCACCCGGAACCGCCGCCGCGGCAACCGAGCCTGAGGTGATCCGGGAGAAGAAGGATGCGGAGGATGGGGAGACGGCCGGGGAGAAAAAGGACGGCAAGGCCGAGCCCAAGAAGGATGCAAAGGAACCCGCGAAGGCGGAAGCCAAGGAGGGAGCCAAGAAGGAACCGGCCAAGAAGTAAGCGGCGCCAGTTTCCATGGAAATCTTTCTCGTCGCCGGATTGGGGAACGAGGGATCCACCTACCGTGGGACCCGTCACAATTTCGGCTTCGAAGTGGTTGACCGGCTCGCCGCCGGGCAGGGCGTCCCCTGGAAAAAAAGCCGCCAAGCCAAGGCTTGGGAGGCCCGCCTGCCGGGGAACCGGATTTTGCTGAAGCCGACCACGATGATGAACGCCTCCGGTGAGGCGATCCGGGCGATGATCGGTTATGAAAAGGTTCCTTTCCAAAATTTTATGGTGATTGTTGACGACATAGACCTGCCCCTTGGGCGGCTCCGGCTACGTGCCGAGGGGTCCAGCGGGGGGCATCGCGGGCTTGAGTCCATCGAGGCTCACCTTGGAACCAGGTCCTTTGCGCGGTTGCGCGGGGGAGTGGGCCGTCCCGAGCAGGATCGGGATGCGGCCGATCATGTTTTGGAGGTTTTCAACGAGAAGGAGCGGCCGGTGGCCGCCCGGATGGTGGAGGCGGCCGCGGAAGCGGTGGAGGCCTGGTGGCGGGATGGCTGGGAAACAGCCCTGTCGCTGGGCAACCGGAAAGTGGAGGCATGAAGACATACGATCTGTTGGTGATTCTGGATTTGGCCGGCAAGGAGGAGTCCCTCCCGGAGGTTCTGGCCATCGTCGAGAACGAGGTGAAATCCATCGGCGGCCGCGTTTTGCGGACGCAAAAAATGGATCGGAAAAAATTTGAATACGTGGCGGGACCTCTGGAGTCCGGTTTTTACGCCAACCTCACCTGCCAGCTTCCTCCGGAAGAAATCGGCAAGCTCCGCGGCAAGCTGGAGCTTTGCGCGCCCGTCTACCGGCATCTCCTGGTGGCGGCTGCAACGGAAGGGGAGGAAAAATCCAGGGCCAAGGCGTCCCAGGCAGCCGCGGCCGCGGAGGCCTCGCTGTAAGGAAACGATGCCATGGCCAGCCTGAACAAAGTTTTTTTGATGGGAAACCTGACGCGGGATCCGGAGGTGAGGCACACTCCCAAGGGTACGGCCGTCGGCGATCTGGCCATGGCCATCAACCTGACCTACCGGGCCCAGGACGGCACGGAAAAGGAGGAGGTCTGCTATGTGGACGTGGTGGTCTGGGGCCGCCAAGCGGAGACCTGCCGCGACTATCTCACCAAGGGGGCGCCGATTTTCGTGGAGGGGCGTCTGCAACTGGACCAGTGGGAGGGGCCGGAGGGCGAAAAGAAGAGCCGTCTCAGGGTCCGGGCCGACCGGGTGCAATTCTTGTCCCGCGGTGGCGGCGGCGGGCGCGGAACCCGGCCGGAGGGTGGTTCCACGAGGGAGCGGAGCGGAGAATCCTCCCCAGCCTCCAAGGGGCCCGCAGTTGATCCCGCCGAAGATGACGTTCCTTTTTAAACCCAAGCAAGGAGAGCAAACATGAACCTAGAAGTCATCCTCAAGGGTCCTGTCCGCGGACTGGGCGCCGAAGCCGATCTGGTCAAAGTACGTCCCGGATATGCCCGGAATTTTCTTTTTCCCAATAACCTGGCTGCCCCGGTAAGTGCGGCCAGCAAGCGGCAACTCGAGGCGCTCAAGAAGCGGCGGGCGGAGCGGGAAGCTGCGGAAACGGCCGAAGCGGAAGAGAGGGCCAACCGGTTGGCCCGGATTGTGCTGAATTTCGAACTGAGGCAGGCGGAGGAAGGGGCTGCCAAGCTTTTTGGCTCCATTACGACCGGGGAGATCGCGTCCGCCCTCGCGGAGAGAGGTTTTGCGGTGGAAAAGCGGGACATCGACCTTTCCAAAAGCCTCAACCAAGTGGGCGAGCATGAGGTGGTGGTTCACCTGGGCTATTCCGTCAAAAGCACGGTGAAGGTTAAAATCGCCGGCAAAAGCGAGGAGGGTGCGGAAAAGAACATCAAGCCTCGGAAAACTCGGAAGACCGATTCGGAAACCGAAAAGTCATCCAAGGATAAAAAAGACTAAAGTCCGAAGAGTAAGTTATTATTAATCAATAAGTAATAAATAGTTTAAGCAGTTATCGACAAACGCTTATTGATAGCTATTTACGCATTTTACCGTGAAAAAATCGGGTGATATGACGGGTGTGCACATGGGGGCTGTTTTTAGCCTTCGGGCTCTCGTTTTTGTTCTGATTTTCGTTTGGGCCGGGCTTTCATCCGCCTTCGCCCAAGAGAAAGAGGGCGAATCAACCCCTGGAAAGAGTCAAACCAGGGCAAAAACCTTTGTTCCGCCCCCTACTGCCTCCGATCGGCCTACCACCTCGGGGCAGAAAAAAATTCTTGAGATTGAGTACTCCTCATCCCTGGTGGATGTGCCCATCAATGAGGAGAAAATCCGGCAGAACATGCAAAGTGCCAAGGGGGAATGGTATTCCCAGGAGACGGTGGACAAGGACATCGAGAATCTTTACGCAACGGGGGATTACAGCAACGTGCAGATCATCGCTTCCGATGAAACCTCCGAGAGCGGGGAACTCGGCTACCGTCTCAGCGTGATCGTTTCCCCCAAGGTCAGCATTTCCGAAGTCGAAGTGAAGCGAAAGAGGGCGGATGGGGGCCTGGATGACCAGCTGTCGGTCGACAAGGAAGACCTGCTGGACCTCAAACTCAAGGCGCTGACCGCCAACGAGGAACGCGGGGCCCAGGCCCTGACCAACGCCTTTAAAAAGAAGGAAACCGTCACCAAAGCCGGGGATATTCTCTCCGAGGAGCGCTTGCGACGTGACGCGGTGGCCATGGAGGATTTTTACCGGGACAAAGGCTTCAAGGACGCCAAGGTCACGCCGGTCACCAGTCAGGTGGAAGGCGGGAAAGCCAAGGTCACATTTGAGGTCAACGAGGGGATCCGGGGATTCATCTCCAAAATCCGTTTTATTGGGAATCAATCGGTTCCCTCGGAACAATTGCAGAAGGTCGTCAAACTCAAGCCGAAGGCCTGGTGGGAGCTTTTCAGCAAATCCGACCGCTACGAGGAGTACGCGAGAAAGGAGGACGAAGCCCGGTTGAAGAATTATTATCTTAACAAAGGGTATATCGATGTGCAGGTGGAGGGCTCGGTGGACCTGCCGCGGAACGCCCGCAACGAGGAAGCCCAGACGGATACGGTCAAGCGGGAGCAGGGACGGCCCGAGGATTTTGATCCGGACGATATTCCCGCCGAGGACCTCATCCTCACCTACCGCATCGAGGAAGGGCGTCAGTACCGGGTGGGCAACCTGACCGTGGACGGAAACGCCTTCTTTTCGGCCGATGACCTGCAGAACGAACTGCAGAATCGCTCCAAGCTCAAGGAGATTTTTGATCCCGTGGAGCTCAAGTTGCTCAAGGCGGACGGTCTCCAGTCCGGGGAGGTTTACTCCGTGAACGGGCTGGAGGCTTCCAAGGAGACCTTGCAGGACAAATACGGGCGCCGGGGATTCCGCGAGGTCCGCATTGAGCCCCAGCTCCAGCCGAATGTGGAGACCGGGATGATCGACGTGAACTTCAGCATCAAGGAAGGAGAAAAATTTTATGTCGGCCGGATCGAGATTGAGGGACTCACCACAACCAAAGAGAAGGTGGTCCGGCGAGAAATCGACCTAGCCCCCGGCGAGGTGTTTGACACCGTGCGCGAAAAATCCAGCAAGGCCAAGATCCAGGGCCTGAATTATTTCTCCCAAGTGGAAACGTACGCCGAGGAAACCGACATTCCCAACCGGCAGAAACTGATCGTCCAGGTGAAGGAAAAGCCGACGGGGGAAGTAAGTTTTGGCGCTGGCTTCAGCTCCGTGGAACTTTTGACAGGCAACATCACCCTTGGGGAGAAGAATTTCGACATTGAGAAAATATTTTCCAGCTTCCCGCCCCGTGGCGGCGGTCAAAAGGCCCGCTTGCAGGCCTCCCTGGGGTTCCGCTCCCAGAACGTCAATCTGGCCTTCACCGAGCCATGGTTTCTCGACAAACCCCTCCGCCTCGATGTGAGCGGCTTTTACAACGGGGCCTCCTACATCAGTCAATTCTACAACCAACAGAACTTCGGCGCCTCCATCGGCTTGAGCCGTCGTCTGGGGGATGATTTTCCCCTGAACAAATGGTCCGTGGGGGTGACCTACCGGCCGGAATATTACAACATCATCGACCTGCAGTCCGACGCTCCGCCCTACTATCAGGCTTCCACCGGGGACACCCTGAAATCCTCGTTGCGCGGATCCATCGTTTACGACGGGCGGGACAGCTACATGCTTGCGCGGAACGGCCAGTTTTTTGAGCTGGGTGTGGAAGGCGCGGGGGGTCCGCTGCTGGGAAGCGAGAACATCTGGAAGATCCGGGCCGAGTACCGCGTCTATTTCCCGATCTGGAAGGAGAAGGACTGGATCCTTTCCGGACGGGCCCAGGTCGGCCTGGTCGACGGGTTCAGCTCCACCGAATACGTCCCGGTCTGGGATCAGCTCTATGCGGGTGGCTCGGGATCCGTACGAGGCTTCGATCCTTCCCTGGGCAGCACCGTCAACCAGGGCTCGGTGGGTCCCAAGCAGAATGGGCAGCCAGTGGGAGGCGGAACTTCAGGGAACTACCAGATCGAGTTGACCGCTCCGTTTCCCATTCTGGAGGACCGGGTCCGCTGGGCGCTTTTTTGCGACGGTGGTTTCGTCAACGAGAACGTTTTCGACTTTGCGCCCAAAACCTACAACAACACCCAGAGCATGATGGTCAACGGCAGTTCCCAATCCTACAACGCGGTCAACGGAGGTTTCCAAATCGGCGTCGGTGTCGGCGTGCGTATGGACTTGGGGATCGGTCCGATGAAACTGGATATCGGCTTTCCGGTGATGACGGGGGATCCTTCCAACGGGGGAGGCTTGGGCGCGATCAAATTCTACTTTGACGGCGGTTACCAGTTCTAACTAGAGTGAAGATTCTATGAAATTCCTTCCCATCTCCTTGTCCCGTACCGCCCTTTGCTTTTGCCTTTGCCTCTTTGTGGGGAACCCGGGGGCTTGGGCTCAGGACCTCTCCAAGGTGGCCGTCATGGATTACAACGCGGTCATGAAGGACTATCACAAAGCCAAGGAATCGAAGGATAAGATCGAAAAAATGGCGACGGATTACCGGAAGGAAGGGGACGGTCGCAACGCCTCCGTCAAGGCCATCAGGGAGACGGCTGAGGCACTGCAGAAGGACCTGAGCGATCCTGCCATCTCGGACAAGCTGAAAAAGGAAAAGGAAGCCCAGCTCAAGTCGAAGGTGGAGGAATTCCAGATCAAGCAGCAGGAATTTCTCGCTTGGAACAACACCGTTTCCAAAATCATGCAGGACCAGACCCAGAGGGAGACCACCGCCCTCCTTGCCGAGGTGGAAAAGGCCGTTCAGCAGGTGTGCAAAAACAAGTACTCGATGGTGTTTTCCAAAAACCAGTCCGGGGGGGGGCCGGTGGTTCCCGGGCTGATGACCTTTTCCGACGGAATTGACGACATCACCCCGCAGGTCCTTGCCATTTTGAACAAGGACGCCGCCGCCGCTCCTGCGGCGAAAAAGGAAGAGAAAAAATAAACCCGGTTTCGCGCCGATGAGCCTGCCCAGGCGGCTTGCGGAGCTTGCGGATGTCGTGGAGGGAAAGCTTCAAGGAGACGGTTCCCTGCTGATCCACGGGGTAGCCGACCTTCAGGGGGCAGGACCCAACGAGATTTCCTTTTTTGCCCATACGCGATACGAGGGCGCAGCCCGGAAGACCCGGGCGGGGGCCCTGTTGGTGGGGCCCGGTGCCCCGAAGGATCTCGGAGTCCCCCTTGTTTTTGTGAACAATCCCTCCGGGGCTTTCACCAGGATTGCCTTATTGTTTGCGCCCGAACCTTCTCCCCGCTTGCGGGGAGTGCATGCCTCGGCGGTGGTAGCCCCGGGGGTTCGTCTCGGACGGGAGGTTGGCATCGGTCCTTGTGTCGTCATCGAGGAGGGGGTGGAACTGGGAGACGGAACACAGGTGGGGGCGGGAAGTTACCTTGGGAGGGGTGTCAAGATCGGCGCCCACTGTGTGCTTCATCCCCGCGTTTACCTTGGCGAGAGATGCGTCCTGGGGAGCCGCGTGGTTCTTCACCCGGGCGCGGTGGTGGGTGCCGATGGTTTTGGCTACGAGATGAGGGAAGGGAAGCACCAGAAGGTTCCCCAGCTTGGCTATGTGCAGATCGACGACGACGCGGAGATCGGTGCCAACACCACCATCGATCGCGGTCGTTTCGCGCGCACCCATATCGGGGAGGGCGCCAAGATCGACAATCTGGTGATGATTGCCCACAACTGTGTGGTTGGGCCCCATAGCGTGATCGTGGCCCAGAGTGGGCTCTCCGGAAGTACCACTACCGGCCACCATGTCACCATCGCCGGGCATGTCGGAACCGTCGGGCATATCCATATCGGTTCCGGTGCCATTCTCACGGCCAAATCCGGCGTCACCAAGGATGTGCCCGAGGGGCAGACTTGGCGGGGGGCTCCGGCCCGACCGATCAAGGAACAGATGGAGATGGAGGCCTATATCCAGCAGTTGCCCCAGCTGGCCCGGCGACTGAAGGCCCTCGAAGCAAAGAAAAAGCCTTTGGCAGCGGCGACCAGGAAGAAAAAAAAGCTTTAGCGTAAAAAATCAGGCGTACACGCGCCAATCCAGATCCAGGAAAATCGGATTCCGCCACTCGCAGTTGCCGAGGAAGGATTCGTCCACGCGGTCCGCGAGGATCTGATCGTAGAGGCGGTTAAAGCGGAGCAGGTGGTCCTTGGTCCGCTTTACCGCGTACGGCACCATCGTGCCGGTTTTCATGATGAAGGCCCAATCGGAGGACTGGGCGAGCAGCAACTCGCGGGCGGCCTGGCGAAGGGCGCGATCGCGGAGATGGTGGGGTTGGGTCCGGTGGAACCGGCCGGCCAGTTCGATCATGCGGAGGGTTGCCATGTGAAGGTGTGGGTAAATCCAGGCGTTGGAGCCCTCCAGCCAGACCGACCAATGGCCCTCGTTGCCCCAGGAGGAGGCGCCGGGGGTAGCGATCTGGTGGGTATTGTGCCGTTCGAGGAATTCCGAGGGGGTGATCATTGCAAAGGTTTTCTGGTCGTAAGCGGTTTTGCGGAAGAGGTAATCCAAAAACATCGGGCCTTCGTACCACCAGTGGCCGTATAGCTCGGCGTCATAGGGGCAAACCACGATCGGTTCCGCGCCCATCATCCTGCGGAGATGCTCGACCTGTTTTTCGCGGTTAAACATGAAGTTGCCGGCGTGTTGGGCGGCGCGTTCCCTGGCCACCCATGGGCGATAGGGCTCCTTGTGGGGGGTCTTGCCGGTGATGCGGTAGTACTTCAGTCCGGTGAATTTCCGCATGCCGTTGGGCTGGATGTAGGGCCGGATGTAATCGTATTCGAGGTCGAAGCCGCAATCGCGGTAAAAGTCCCGGTAATCCCCGTCGCCGGGATAGCCTTCCTCGGCGCTCCAGACCTGCTTGCTTGACTCGATATCCCGGCCGAAGGCGGCCGGGCCCGCCTGGGTGAAGAGGGGGGCGAAGACGCCGTAGGCAGGGCGCGGCTCGGCGTAGAGCACGCCGTGGGCATCCAGAATGAACCAGCGGATTTCCGCCTCCTGCAGGTGGTTTTCCAGCCCCGGGTAATAGGCACATTCCGGCAACCAGATGCCCCGAGGATCCCTGCCAAAGCAGGTGCGGTAATCGTTCCGTGCCACCTGGATCTGGGCGCGGACGGCCTGTGGAAATTCCCGCATGAGGGGGAGGAACCCGTGGGTGGCCCCGCAAGTGATGATCTCCAGGACGCCGGCATCCTGAAACTTGCGGAAGGCGCCGACGAGGTCGCGGCGGTAGCGGTCGCAAAACATTTGCCGGCTGTGGTGGAGGCGGTCGTGGTAAAAACGGGCGAGCTCGTGGAAGGTTGGATCGTGCCTTGTCCGATCAAGCTCCTTGGCGGTTAGTTCCAGCAGTCTTTCCAATCCGTGGATATAGCGATCCTGTAGCATCGGGTCGCGCATCATCGCGCAAAGCGGCGGGGTCAGGGACATGGTGAGGCGGAACGGGACACCGTCCCGCACCAGTCCTTCCATCATGTCGAGCAATGGGAGGTAGGTTTCCGTGATCGCCTCGTAGAACCAGTCTTCTTCCAGAAACTCCGGATATTCCGGGTGCCGGACGAACGGCAGATGGGCGTGGAGGATCGGGGCGACGTATCCGAGCGGCATGGTTGGGATCCCGTGCCGTTAGGCAGTGCGTCCGATGGGTTCGGGGAGGGGAGGTTGCCGGGTGGGATCCACCCCGGGGGTGGAATCCGTCAGGCGAAGGAAGGAAAGCAAAACGGAGCGCTCCTCCTGTCCGTCCGGCGCGGTGGCGGAAATGGGGATATGGTAACGACCATCCGGGAAGGTGAAGTGGTAGGAAAAGGTTCCGTCGTTCCGCAGGGGGATGGTCTTTCCATCGACCTTGATCTTGGCGTCGGGGACGGTGCCTCCGTAGATGATCAGCTCGGCGTTGACGTGCATGGAAAAGGAGCGATCCCGGCCGTGCGCACCGGAACTGAGGCTGGAAGGAATGCCGCTGGACCCGGTTTCCAAAAGGCGGCGGCGCAGTGTTTCGGTGATTTCCAGGGATCCCACGCGGATGCTGCGGACGAGGTCCCCGCCAAGATATTCGAGAATGCGATCGGCCACCCCGGAGGGAACCACGCGCCGGAGGGCGTAGGGGAAGGGGAGGGGATATCCCTCCCGCTGAAGCCGGGCCAACGCCTTGGCCAAACCCTCACCAGGTCGGATCTGGCCACGGATCAGGTCCAGGAGTTGGCGGAAGGAGTAGTGGAAAGGAATGGTGACGAACTCCACTTCCCGATGGGGTGAGGGATCCTCCCGGGGAGTCAAAACCTCCTCGGAAACGGCCAGCTGGTGAAAGGAACCGTCCTTCCGATAGTAGCCCAGTTCCGCCTGAAAGGGGGTGGCCGGCCGGTGGACGGGCAGATACCACTCCCTGGATCCGGGGAAGATCTGGATTTGGTGAACCCGTTCCGCCCCGGGAATCAAAATCTGCAGGAACACTTTTCCTTCCGGGGACTCCTGTTCGGCGTCACGGAGTTGCTGCCAGCTGAAATCCCAGTAGGCGTAAAGCCAGCGGGGATCCCGGGCGGCGAGAAAAAGGCGGCAGGTCCCGTAGCTTTCCGGAAGTTCTCCGAGGTGTTCGTAGGCAGGGAGCTCCGGTTCCGGGGTGCCCGGAGCGAAGGGTTGCAGGACAAATTTGTGGGCGGACGGATCCAACGGCAGGGGGCTCTCCCGGAGCCGTGGGAAGGACGCCGGGGTTGGGCCGACTTTTTTGCGGGCAACGACCTTTTTGCCTGCGCTAACTTTTGGCTTGGCGGCCTTTTTCCCCTCGGGCTTTTTGGTCTTTTTGGGGTTTTTGGGCATATTCAAAGGAAAAATGGAGTATTTCTTAAACGGGAAAGCATTCCCAAAAAATCAGTTCGAATCAATTCCGTTATTACTCTTTCTTGCGGAACATTTTAAGGTATTGTCATTCATAAGTTTATGAACACCAAGAGGATCATTCCCTGTTTGGATGTGGATCGGGGCCGCGTGGTCAAGGGGGTGAAGTTTGTCGGGATCCGGGACGCCGGGGATCCGGCCGCTTGTGCCCGTGCGTACCATGAGCAAGGGGCGGATGAGCTGGTTTTTCTGGATATCACCGCATCCGCGGAAGCGCGGCCGATTCTTCTGGAAGTGGTGCGAAAGACGGCGGAGGAGGTTTTTCTGCCCCTGACCGTGGGGGGTGGTGTGCGTTCCGTGGACAACGCCCGGGAGTTGTTGCGTGCCGGTGCGGACAAAGTGAGCCTGAACACGGCGGCGATTCAAAGGCCGGAGCTGATTTCCGAGGTGGCGGAGGCCTTTGGTTGCCAATGCGTGGTGCTGGCGATTGACGCGCGGCGCCGTGCGGGCGGTGGTTGGGAAGTCACCACCCACGGGGGACGCCAATCCACTTCCCTCGATGCGCTGTCCTGGGCCCGTGAGGGCGTGCGGCGCGGGGCCGGGGAAATTCTTCTGACAAGCATGGATGCCGACGGAACCAAGGCCGGCTACGACCTGGAACTCACCCACACGGTCAGCTCCGCCGTCCCGGTTCCGGTAATTGCCAGCGGCGGGGCCGGAACCCCCGGGCATTTTGCGGAGGTGCTGGGCAAGGCGGGCGGGGCGGATGCGGCCCTGGCGGCGAGCTTGTTTCATTTCGGGGAGCTCACCGTGCCCGAGGTGAAGCGGCATCTTCGCCAGCAAGGTATTCCGGTCCGTCCTCCCAAAACCTCATGATCCACCCCGACGAAAAAACATTTCTGGAACTGGCGAGCCGGGGAAACCTGATTCCCGTCAGCCGGGAAATCCTCGCGGATACGGAAACCCCCGTTTCCGCCTACCTGAAGCTCTCGGCCCAGCCGGGCGGAGCAGCCTTTCTGCTGGAGAGCGCGGAGTCGGCAGGGCGCCTTGGGCGTTACTCTTTTGTCGGTTCCCGTCCGGCGGCCGTGATGGAGTTCCGCCAGGGACGGGTCCGCCTAAGTCGTTCCAACGGACAGGTGGAGGAGCGGGCTCCGGAACATCCGGATCCCCTCCAGGAGGTGCAGGCGATGTTGGCCGGTCTCCGCCCGGTGGAAGCCTGGCCTGGCGATCCCCCCCCGTTTGAAGGGGGTGCGGTGGGATTCCTCGCTTTTGAGGCCGTCCGTTATTTCGAGCCGACCGTGGGCATGGCACGGAAGGACGACCTCGGCGTGCCCGACGCCTGTTTCGCACTCGTGGAGGAGTTTTTGGTGTTCGACCACGCCCGGCGTACCCTCCGGTTCGTCGTGCAGACGCGGGTGGGGGAGGACCCGAAGCAGTCCTACCGTCAGGCGTTGCAACGGCTGGAGGCGCTGGCGAATCGTCTGGCCCAACCGGCCGGAAAAGCAACGGCGGAAGTTCCCCGCCGTCCCGAGGGGGATCTCCTCGCCGGCGCGATCCCCAACATGACCAAGGCCGAATACCTACGCATGGCGGCGGCGATGCAGGAGCACATCCGTGCCGGAGACATTTTTCAGGTGGTTCCATCCCAGCGTTTTTCCGTGCCGTATTCCGGGCGCCCGATCGACCTGTACCGGTCCCTCCGCACCATCAATCCTTCCCCTTATATGTTTTGCCTGGAGATGGCCGGGTTGGCGCTGGTGGGATCCTCTCCCGAAACGCACGTGCGCTGCGAGCACGGTCGTGTCGAGATCCGTCCGATTGCCGGCACCCGGCCCCGCGGGGCGAATGCCGATGAGGATCATCGCCTGGCCGAGGAGATGAAAGCCGATCCCAAGGAACGGGCGGAGCACATCATGCTCGTTGATCTGGCCCGCAACGATCTTGGCCGGGTTTGCGAATATCGGACCGTCCAAGTGGTGGAGCTGATGGAGGTGGAACGGTTCTCCCATGTGATGCATCTGGTTTCCCGCGTGGAAGGGCAACTCCGGCCGGGGCAGGATGCGTACCAGGTGATGCGGGCCACTTTTCCGGCCGGAACGGTCAGCGGTTCGCCCAAGGTGCGGGCCCTGCAGATCCTGGCGGAGGGGGAGCCCACGCGGCGGGGTCCCTATGCCGGCGCGGCCGGTTATTTTTCCTTCAACGGGAATCTGGATTCCTGCATCTCCATCCGGACGATCCTGCTGAAGGGGGGCAAGGCGTATGTGCAGTCGGGCGGGGGACTGGTGGCGGATTCCACGCCGGAGGGGGAGTATCAGGAGAGTGTGAACAAGGCGAAAGCCGGCCTGGCCGCGGTGGCGGCGGCCCGGGCGCTGGCCTAGAAAGAGCCATGCTCCTGGTCCTCGATAACTACGACTCGTTCACGTACAATCTGGTCCAGTACTTCGGCGAACTGGGGGCTGATCCGGTGGTGAAACGGAACGATGCCCTCACCCCGGAGGAGGTGGAGAAGTTGCGACCGGAGCGAATCGTGATTTCGCCGGGACCCGGGGCGCCGGCGGAAGCGGGGATCTCCATGGAAGTCATCCGCCGGATGGGGAAAACGACGCCCATCCTGGGGGTCTGTCTGGGCCACCAGTGCATTGCGGAGGTTTACGGGGGCAAGGTGGTCCGGGCGGAACGGTTGATGCACGGCAAAACCTCCCCCATTCGTCATGAAGGGACCGGGGTATTCGCCGGGTTGCCCAATCCTTTCGAGGCCACCCGGTACCATTCCCTGATTGTGGAAAAATCCTCCGTGCCTGCATGTCTGCGGGTCACCGCGGACACGGCGGAGGGGGAAATTATGGGCTTACAACACTGCCAGTTTCCCGTTCACGGGGTCCAGTTCCACCCGGAATCGATTCTCAGCCGGGAGGGGAAGGATCTTCTCCGGAACTTTCTTGTCCTTTAGGCGCGCCCTTATCGGGCGGTGCGAAACCCGACGCGGGCATCGGTTTCCGCAAGCCTGCGCGGGGGGAGGGAGTTGGCAACCGGCGCCTCATCGGCGAAGTTTCCGCCCATCAATCCCGGCAAGGTGTCGTTGGATGGCGTGATCCATTCGCTGAGGTTTCCCCCCATGTCCACGTGCCCGAAGGGGGCCTGGTCGGCGGGGAAGGAGCCGGCGGGAGCCTGCAAAAGCAAGCCCGCATCCAGCGCGAATTTTTTTGCGGCCTCGCCTCCCAGATGGATGTCCCCGCCGGGTGGAGTGTTTCCCCAAGGGTAGGTGCGCCGGTCGTTTCCTGTGGCGGCCCTCACCCATTCCTCCCGGTTGGGCAACCGGCGTTCCTTCCAGTTGGCGTAGGCGTAGGCGCTGGCGTAATCCACCCCGCAGACCGGGCTGTCCCGGGTAATGCGGACCCCACGGGGGAGAAAAAAGGAGAGAGCGTCGCCGTTGCGGGCCCGGGCCAGCTGGGTTTTCCAGGATTTCGGCTCAAAGTCCGACTGGGAGGTTTTGGTGTATCCAGCCGGAAGAAACTGCTTCCAATCCATGTAGACAAGGTTGGTGAGAAAAGTCTCGTAATCCCCGATGGTGACCTCATGCCGATCCAGGGCGAAAGCCGGCACGGTGGCGGATTTTCCGTCCAGCATCACCTCGCCCGCGGGGATCCGGATTTCTTCCTGGGTCAGCCGTGCCGGGTAATTGGCCAGAAATTTCTGAAAAACCAGCCACCCCGCCCCGAGAAGAAACAGCACCGTGGAAACCGTCCCGAGGGACCGCACCCAGCGCCGTCGCACCCTTGCCTGCATGGTTTTTGTTGCCGCCTCAACCTCCTCCTTGCGGACGTGGATTTCCTTGAATTCGGCGAGCTGTCTTTCGAATTCCCGGGCTCTTCGGATCAGGTCGAAGGCGGAGGGACCCGGTTTTCTCAGCAGCGAGAGGAGGAGTTGTGTTTTTGCATCGCGCTCCAGCAGGGGTTCCAGCAGTCCGGCAAGCCGTTGGGCGTTTTCCATGGCGGTGACCTCCGGCATGCCGGAGTGGGCTACGGGATTCCTGAGGCGCGGCACTCCCTGCGGGGACAGGGTATAGTCGTATTCCTCGAGAGGGCGTGCGGGGACATTCCAGGATTCCATGTCCGCGTGGATCGAGCCCAGGGCGGTGGCCAGTCTGGCACCGGTGGCGAGGGGGACCGGAGTGCCAGCCATACGGTAGTGGAGAAGGGAAGGATGCACGGGTGGTTCCATCGCCACCACGATGCGGTTTTCCCATGGGACAGATTCATAAAGAGCGTAGACGGCGGCATGGTGAACGCGGGCCATGGCGCGGATGGCCTTGGCAAAGGTGGCCGAGCCTGCAGGGGGGACCAGCAATTGTACGTCCCGCTGGAGTTGCTGGTGCCTGGCCCAGTAGAGTCTTCCCAGAAGGTGGGGTCCGGCAGGCGCGGAGGCCTGGTAGGGACCGAAGAGGGTGCCGGAAAGGTTTTCCATGCATTCGGACAACCGCAGGGGAAGTTGCTCGTCCGGTTGCAGCAGGGGGATGGGGTAGCCGGGAGGCAAGGATCCGGTCAGGTCGTACCGACCGAAAACCGCAAAGGAAGTGGCCGGATGACTTTCCGCAAGCAGGAGCAGTTCGGGGGAGCGGTCCTCGCCGCCCCAGAGGATGTCGGCAAGCAGCACGGTGGGGGCGGGCACCGAGGACAAAGCGGTAGACAGTTCCGACCATTCTGTGGCGGTCTGGATATGGGTAGTGGGAAAAAAATCCAGAATGAGTTTGGAGAACTCTTCCCGGAACCCGGTGTCCTCCTGGGCCAGAAGAATATTGGGCACAGGAGGATTCTGGTCATGCCCGGTGTGGGGAGAAAGGGGCGATTTTTTGCCGAGCGGGAAAAGAGGGGGGAGGGGAAAACGGAAGGCTAGCGACCGGAGGAAATCCGGTGGATGGCGTAGGCGGCACCGAAGCCGTTGTCGATGTTCACAACGGTGATCCCTGGCGCGCAGGAGTTAAGCATGCCGAGAAAGGCAGTCAGTCCCTGGAGATGGGCGCCGTAGCCCACCGAGGTGGGAACGGCGACAAGGGGTTGGCGCACCAATCCCCCCAGAACGCTGGGAAGGGCCGCTTCCATTCCCGCCACGACAATCAGGGCGTCCTGGCTGCGAATTTCCTCCAACCGCCGGAGAGTCCGGTGCAGTCCGGCCACGCCGATGTCGTAGAAACGGAAGGGCCGGTGGCCCAGGAATTCCAGGGTGACGTAGGCCTCCTCGGCCACGGGATGGTCGGAGGTTCCCGCCGCGCAGATCCCCACCCGCCACGGACGTGACGAGCTTTGTTTTTTCCTGGCAGCCCAAGTGAAGGCGCGGGCTTGGGGATGATATTTTCCGGCTGGCATGGCCTTTTTGAGCTGGCGTGCCTTGCCGGCATCCAAACGGGTGACAAGAACGGCTTGGTTCGAGGTGTGCAATTTGCGGGCAATCGCCACGATCTGTGGCGCGGTTTTGCCCGCACCATAGATAATTTCAGGAACCCCGATCCGGTGTTGTCGCTGTAGGTCGACCTCGGCAAAGGCCTTCGGGAGGAAGGCGCGGGGAGGACGGCGGGATGCCATCCGAACCTCAGGCCAAGGCGGCCGTCAGGCGGGGCAAAAGATCGGCGATCGGCAGGCGTTCCTGCCGCATGGAATCCCGGTGCCGAAGGGTCACGGTGTCCTTTTGCCCGGCCAAGGGGCCTTGCTTGGCGCCTTCGAGGGTCTCAAAATCCACGGTGATGCCAAAGGGCGTGCCGACCTCGTCCTGGCGGCGGTAGCGGCGGCCGATGGCGCCGGCCTCGTCATAAAAGACGGGAAAATGTTTACGAAGGTCGGCGGTCAGGGCGCGCGCCTTTTCGACCAGTTCCGGTTTGTTCTTTAAAAGGGGAAAGATGCCGGCTTTCACCGGGGCCATGCGGGGGTGGAAGCGAAGGACCACGCGCGTCTCTTTGGTTCCTTTTTCATCGGCCACTTCCTCCTCGTCGTAGGCCTCGCAGATCAGGGCCAGCACGGTGCGGTCCACGCCGGCGCTGGGTTCCACCACGTGGGGGAGGAACTTTTCGCGGGTCTCCTCATCGAAGTATTCGAGGGGCTTGCCGCTGGCTTCCTGGTGTTGCTTCAAATCGTAGTCCGTCCGGTAAGCGATGCCCTCGAGTTCCTCGGTGCCGAAGGGAAACTCGTAGAGGAGGTCGTAGGTGCCTTGGGAGTAGAAGGCCCGGTCTTTGTCAGGGACGTCGTATACCTGGATTTTTTTGCGGGGTAGGCCGATCGACTCGTACCAGGCAATTCGGTCGGCCAGCCATTTTTCCAGCCATGCCTTCCCCTCGGATGGTCGGACGAAAAATTCAACCTCCATTTGCTCAAACTCCCGAGAACGGAAGGTGAAGTTGCGCGGGTTGATCTCGTTCCGGAACGCCTTGCCGATCTGGGCGATCCCGAAAGGGAGTTTTTTCCGGGACACCTCCAGGACGTTCTTGAACTGCACGAACATGGCCTGGGCGGTTTCGGGGCGGAGGTAGGTAAGATTCCTCTCGTCCTCGACCGGGCCCACATAGGTTTTGAACATCAGGTTGAACTGGCGGGGTTCGGTGAGTTCCCCTCCGCAGGCGCCGACCAGCTTGCTGGGTTTTTGCGGGCAGGGCGTGGACGAGGTCTGGTCGGCGCGGAAACGGCCCTTGCAGGTTTTGCAGTCCACCATCGGGTCGCTGAAAGTGGCCTCATGGCCGCTGGCTTTCCAGACGGCCCGGTTCATGAGGATGGAGCCGTCCAGGCCGACGATGTCGTCCCGAAGTTGGGTCATGGCTTTCCACCAGTGTTCCTTCAGGTTGCGCTTCAGTTCGGCCCCCAGGGGGCCGTAGTCCCAGGCACCGTTCAGGCCCCCGTAGATTTCGGAGGAGGGGAAGATGAATCCCCGGCGCTTGCAAAGCGCGACGATTTTTTCCATGCGGGGCTCGGCCATAAGTCTGGTTTGGTTGGATTCCCGAAAGAAAGTTGTTAGCGATGATGGATGGCGGTGAACACCCCAATCTTGCGCCGTGGGCCGCGGCCTGCGGACGGTTGGCGTGCGACCGGTGGTTCGTTGCGCCGTTGGATCCGCCGGGCCGGGGCGATGGTATTCTGTCTTTTTCTCCTGACCGCGCTGCTGGGCCGCGTGCTTGGCTTGCCGGAGAGCTGGAAGACAAGGCTCTTGCAGGAGCTTGCGAACCGCGGCCTGGAGGTTCAGGTCAAAAAAATCACCCTCGATCCGCTGGGTGGCCTGGTGGCCAGGGACCTGGTGGTGTACCGGGATGCCTCCCGGAGGGAGGAAAGACTGCGGATCGGCCGGGTGGAGCTGACACCGAACTGGCTGGCTTGGCGTGCCGGCGAACCCCTTCTCTCCGGGGCTCGTCTGCGGGATGCCCATGTGGCCTGGCCCCTTGGTGCGGGAGTGGAGGCGGAGGCGCGGCGGGTGGAGGCCCTGGTGGAGTTTCGTCCAGGGGAGATCCGGATCCAAAGAATCCGGGGGCAGGTTCTTGGTTGCGACCTGGATTTCAAGGGGCGGGTGGGTACGGAGGCCGGCCGGCTGCCGGGTCCCCAGGAGATTCCCTGGGCGAAAATCTGGAGCCAGGCGGAATGGATCCTGCGGGATCTGGGCGGGCCCGCTCCGCTTCTCCAGGCCGAGTTCAACGTGGAAATCGGGCGCCCCGAGGAGAGCCGCGCGGAGATTCTCTTCACTTCGGCAAAAAATCTCTGGCGGGGGATTCCCGTTTCCCGGATCCAGATGCGTGCCACGATGGCGGAAGGGGCTCTTAAGCTGGAGCGATTCCAGCTCGATTTCGAGCGGGGAGCAATGGAGGCCTTTGGTTGGGCGGATTTCTCCCGGGGATCCGGGGCGATGGAGTTTTCCTGCCGGATGGATCCCGCCGCGCTCACCCCGGCGATGAACCGGCAGGCGGCTTATGCCCTGCAGGAATTCCAATCCCCGGAACCGGCACGCATCAACGGAAAGGTGGAGGCGTCCTGGAAGGAGTCCCCGGGCTTTTTCTCGTCCGGGCAGATGGAGCTTGGCGAATTCCGCCTGGGGGCTGAGGAGTATGAGGCTTTCCGCGGACTCTCCCTATCCTGGGCCACCGACGGCCGAAAATGGATGATCCCAAGTTTTCGTCTCGGGGCGGCTCCCGGTGGGGAAATTGAGATGCAACTGGCCTTTGACGGGCAGGCTGAGCTCAAAGGAACTCTGCGGAGCGACATTAACCCGAAAAGCCTGGCCAGGTTGTTCGGTCCCGATGGCGCCGCCTTCTGGTCCAGCTTGGAATTCGATCCTCCAAGGGCCCCGCGGATGAATTTCCGGGTGATGGGAGCGGGATTTTCCCCGGACCTGATCCGCTTGGAAGGAAAGCTGGAGGCGGCCGGCATGAAGTACAAAGGTGTGCCCATGGATCAGCTCAGCGCCGACCTGGTGTATGCTTCCCGCGAGATCCGGGCGACAAACGTGCGGGTGACCTCGGGGGGGGGCGAAGGGAAAGGGGAGATCCGCTACACCCTGAATCCACGCTTTGTTTTCTTTCACAACGTGGAATCCACGCTTCCTGTCCGCGAGTTTTCCCCGGTTTTCGGGGAAAAGGTCCGCGAGACGATGCAGCCCTACGAGTTTGTTGACCGGCCGTTCGTGACCATGGAGGGCAAGATCGACCTCGAGGAAAAATTCCGCACCGACATGCGGGCCACCGGGAAAACCGCGGCCGGCCTCCAGTACGTGGTGGCGGGCCAAAAACTCCATTTCCGGGACGTCCACCTCGAGGTCGGGATCCAGGGAACCAAGACCACCGTGAAAACCCAGGAGAAAAAACCGGGTTCCCTCTGGGGCGGGCAGGTGGAGGTGGACGTGACCGTGGACGGGCCGAAGGAGAAGAAAAGCCAGAACACCCGGGTGAAGTTGCGGGAGGTGGATTTCGGCAGGGCGGTCGAGGTTTACTTCAGCAACCCGGGTTACCATGGCAAACTCAGCGGGACCTGCGAGCTGGCGGGGCCTTCCGGCGCCGGGACCTGGCGGCAATGGACCGGTCAAGGCGAGCTGGAGGTGGAGGACGGAAAATTTCCCGGCTTGGGCAACTTCGCCAAGACCATCAACGCCCCGCTGGAGTGGATGGAGAACCTGGGGGAGGGGGCCTCCATGGAGTTCGAGCTGGATCGCGGAAAGTTGAACGTCAAAAAGCTGAAAATTTTCTCGAAGCTGGTGGAGACAACGGGGCGCGGCTTTTACGACATCTCGGCGGACCGTCTGGAAAAATTTTCCATGAAACAGAATCTGATCGGGCCGATGGGGCTGCCGTTCATGCCGGTCAGCGAGATGCTCGAGGTGGAGGGAAGCGGATCGCTCAAGCAGCCGGTTTGGACGCCGAAAAATTTCGGCGACAAATGAGCCGTTGCGGACTCCACACCTCCACGGCGGGGGGGCTCCGGGAGATGCTGGCGCGCGCGGGGGCACTCGGGGAAAGTGCGGCGCAGATTTTCGTGAAGAGCAACCGGCAGTGGCGGATTTCGCCCTTGGCGGAGGGGGAGGCGGACGGCTTTCTTGCGGGCAAAAAAGCCCAGGATCTCTGGGTTTGCGCGCATGCCGGATATCTCATCAACGTGGCGGGGAAAGGGAAAACGAGAAAAAAATCGATCCACTCCCTTGCCGGGGAACTGGCGCGGGCCGAGGCCCTGGGGCTGGAGGCCCTGGTGGTTCATTGCGGGAGCCGCGGGGAACTGGATCCGCGGGAGGCGAGGCGAAGGGCGGTGGCGGGATTCCGGGAGGCGTTGGAAGTTTCCGAAACCCGCCGCATTCCCTTGGCGCTGGAGAATTCCGCCGGGCAGGGGTCCTCGCTGGCGCGGGACATCGGCGAATGGGGGGAATTGGTGGAGGGTTTGCCGGAGTCCCGCAGGGCGGCCTGTCTGGACACCGCCCACGCCTTTGCCGCCGGCCATGATCTGAGGAGTGATGCGGGAAGAATGGGTCTGATCCGGCAGGTGGAGGAAAAGATCGGATGGGGCCGGGTAAAGGTTTTGCATGTGAACGATTCGAAAACCCCGTGTGGCTCCGGAGTGGACCGGCACGAGCACCTCGGGCGCGGGGAGATCGGCGCGTCGGCGTTGCGGGCTTTTCTGCAAAATCGGGCGCTCCGGGGCATTCCGCGGA
>DFCD01000112.1:0-6258 GCA_002366885.1 Verrucomicrobia bacterium UBA3063
GAAAACCGGTACCTGGCGGAGGAAAAACCGGAAAAATTCTTTCAGCCCACCATCAGCCGGAGGTTGAAGTCGGGCATGTTCGGTTTCGTGCGGACTTCCGACCCCGAGCCGGCGCGGATCTTCGAGCGTTTCCACAAGGGAATCGACATCAAGCCCCTCCGGCGGGACGCGCAGGGCGAGCCACTCGACGTGGTCCGGGCGATCGCCGATGGCCTCGTGGTGCGGGTGAACGAGGACGAAAAGATCTCCGACTACGGAAAGCAGGTGATCGTGAGGCATCTTTGGGGGGAACAACCAGTCTACTCCATCTACGGCCATCTGGCTTCCACCGCCGCCAAGGTGGGTCAAACGGTGAAGGCAGGGGATCCTTTGGGCGTAATGGGCTGGACCGGCCCCGGGTTGGACCGCTCCCGGGCCCACCTCCATCTGGAAATCACCTTTCAGATCAACCCCAAGTTCGAGGAATGGGTGAAGACGGCGAAACCCGGCCGCTTATGGGAACCCAACCGGCATGGGGAATGGAACGGTTTGAACCTGATGGGCATTGATCCGGCGCCCCTTTTGTTGGCGGCCCGGCAGGAAAAGCCGAAGACCTGGCGGGAGGCGTTGGCGGGTCAACCGGGCGGATTCGTCGTCAGGGTCGCCGCTCCGAAAGCCCGGGTGAACTGGACCGACTGGGTGCAGGTGCAGGAGAACTGCACGGGGCAGGAGACCTGGGAGATCGAGATGACCCCGTGGGGCCTGCCGCTGAGGGTGAGCGCCAGCGCGGTCCCATCCAACGGGCCGGAGCTGGTGGCAAATCCCGGCCGGCCCAACGAGGGGAAGTACTACTGCCGGGGTCTGGTCGAGGCCGATGGAAAAGGGGGCATGAGGCTCAGCAAGTTTGGAAGGCAGTATCTGGAGATGATGATGTTCGTGCCGGGCTCGTAGTATAGGGGGAAAAGAAACAAGGTTTTCGTTCCCCTTCACCTTCACGTTAACGAGCGATGTTGATGAAAGGCTGTGAGGATTCAATTGTCTTGGGACTGCGGATGTCCCAGGGGATAGGGTAGGATCTTCCCGATGAGCCCGATTTTTTTTCTGACCGAAAAGGAGACGTTGCCGGTGGCGGTGGCCAACCGGCTGCTTGCGGGGCGAAGCCCGGAGGGAGGACTTCTTTCTTTCGAGGATACCCTGCTCCTGACGATGACGGCCCAGACCGGGCGGCGGATTGTGGACCGGCTGGCCCAGTCGGCCCGGGAACAAAACTGCATCCTGCTCCCTCCGCGGACGGGGACATTGGCCGGTCTCACCAAGGGAACGGAAGCCGCCGTGGCCACGCCCCTGCAGTCCGCCGCCGCCTGGGTGGAGACGGTTCTGGCGGCGGAGGTGGAACTGGTGCGTCAGTCGGGATGGAAAAGAGCCGATGCGGGCGGACGAACCGATCTGGGGTTGGGTCTTTATGGGCTGGCCAAGGAGGCGGCCAAGGCCGGGCTGAGTGTGGCGGGGGCGGCGGGGAAAATTGACGCCCCGGAGGATGCCGAGCGGTGGTCGGCCTGGGCGGAGCTGGAGAGGCGCTATTTGCGGCGGTTGCTGGATCGGGGAAAACGTTGTCCCCAGGAGGCGGAGCTGGTCCGGGCGGCGGATCCGGTCCTTCCCGCGGGAATCGGCCGGGTGGTTTTGGCCGGGGTGGTCGATGCATCGCCCCTGGCGGTGGGCGCGTTGGAAGCGTTGGAAAAAAAGGGGGTTCCGGTGGAAATTCTGGCTTGGGCTCCGGGACTGAAGGAGACCGAGATCCGGGAAGCATTCGATTCCCATGGTCGTACCCAGGCGGCGTTCTGGAGAAAAAGGGAGATTCTGGCGGGGGTGGAGCCGGAACTGCGCCGGGATGGGGAGGATCTGGCCCAAGCGGCGGTGGAGCATCTGGCGGAACTGCTTGCGAAAAAAAATCCGGGCAAGGCCACGGTGGTGGCCGATGATGCGGCCCTCGGGCGCGATCTGGCCGGGCGGATCGAACAGGCGGGGGGTAAGGCCTATTTGGCGGCCGGGAGGCCGCTGGAAGAGCAGGCCATGCGGGGACTTCTGCGGAATCTGGCGGAGTTTTGTCGCGAGGGCTCGTTCCGTTCCATGGATGTTCTTGTCCATGATTTCGATTTTCTCCGGTGGGTCCTCCTGGAAACGAAGGTGGAGCCGGGCCCGGCGGAATGGTTGGGACACTGGGCAAAGACCGGATACCTGACCATGGAGTCGGATCTGGAGTCTTCCCTGCGGATGGCCCCGGCCATGGCGGCGGGTTCCGTGGTGCCGGTTCTGCAGCGGTTGGCGGCTTTGCGGAAAGCGCTGGGCGGGCCGGACTGGCCGAAAGAGCTGCGGGCGGTGCTCCTCGCGATGTATGGGGACAAGGAGCTGGCGGAGGATCGGGGGGAGGTGGAGGCGGCCAAGTCGATCGACGAGGCGCTGGCGGAGGCGGAGGCGGAGGCGGGGACGGGCCGGGAGCTGGGCTTGGCCGGCTGGGAGGAGCTTTTGCAGGCGCTGGGGGGGACATGGACCGGGGAGAAGTTGAGGGGTGCGGTGGAGATCGAGGGCTGGCTGGATGCAGCCGGCGAGGATGCGGAAACGCTGATCCTGGCGGGACTGAATGAGGGGATGCTGCCCCGGGGCCCGGCGCCGGACGCGATGTTGTCGGAAGCGGCCAGGCGGAAGCTGGGTTTGCCGGACCGGGAATTTCTGGAGGCGCGGGATCTTGCCCTGTTGCACGGAATGGAGGCGGGAAGACAGAAGGGGGGGCTGGTGGTGCTGACGGCCCAGAACGGGGAGACGGGGGAACCGTTGCGCCCCTCGCGTTTGCTCTTCCGGGTGCCGGAGGAGGCGTTGGCCAGGCGGGTGGAAAGGTTGGCGGCGGAGGCGGAGCCAAAGGAAACCGGCAACGCCCGGGAGGCTTTTCAGCGGCACAAGTTGCGCATTCCTCTGCCGGATCCAGCCGCGCGGACGGACCTGCTTCATGTGACCGACTTTTCCGCGTTTCTTGCCTGTCCTTTGCGATTCTATCTTTCGCGGCGGCTGGGCTGGAGGCCGGGGGAGGAGCCGGCTCCGGGACTCGATGGCCGGCGGTTCGGAACCTGGATGCATGAGGTGCTCGGGGAGTTTGGGGCGGATCCCGCCATCCGCGGGAGCGACGACCCCGGGAAAATTTACGACTTTGTGAAGGCCCGGTGGGGGGAAAAGTTCCGTCCTTGGGAGACGGGGGGGGTGTTGCGCCTGAACCTTGACCTCCAAAGGGAGGCGGGGCTGGAACGGCTGAAAAACTTTTCCGAAGTTCAGGCGAGAATGGTGCGCGAGGGATGGAGAATTCAATCCACGGAAACGCCTCTGGGGGAGGAGCGGGAACTGCCGGGGCGGTCCAAAAAAGTGCGCTGTTTCTCCGTGGGGTTGGACGGTTTCTGGGTGCAGGGTCGCGCGGACCGGATCGACGTGCACCCGGAGCTGGGCTTGCGGGTGGTGGACTACAAGACGGGGAGGGAGAAGGAGGCGGCGGCCTATCATTTTGCGGGAGGGAGAAGGGCGCTTTTTCAGAGATCGCCGCAGTACGCGCGCCTGAACCGCATGGACAAGAAAGGGAAAATCGGGACGGCTTGTTGGATCAATCTCCAGTTGCCGCTCTACCTCGAGGCGGTGGCGGGATCGGAGCGGCCGGCGCAGGTGGGATATTTTTATCTGGGGGAGGATTTGGGGGAGATCGGATGGAAGCCGCTCAATTTGACGAAAGAGGAGAGGGATTCCGCCTGCAAATGTGCCCGGGAAGCCGCCCAGGAGTACCGCATGGATGCTGTCTTGGACTGGATTCGTCAGGGGAAGTTTGAGCGGTTGGCGGTCTCGGCGGATTACGATGATTTTGAGGAGATGGGGCTGGGAAGGTTTATTGAAGAAAAGGCCTTGGAGGTGGAGCCATGAGCGTTCGACTGTCCCATCTGCGCATCACCGCGTCGGCGGGAACGGGCAAGACGTTTCGCCTGACGGACCGGATCGTGGAGCTGCTCCTGCTGGGGGTGGAACCGCGGAAGATCCTCGCGCTGACCTTCACGCGGAAGGCGGCGGGGGAGTTTCTGCGGAAGTTGCTGGAGAAGCTCGCCGCGGGGGCGGAGAAGAAGGGGGAGGCCGGGAAGTTTTTCGAAAGGCGCCGGGAGTCGGCCAAGGAATCGGGCCTGGTGGACTTGGCCAAACATTATGCCGCCGAGTCCGGGCGCCCGGAGGCGGAGCAGCGGGCGGAATTCCGCAAGGCGCTGCGGAAGGTGACGGAGGAGCTAGATCGCCTGGAAATGGGCACCTTGGACAGTTTTCTTTACCGGATGGTGAGGGGTTTTGCTCCGGAGCTGGGTCTGAACCGGGAGGTGAAGGTGCTGGATGAGGCGGCGGAGGAGAGGGAGGAGGCGGAGGTGCTGGGCGAACTGGCCGCGGCCCTGGGTGCGGACCTGCGGGTGCGGGACCAGTTGCGGCGGGATCTGATCGGAGGGGAGAAAAACATGGCGCCGGCGGATCCCCTGCGGGCCGAGGTGCGGGAGTTGCAGGAGGTGGAACGGATCTGGCATGAGGCCCCCGGCTCGGTCTGGGGCGGTATGCGGGAAATTTTTCCCCGGGGAATTCCCGCGGAGCCCAAGCTTCCGGAACCGGTATGGAAGGGGTTGCCGGGGGGCTGGGCGGATTTTCCCGAGGCGGTCCGGGAGATGGCGGCGGCCGGCCCGGGCACGAAACTGAGCGGCAAGGCGGCCAAGCTTCTGGAAAACCTCCGGGAATTGGAGGCGGGGCGGGCGGAGTTTGTCTTCAACCGCAAGGACGGCTTGCTGACCGGGGAGATGGCGAAATACGCGGGGGCGGTGGCGCGGGGTTACGTGCGCCGGTTGGTCGAGTGGCGGCTAGGCCGGACCCGGCGCCTGGGGGAATACGCCGCCCGGTTGGCCCTGGTTCGGGAGCGGCGGCGGGAACAGGCGGGAAGGTTGCGTTTTGCGGATCTGCCGAGGATCGCGCAGGACGAGGTGGTGCAGGTTCCGGTGTTGGCGTACCGGCTGGACGGGTGGTTTGACCACTGGCTGTTGGATGAGTTTCAGGACACCAGCCGGTCCCAGTGGGCGGCCTTGGCTCCGTTGGTGGAGGAGGTGTGGCAGGACAACGAGGGGCGGCGGACGCTTTTCTACGTGGGGGACGTGAAGCAGGCGATCTACGGGTGGCGCGGCGGCGATGCGGGTCTGTTCACGGAAATTGCCCAGGGATACGAGGGGCGGTTGAAGGACGAGAAACTCGGACGTTCCTACCGGTCGGGGGAAAAGGTTCTACGGGCGGTGGAAAAGGTGTTTCAGCCGGAGGCCTTGCGGGAAGCGGGGGTGGAGGGCGAGGTCGTGGCGGGGTGGGAGCGGGGTTGGACGGGGCACGAGCCGCAGGAATCCAACCGGGGCAAGGGGCATGTGGAAATTCGCCCGGCGGAGGGGGAGGAGATCTGGGTGGCGGTGGCGCAGATTGTGAAACAGTCGGGAGTTTTGGAAAAGGGGGGCACGGTGGGGGTGTTGACCCGCACAAATGATTTGGCGCATGAGGGTGCGGAACTGCTTTCGCAGGAGGGGTTGCGGGTGACGGTGGAGGGGAAGAAGTCGGTGGCGGATGAGGGGCCCCTCGGGCCGGCCTGTCTTTTGGCGGCGCGGTTGGCGGTGGATCCGTCCGATGGGCTGGCTGCGGGCGGACTTGCGGCAGGAATGCTCGCCCCGGCGGTGGCCGGCGGGGCGGAACGGTTTGCCTTCCGCTCCTTGTCGGATTTTGCCAACGGCGGGGCGGAGGGAATGGTCCGGGGCTGGTTGGGCGGGGTGAGCTTGGCCGGAGACGCTTTTTTGGGTGAGACGGCGGGGTCGTTGCTCCGGGCCGGGCGGGCTTTCGACCGGTCGGGAGGAGGGTCGGTGCGGGAGTTTCACCGCTTCCTCGCGGAGTACCAGGATCCCGGCGCGACCTTGCGGGGGGCCGTACAGCTGATGACCATGCACAAGGCGAAGGGATTGGAATTTGATCTGGCGATCGTGGTTTTGGAGCGCGGCGGGGGACGGAGCCTCAAGCTGGACGCGGCCAAGGGCCAGCATCTGCGCCTCGGGGAGGGATCGCAGGGGAGGTGGGTGATGGAGTTGCCCTCCCAAAACGTGTGTGACGCGGTGCCGGAGTTGTCGGCGGAGATGGAAAAGGTTCGGCAGGAGTCGTCCTTGGCGAATCTCTGCCTGCATTACGTGGCGATGACCCGGGCGAAGC
>DFCD01000112.1:6362-17411 GCA_002366885.1 Verrucomicrobia bacterium UBA3063
GGTCCTGCAGGCGGAAATGCCCGGGGTGATGCGGGTGCTGCCCTCGGGTTTGGGCAAACACCGGATGACCGGTCGTGCCATCTTCGGGCAGGGGGGCGGCTTGGGTCTGGGGGATGAGGTGCACCGTTTGCTGGAGCGGATCGAGTGGGGGGGGTTGGATCCGGCCTGGAAGGAGGGTGTCTCGGCGGAGGCGTGGAGACTCGGGGAGGAGTTCTGCCGGAGCGCGGCGGGCCGGGAAGTGTTCGGAAAACGGGAGGGGTGCCGGGTGTGGCGGGAGAAGGCGCTGGAGGTCTTGGATGCCGGGAACCGGCTGGTGGCGGCGGCGGTCGACCGGGCGGTGCTGGAGGAAAAAAAGGGCGGCCTCTTGCGGATCTACGACTTCAAGACCGACCAGGTGGAGGAGGAAAAGGAGTGGCGGGAACGGCACGGGCCGCAGTTGCGGAAATACGCGGAGCTGCTGGGCGGGTGGTGGGGAAAAAACGGCGGGGGCGGGGTTCGCGTTTGGATCGCTGCGGTACGCAGCGGAAAGCTCATCGAGGTGACGGAACCATAAAAAAACCCGGCTCCTTGGGCGGAGCCGGGTTTTTGGTTTTGGAAGGAAGTTACGCCTTCTTGTCGCCGTCCTTGCTCTTGTCGTCCTTGTCCCCGCAGGAGTCTCCCATGCCGAAGCTTCCACTTTTGGCGAAGGAAATGGAGGTGGACTTCACGGAGGCTATGGAGAACACGAGACCCATGAGAATCAAGCGGATGAGTTTATTCATGGGAAGTGCGTAACCTCTGGCCGGGGAAGGCAAATCGAAGGGCTAGATTTTTCGGATTAGCTCCAGCCGGCAGGCGAAACCGCCCAGATCCACGGGTTGGGAGGATTCCAGCCGGAGGGAGCGTTCGGTTGGGCCGGTTTTCAGGGGGTTGATCCAGACCATGCGTCCGCCGGGGCGAAGGGCGGCAGCGGCCGCGGCGTAAAGATCCCGAAAAAGGCCCTGTCGGTCGGGAATCGGAACCCGTTTCCCCAAGGGAGGATTCGTGAGGATCAGGCTGACGGAAGCGGGAGCCCAGCCCCGGATTTTGGCGAAGCCGCGGAAGTCCCCTACATGGAAATCGGCGGAGGTGGGGGTCGGGCCGGCGGCCTTCCAGTTGATGCGGGCGGCCTCGATGGCCTCGGGGCTGAGATCGGTCCCCAGGACGCGGCGCACCCCGCCGAGGCGGGTCCTTTCGATCAGCTCCAGACCGGATCCGCAGAAGGGATCCCAGACGACCTCATCCGGCAGCGGTCGCGCCCAGCGGGCGAGGGCGGCGGCGAGGGGTGGGTGGGAGGCGGCGGGGACATCTTTTTGGCGGTAAGGAAAGCGGGGATCCGGGGCGAGGCGTGGGCGGAGCTCCACCGTTTGTCCGGTCCGGCCCGGATGGATTTCGATGGCCCAGGGGGCTTCGCGGGAGTCGTTCAGCAGCTCCGGCCACAGCTCGTACGTTTTTTTCACCACGGCGTGAACCAGTCCGCGGCGATGGCCCTCGGTCACAAACTCCAGCCGGTAGCGAAGGGGGCCTTGGGTGAAGGAGGTGAGAAGTCGCCGGCTGGTCGGGGAGGTGAGGATGTTGGCGATTGCGGGGGCGTTGGCGGGTTCGGCCTTTTTGGAAATTGTGCCCAGGAGAAAAGAAAGGGTGGAAAAACAGCGGAGGGCATAGAGGTCGGCCAGACGAAACGGCCCGGGAAGGGAAAGCGTGAGCAGCCCGCTCTCGCGCGCGGCGATCCGGTGGGGAAGGGAGAGGGTGGTCAGCTCATCGGCGAGGACGGTTTCAAAACCGGGCCGGCAGCGGAGCTGGAGGGTCACGGGCTCGCCGGCGGGGAGAAGGGAATCCATCCGGATGGAGGTGGGGTGGAGTTGCCGGGCCAGGTTGGCTTTGGCCCGCTGTTCCGTGAACCGGGGCAGGGAGGGATCCTGGCGGACCTGCGCGAGGGTGGCTGCCCCGCCGATTTTCTCCAGGGCGCGGGAAACGTGGATTTTCTCCCGGTCCGTGGCCGGGGATTGGAGTAGGGAGAGAATCTGTTTTTCTTCCGTCTGGCTCGCCCCGGTCTTGGGAAGGGCGGTGAGGGCGTAGCGGCGGATTTTTTCCTCGGGATCCTGCAGGAGGCTCCGCAACCAGGCGCGGACGGGTTCGTGCAGCCGAGGAGGTGCGGATTCGGCAAAGCCGGCGCCGAGGGCCCGGATCAGGGCGACCTGCCGAGCCCGCTCCTGCGGGGTGGCCTGGTCAAAGCGGGGAACTTCCTTTTCCCACAGCTGGAGCCACGGGACGGAGCGGAGTTGGCGGTAGAGGTCCTTGCCGGGATTGGGTTTTTTGGCGGCCACGGCAGGCGGTTGCTTTAGCGGAGGGCGGGGGCTGGTGATTCCGGGAGGGAAGAGAGGCTTTGCGCCAAACGTTTCAACCCAAGGCTCCGTGGAGGAAGTCGAGGCCGATGAGGAGGAAAATCAGCGCAAGGATCCATCCCCCGTGCTTGGCGGCGACGGCCTCCGTGACCTGACGGGCCCGGATGGCGGTTTCGGGTTGGAACACGGCCAGCCCGAGGGGGAACAGGGTGGGAAAGAGGGAGAGCGCGAGGAATCCTCCCAGCCCGGCGACGATGCCGGCCTGATCCTTGGTCGCGTGGAGTTGGTGGCCGGCGGACATGGCCAGCCCGATGGTCTTGAGGTGGACGACGGTAAGCAAAAAGCTGAGTGCCGTGCAGACGCCCAAAGAAGGGAGCGGTCCTCCGGGGCGGGGTGCTTCGCTGACGGGAAGAAGTTTCATCAGCCTGGCCATTAGGCCTCCCTCCTTTTTGTGCCCACTTTTTTGGGTTGGCGGTTTTTGGTTCAGCTGTTTCCAGCCCGTGCGGATGCCCAGGCCGATGAGGAGGCTTCCGAAAACCACGCGCAGCCACCAGGCGGTCCCGGTGGGGTGGGAAGGGGCGGCGGTTTGGTGGGTCAGGAAATAGCCGAGAAGGAGGAGCAGGATGATGCCGAGGGCGGAGCCAAGGAAGTATCCCAGGGTATTGGCGCGGGGATGCGTGCGGTCGGAAGCCAGAATCAGGCCGATGATGAGGAGTTCCGGGCTGAGAAAGATGCCGAAGCCGAGGGATGCGCAGACGGTCAGCGTGTGAACCATGAAGATGCATCATGAACGCAGGGTTTTCCCGCGTCCACCCCTGCGGACATGTATTTTCCGGCTTTCACACCCGCAAACTCTTCCCGCTTGCCCTTTTCCACAACCTGAAAGGGTAACCCTGTGTTTGTCCCACCCCCTATGGCAGGATTTCAGGCGTGAAAACAAAAATATTATCCGGGTTGCTCTTGGTGGTGGCATGTGGGGTGGGGCTGGGGAGGGGCGAAGAGGAGTTGGATATCCTGGGGCAACCGAAGAAGCTGGCGTTGCAGAAGGCGTTTGAAGCGAGGAAGGCCCGCGAGGCCCGGGAGATGGAGGATTTTGTGGGGGTCGTTTACCGCGGGGGTGGAAACTATGTGATCGTCGATGAGGACACCGCGGTCGGTCCCGGAGGAACCATTGTCCGGGCGGGGGACACCTTTCTGACTCCCCGTGGAACTTATGTGAAGGCGGGGGAAAGTTATCTGCGGCCGGAGGGCGGGGCGGTGGTGAAGGCGGGGGATTCCTTTCTTTCCCCGGATGGAACTATGGTCCGGGCTGGGGACGTGTATGTGGGACCGGAGGGAACGAGTGTGGTGGCGGGGAGCACCATTTTGCGGAACTTTCGGAAAAAGCCCGGCTGGAGCAGCCGATGACGATCCAGCGGGTATCCCGTTGGTCCGGGATCGGTGGGGGAAAGCTTCCGCCGGTGTCGTCCCACGGCGGGGGAGAGAAGGTGTTTTTTGATGACGGGCGGGTGAAGGTGACGGAATCGCTCGTCACCATCGGGCCTCCCTGGAACAAGGCCTTTGCGGTTTCCCAGATCCGGGGTGTGACTTATGGAAAAAACCGTTCCCAGGAGTTGACCAACAGCTTCCTGCAGTTGGTCGGGATGGTGTTGATTCTTGCCGGCATCCTCTGCCTGGCCGCCGGCCTCACCGTGGGCTTCGTTGCCGGGTTGGTGACGGGTGTCTGCGTGCTGCGGGGAAGGGTTAGGGAGGATGCGCCCTACAGTGTGAGCCTGGATTTCGGCGGCGCCTGGGCGACAAAGTACCTCAGCACGAGGAGCGAGGTCTGGGCGGACGCCGTGGCCAACGCAATTCAGGAGGCGATGCGGCAGGGGCGCGCCCCCGGGCGAGAGGGCTTCATCCCTGGCCAAGACCGTTTGCGGAATTGAGGTAGCGGGCTTCGGCTCGGGGCGCGTCTTGGGCTCTTCGCTACTGGCTACCCGCGATCAGGTCCGATCCGGGCAAGCTAGCGAAGGTTTTGATCCAAGAAATCGATCACCCGCTGCTGAATGGAGATGCCTCCGATGACGGTGGGGAGGGCCGGGGTGTGGCCTCCGTTGAAGCTAAAAAAAGTGACGGGCACGCCCACGCTGGTGGCCGCGCTGTTGATGGCAGTCGCATAAGAGTAGGGCACGGTGGTATCGGTCGTGCCGTGAATGATGATCATTGGCGGATCTCCAGCCCGGATGGAACCTTCGTCCCCGTACATTGCGCCCCAAAGATCCACCACCGCCCGAGGACGGAAAGTCGCGCGGTTGGAGCCGTAGGAAACCAGCAGCGCGGTGATCGCTCCGGCAGAACCGCCTCCCGTGCCCAACCGATTGGTGTCCACCTCCAGCGTGCCCGCATTTGCCACGACGTAGTTGATCGCGCCCTTTAAATCCTCCTGGGCCGCGGCCATGCCGGTGCTGTTCGCGCCGAGGAGACGATAACTGATGTCAAAGGCTGCGTAACCCGCTCCCTGCAGGGCCGCGGCCAGATCGGCGATGTAGCCGTTCCCCCGGGACCCGCTGACAAAGCCGCCGCCGTGCACGAGGATAATAGAGGGGAAGGGGCCTGCTCCTGCCGGGCGGTAGGCATCCAGTTGCAGGGTAATGCCTCCGTTGGTCGCATAGGAAATGTTGCGAGTGATGCTGGCTGGCCCGGACGGACTGGCCCAACGAGCATAAAGAGTGAAGCTGCTGCTTTGATTGTGCAGGTAGGGGAAGGCAATGGGACTACCCCCGGTGGGATTCGTAAACCACCCGGTAAAGGTATATCCCGACCGGGTGGGACTGGCCGGGGCGGCGGAAATCGATCCGCCCGGGCTGGTGGTTGCGGCCGGAACCGCGCTACCGCCCTGGCTGTTGTAAGTGACCGAGAGGAGGTTATTGAAGTTGCTGGTGTTGGTGCTGGTGTCGGTCGGGGCGCAGTTCACCCGCCAGAAGGCCCGGTTGCCGGTGATGCCGGGGACCGGCACGTCGATCGGATCCCAGAAGTTTTCGGCGGAGGACAATGCGTTGGTCGACCAGGTTTGCAGATCCGCGCTGGCCAGCAGCAGGTTCTGATAGCCGTGGAACGCCAGCAGACGCAGGTTGATCTGGCCCGTTGCGGCATTCATGGATTGGACGGAAAGCTCGGGGGGAAAGAGCTCCGCCGCCAGGGGATTGGCCTCCAGCTTGGGGTTGAGGGCGAAGGCATAGAAGGAGGGTAGCCGGCGGGACCAGTTGCTTTCGTTGTGCTGGCCGCCGACTCCTCCCTCAAAGACCAGATCCCGGTTCACGGCCTCGTTGGCACCGAGGTAGCGGTTGTAGGCATTGAGGCAGTCCTGCCAGTAGACGTTGGAGCTGCCTTGACCGCCGCTGGATTCGGCCGTCCCCATGTAAAGATACCGGCGGACCGGTTGGTTGGTGATCGACCGGTTCGCGTAGTTGGGGCCGGCCCAGTAGGCGGGGGAAAAGATGCCGACGGCGCCGAAGCGGTCGGGCCGCTGGGACCCGATGTAATCGCTGATCAGTCCGCCCATGGAGGAGCCGGCGGTGAGGGTGTCGGCCGGACTGATGCCGCAGGTGCGGAAGTTAAGATCCAGCGTGGGGGTGAGATTGTCCAATATCCACCTGAGATAGAGCGAGGCCCGGCCGGTGAAGTTCAGGCCGAGGCCCGCATAGTTGGTGATGGTGTCGCCATCGGGGAGGTACTCGTAGAGGCGGTCGGACCCGTAAGCGTTGCCGTTGGGAATGGCCACGAGGATGGACTCGCGCATCCGGCCTTGGCTGATTTCGTGGTTGGCGATGCGATCGGCGTCCCAGGTGCCGAAGCTACCGCCGGGGAAAAAAACGTTCTGGCCGTCGTGAAAATAGAGCACGGGATATTTCTTCCAAGTGTTCTGGGTGTAACCGCGCGGGAGGTAGATGGTAACGGGCCGGCTGGGGATGTTGGTGACGGTGGAGCCAACGTTGGTGGTGATGATCTGGGGCGCGGAGAGGGTGGCGGGGGGGCGGTAGGTGAAGATTTGGCCGTCCTGCACGAAAAAGACATCGAGCCGGGTGCGGAAATTGTACGGGCCGGCGAGCCCTTGGTAGGGGACGGGCACGGCCGGGGCCGCCCCGGTGGCGGTGCCGGACGGCGGCGCGGGGGCGTTGGTCCAGGTGCCCGCCCCGTTGTGGAAAACGAATTCCAGCTCCGTCCCCGGGGAGGAGACGGCATCGACCCGGAAAAGTCTTTCCCCCGCGACCCCGCTGCGACCCGGGCCGACCCACGTCATCGGGGTGGTCGTCCAGTTGGTATCCCCGGCCGTGAGGTTTCTCCAGAAGAGGTTGGCATTGGTCCACGGGGCATGGAGGAAGATGGTTTTTCCCTTCCATGGCGGCGCCACGTGGTCCGGGACTTGGATCGTGTTGGTGCCGGTCAGATCGGTGGAGGCCGCGGTTGCCCAGTTGGAGGTGGCAAAGGAGCGGCGGATGAATTTGTAGGCGAGGGTTTCCCCGTCCGGCAGGGCGACCTGCCCGCGCCAGACGTTGCCGGTGGTCCAGGTCAGTTTGATGGCCTTGAGGGGATCATTGCCCCCCAGGGCGGGATGGGGCCCCAGGACGCACACTTCATTGCCGAGGCCCACATCGTTGGTGAAGGTGAACGTGACGGGCTTGGGAATGCCCCCGGCCGAAAGCGTGAGGGGTAAACATGCCAAAACCGGGGTTGTCCAAAACCGTAAACGCATCGATAGGAAAATTTTGGTGCGGAACTCCGGAAAGTCAACGGGGGCCGGGCTCGCTCCCGACCCGGGGCCATAATTCTAGAATCGGGGCTTTCCTTCCACTTAATCCTGCCCCGTTAGACCCTTGGGATCCCCTATCTCCTGGATCCTAGATCGTGGCTCCGGCCAGGCCGGGGCCTAGGTCAGTTTTTGTCCTAGGGGGTGTGGGATGATTTCGCCCTATGCCAAAAAACAAAAAGAGCACGAAAAGGAAGGTCGGGAAGGCAAACTCAGGAACCCGGGAGCGTCAGGCCTTGCGCCGGATCGTCCGCCATGTGGAGGAGTGGGTGGACAACGGCCGAAAACGGCACGAAACCACTCTTCTGCGGGTTCTGAACACGGCCCTGGGGGTTTTGTAGGGCCAAACCAGCCGGACCACCCGGCTTATTTCAAAAACGGATAATCCGTGTAGCCCTTGGGACCGGAGGCGTAGAAGGTCGCCTCGTCCGGGGGGTTGAGCGGCAGATTCCGGCGGAGCCGTTCCGGCAGGTCCGGGTTGGCCAGGAAAGGCACGCCATAGGCGATGGCATCGGCCCATCCTTCCGCGATCGCCAGATCGCCGGAGGCCTGGTCGAAACCTCCGGCGCTGATGACCGTGCCTGGAAAAAACTTCCTGAGCTCCCTGGGGCCCACGCCTTCCTTGGCCCCGTGGCGGATATCCTGCGCCGTGACCCGGGTGATGTGGGCATAGGCGATCTTGAGCTGGCTCAGCTCCTCTAGGAGTTGCCCGAAAGTCTCCATCGGGGTGTCGTCCTGCATGTCGTTGAATACCCCGGCGGGGGAAAGGCGGATTCCCACCCGGGCGGCTCCCCAAACTTCGATAACCGTCCGGGTTATTTCCATGGTCAGGCGCCGGCGGTTGACCAACGAACCGCCGTAGTCGTCCTTACGCTGGTTGGTGCCGCTGCGCAGGAACTGGTCCAGCAGGTAGCCGTTGGCGTTGTGAATCTCCACCCCGTCGAATCCGGCTTCCTTGGCCAGCTTCGCCCCCCGGGAATATTCCGCGATGACTCCGGAAATTTCCTCCGGGGTGAGGGCGTGCGGGGTGACGTAGTCCACCATCTCCTTGCCGGTGAAGATCTGCCCCTTGGGGCGGATGGCCGAGGGGGCCTCCGGAAGCTTTCCGTCCGGCTGGAAACAAGGATGCGAGATCCGGCCCACGTGCCACAACTGCAGGAAAATGCGGCCNNNNGTGTGGATGCCGGGCGTGTTGGGGTAACCGTAGCCGCGGGGCGAGACGGAGGTGGCCTCCGCGATGATCAACCCTGCCGAGGCCCGCTGGCGGTAGTACTCCGCGTTCATTTCCGTGGGGACGTGGCCCTCGGCGGCCCGGCACCGGGTGAGGGGAGCCATCAGGACACGGTGCGGGAGCTTGAGCGGCCCCAGCTGCAGCGGATCAAAAAGGTTGGGCATGAAGGTGGAGCAGGAGTTGGACTACGGAAGAAGTTCGGATCGATCGACGGCCTTGTGCTGGGCGATGGTTCGGAGGAGGCCCGCCAAGGTGCCGATGCGGAGGGCTGGGTGGTTGGGGATACTAATGCGCTGGTGACCGGGTTGTTCCGTCTGAAGGATGAGGTGGCTGCCGGTTTGATGGACCAAATGGTATCCCTGGTTTTTGCAGAGGTGTTGGGCCAGAACCCTGCCGGAGAGGTCGCGGGGAAGCTTCAACTTCCCGACATCACTTCGTCGCGGACAAGATGGAGACGAATCCTGCTTTTTGCTTTTTCCGGCTGATCAAAAAAGTATGCGTGCACGGCATCTTTCACCATCCGCTTGAGCTCATCCCAAGAGCCGGCCTGGGTGAAGATGGCTTCGGAAAGGCACTCGGCCACAAAACCGCCGTCTTCCTCTTGGGTGACAGAAAAAACCAATTCCATAAGGGTAATTTGGAAGGTAAATCCCGCCTCGGCAAGGGTAAGTTGGCGATTTTCCGCTTAATCTTCTCCTTTTTCACTTTCCAATCCACCTGGGCCCTAGCCCTGCGGATGTCCCAGGGGGCTGGTTACGATTTTAGGCGAAACCTATGGGCTGTTGTTTCGACTACCAATGCTCCCATCCCGACTGCGGCTATGAGGCCACGGTATCGGGGGGGAAGGATCATGGATTTTGCGGGGAGGTGCAGACAATGGTCTGCCTGGACTGCAAGGATCTCCTGGATGTCCTGACGGCAGAGCCTTCGGCCAATGCTCCAGCCGGGCTTGCGCCGGTGGAAAGGAAGTGCGGCGAATGCGGGGGTAAAAATCTTAAGCTTTTCCACTCCGGCAAGACCCGCTGTCCCAAATGCGGCGCGCGGCTCAAGAAGAGCGACAACTTCGATCTTTGGGACTGAGGCCCGGGGGAAAGATGAGCGCCGAAATGTGGCTATTTCTGGTTGGGTTGATTGTGGGCGGGAGCCTGGGGGCGTGGTGGTTTATGTGTCGGGAGAACCGGAAGCGGGACGGGAATGGCAAAGGTTCCTGATGAGCCTGTCGGTCTATTTCGTGCACGGCCTGCTTTTGGGTTTGTTCCCGACCTGGCTTGTTTCTTTCTTTGGAAAAAAATACCAATGAGAAGGAAAGCTTTGATTTATTCGGCAAAGGTTTTGGTGCTGGGCGGAATGTTTGTAGGGGAGGCGACGGGCTGGGCGGCCAACGGGCCATCGTTGGATTACCTGGAAGAGAACGTAAATAAGGCGACGTATGCGGAGGTGGTCATGGAGGTGGGGCCGCCCAACAAGAAGGAGGTCCTGCCGGACGGCTCGATCATCGCCATGTGGTCGTACGATATCACGCAGATCGACCGGCCTCCGGGCCTGATCGGCGGATGGATCGTCCGCGGCGAGCAGTACAAAATGTGCCGGTTTGACGCCAAGGGGATCCTCCGCGGCTACAAATGGAAGGCCGGCATCATCGGAGGTGACTCCCGGGAGAACGAAAAGTCTTCCTCAAATGGAAAAATAGGCTCCTCGAAAAAAAGTTCGGGCAGTTGGTCCACCCGTTGAGCTTTTTCTGTGATCCGGAAAGAACGGGGGACAGGGGGGATCTCCCTTCCCAGGAGGGCGTGTCCACCAGACCCAGACCATGAGGATTTACTCGTGGATAATTGCGGGTTCCGTCGGGTTTTTGTGCGGGGCGGCCTTGGTGGGCAGCAATAAGCAGGGGGTATGGGGAACGGGACTGACGAAGGAGGAGTATTATGGACTGATGGCCGGGATGTTGCCGCCCCCGGTGCAGGTGCCGGGGTTTGCGGACGATGCATTGGAGCGGGAATACTTCAGCCCCAGCCTGATCAAGAAGGCGTTTGCGGGGAACATGAACGCGCAGTACGAGCTGGCGGTATGTTACGACATGGAGACGGCCACGCCGGCGCAGCGGGCGGAGGCGGCCTACTGGTATCTGGAATCCGCCCGGCAGGGGCACGAGGTGGCGATGGTCCGTTTGTACTTCCTGTACCTGCATGGAATCGCCGTGCCGAAAAGCACCCGGGAAGCGATGGTCTGGCTGCACCGCAGTGCGGAGTTGGGCAACACCTACGCCGCCTGGATCTTGGGGGAGCGTTATTTGGCTGGGGAGGGGGTACACCGGAACCAACGGGAAGGGATCCGCTGGCTTAAGGAGGCGTCGGATAGCTGGCCGGGCGCCCGGAAAAGGCTGCGCTCCCTGGGGATCCAGCCCCCGCCATCCAAATATTTCCCGAAAGACGCCTAAAACCGCGGCTGTTTTGGGGGCCCAAAAAACTGGGGCGAGGGCGGCTTCGCAGTAGATAGGATAGTTTAAGTTGAAGTTAAAGTGAAAGTTCGGGGTCCGAAGCTTACTTTACCTTAATTGGTCCCCATACACCCCCCGACCTTTGCGGGATCCCCTCCGGAATGGAGGGCTTGGGTGCTTACGCACCCGCGCAATGGTCCCCATACACCCCCCGACCTTTGCGGGATCC
>DFCD01000141.1:0-5722 GCA_002366885.1 Verrucomicrobia bacterium UBA3063
CCCCCCAGCAGGGAAAAGAGCGAGACGCGGGAGCGCTGGAAGCCCATGGCGGCATCCATGCCGTGGATCGGGAAGGGGGAATAAACATCCCACTTGCGGAAACCGGAATCCCGTACCTTTTCTGCGGCGTGCATCAGCGCGGATGGGGAGGAAAACTCCGCGCCAAGCCCGTGGAGGCTGTTTTCCGAATGGTTCATGCGTGGGCCTTGGCCGGAGCCGGGTGGGAGGCGTGGCCGTGGGAGTCCTGTTCCCCGTGGTGGTGCGGGTCAGCCTCAGGCGTGACGTTCTTGACCTCGAAGATGGTGATCATCGGGAGGAAGCGGACGAAAAGCAGGAACAGGAAGACGAACAGGCCGATTGTGCCGATGAAAAGGGTGATATCCACCCAGGTGGGGGAGAAATATCCCCAGGAGGACGGGAGGAAGTCGCGATGGATGGAGGTGACGATGATGACGAACCGCTCAAACCACATGCCTGTGTTCGGAAACATGACCAGGGCCAGGACGACCCAAGGATTTTGGCGACAGTACTTGAACCAGAAAAGCTGTGGGGCGATGACATTGCAAGTGATCATGGCCCAGTAGGCCCACCAGTAGGGACCGAAGGCGCGGTTCATAAAGGCGTAGATCTCGTACGGATTGCCACTGTACCAGGCGATAAAGAATTCCATGGAGTAGGCGTACCCCACGAGGGAACCGGTCAGCAGGGTGATCTTGCACATGTTGTCGATGTGTTTGTCCGTGACGAGGTCGTGCAGTCCGTAGATTTCGCGGAACGGGATAAGAAGGGTAAGCACCATGGCGAAGCCGCCAAAAATGGCCCCAGCGACAAAGTAGGGAGGGAAAATGGTGGTATGCCAACCCGGGACGATGGATGTGGCGAAGTCGAAAGAGACGACGCTATGTACGGAAAGCACCAGCGGAGTGGAGATGCCAGCGAGGATGAGGTAGGCCTTCTCGTAATGGGTCCATTGGCGGTTGGAGCCGCGCCAGCCCATGGCAAGGATGCCGTAGGCCATCTGACGCAGGCGCGTGGTGGCGCGGTCGCGAAGGGTGGCGAGGTCCGGGATGAGGCCGAGGTACCAGAAAATCAGCGAGACGGTGAAATAGGTGGAGACCGCAAAGACGTCCCAGAGGAGCGGGCTGCGGAAGTTTTGCCAGATGGCGTTGGCGTTCGGGATAGGGAAAAGAAACCAGGCGAACCAGATGCGGCCAACATGAAAGGCAGGAAAGATGCCGGCGCAGATCACCGCAAAGATGGTCATCGCCTCGGCCGAGCGGTTGATGGAGGTCCGCCATTTCTGGCGGGTGAGAAAAAGAATGGCGGAGATGAGGGTGCCGGCGTGGCCGATGCCGATCCAGAAAACGAAGTTAGTGATATCCCAGGCCCAACAGACGGGAACGTTGAGGCCCCAGACGCCGACGCCGGTGGAGACGAGATAGGTAAGCATGGCCGGGGTGAGGGCGGCGACGGCGCCGAAAAAAACCGTGGCAATCCACCACCAACGCGGGGCGGGTTGCTCGACGATCCGGCAAACATGGTCGGTGATCCACGCGAGGGAACGCCGGTTGCTGACCAGGGGCTTGCGGTCGAGGTATTCGGAAGCCTTGGCGAAAGCGGCCTGGGAGGCGGGATTGTCGGCGCGCATCAATGGCCTCCTTCAGTTTTGCTATGCCCTTTTTCCGACCCGTGGGATTCCCCGTGACCGTGGGACGGAATGTAGCTGGTGCGGGCACCCGGCATGGCGGGGTTCGGATTGCGAACACGGCCAAGATAGGTGAGCCGTGGGCGCACGTTGAGATATTCCAAAAGGGAATAGTTCTGCGGAAGGTTGCGAAGTTGGCCGACTTTTTCCTTTTCGTTTTTGAGATCGCCGAAAACAATGGCGTCAGCAGGACAAGCCTGCTGGCAGGCGGTCTGGATGCTGCCTGCGGGAATGCGGATATCGGCGGAGTCGCGCGCTTTGACGCGGGCACGGATCTTGGCCTCCTCGATGCGCTGAACGCAAAAAGTACATTTTTCCATAACGCCACGCATCCGGACGGTGACGTTCGGGTTTTTCTGCAGCTTGACGGTCTCCTCGGTGCCCTTCGGACCGACGGGGCCCCAGTAGAGCTTGTCGAGGGCGCGCTGGTTGTAATCGAAAAAGTTGAAGCGACGGACCTTGTACGGGCAGTTGTTGGCGCAATACCGCGTGCCGATGCACCGGTTGTAAGCCATGACATTGAGGCCTTCCTCGTTATGGACGGTGGCGTTGACCGGGCAGACGGTTTCGCAGGGGGCGTTTTCGCATTGCATGCAGGCAACCGGCTGGGAAACGGCTTCGGGCTCCTCCGGCTCGCCGGTGTAGTAGCGGTCGACACGGATCCAGTGCATCTCCCGCCCTTTCATCACCTGATCCTTGCCGACGATGGGGATGTTATTTTCGGCCGTGCAAGCGGTGACACAGGCGTTGCAACCAGTGCAGGTGGAGAGGTCGACGACCATCGCCCATTGGTATTCGCCGTCGAGCTTGGGGGATTTGTAAAAGCTCTGGTTCGGCGGAATATGACCATCCATACCGACCTTTTTCACCCAGCCCGGGTCCTGGTGGAATTCGTCAACCGCGGCTTCCCGGACGAGGTCGCGGCCTTCCATCACCTGGTGTTCCTGGGTGACGGCAAGTTGGCGGGTGCGTCCGGTCTTTTCGAGTTTCAGGCCTGGGGCGATGTAGTCCGCATCGGTCCGGCGGATCCGGTAGGCGTTGAAACCGGAACCTTTGGCGACCGGACCGAGTTCATCCTGCCCGTAGCCAAGCGGAAGACTGGCGGCAAAGTCGACATGCCCCGGGGCGACGAGGATCGGGGCTTCAACCGTTTGTCCGGCCAGCGTTGCGCGGACGACATCGGCGACGAGGATGCCTTTGATGATTTCATTGCGGAGACCGAGCGCTTTGGCGGTGCCGGGGGAGAGCAGAATGGCGTTATCCCAAGTGAGCTTGGTCATGGGATCGGGCCATTCCTGAAGCCAGCCATTGTTGAGATAGCGGCCGTCGTCCATCGCGGGCGAGGAGACGAAGGCAGCTTCCAGGGAGGTGGCCGAGGTCTCGGACGATTCGGCGATTTTGGCGGTCAAAGCGGCAACCCCGGCGGCGTTGACGGAATAGGTTGCGGCAGATCGGGGCGGACTTGGCAGGAACCCTTCCCGGACAAAATCGTTCCAAGCCTGTTCCAGAGCGGGCCCACTCTGATTGGTGCGGGCGGTGAAAGTCTCCCTAATGAGGGACGGGCCGACGGGTTTGGCTTGTCCGGTCAGGCGGCAGAGGAACTCGAGTTGGCTCTCGCCCGCCCAGAGCGGCTGGATGGTAGGCTGGATCGAGAGGTAACTTCCATCTGCTGCGAGGGCGTCCCCCCAGGACTCGAGATAATGAGTTCCGGGAACAAACCAGGAGGTCTTGGCGGATGTGGCGTTGGGCTGGGCGGCTAGATGAAGGGAGGAGGGAACAGTGCCCAGCAAGCTGGCAAAAGAAAGGTCGGCAGGGGCGTTGTAGACGGGATCCCCTCCGAGAATGACAAGCGATTTGACGGTTCCGTCTCTCATCCGGGAGGCGAGATCCTTAATGGAGATGGAACGAGCGGAGATGGTCGGCTGCACCGCAAGGGTGTTGCCAATGGCACCCAGGGCCGAGTTGATGGCAAGGGAGAGCGCTTGAATCGGGCTGGGCTGGCGGCGTCCGACCAGCACGACGGAGCGACCGGAATTGGCGACGAGGTCAGCCGCGCATTCACGGATCCAGGCAGGGTTGACACCGTGGGGGAGGGGAAGATCGGGTGCCGCGGCCAGAGCGGCATTCAACTCCGCGTTGGCGCGCAGGCCGCGTATTTGTCGACCGAGCTCGAGCAGAAAGGCGCCGACTTCGCCTGCGCGGAGACGGAGGCGATGGTCGGCCATGGAGCCGGTAATGCTGAAGCGGGGTTCCGCCACATAGAGACGGCTGATCTTGTCCCCCGGTTTCCGGATGCGGCGACCGGCGGCGAAGTTGCGGGTATCGGCCAGATCCCCGTCCTCCGAGCCCAGGAAATCACAGTCGGCGGCAAGAATGGTGGAGGCGTTGGCGAGGTTGGCGCGGAACTGTGTGCCTGGGCCGAACGTCGCGGTGGCGGCTTCTGCGTCGTAACCGGGGGAAAGGGGTTCGTAAACCGCCCAGGTGGCCTGCGGGAATTGGCGGAGCAGCTCGGTCCGCAGGCGCTCTCTCGTCGGGGAGCAGGTTTCGTCGGCAAGAATGGCAAGGGTGGCCCCGGCGGAGGCAGTGGCCTCCGAGCGGAGACGTTGGATTTCCGCGTCGAGCTGGGCGGCTTCAGCCTTTTTCCCCCGGAAGGCAAGGTGATGCCGACGGGCAGGATCGTAGAGATCCAGGATGGAGGCCTGGGCATGGGTATCGCTTTTCCCGGCGCTGAACGGATGAAGCGGGTTCCCCTCCATCTTGATGGGGCGACCGTCGAACGTGGTTGCAAGCAGAGGCACGGCGCCCCGTCGTCGTGGCTGGGCGGTGGCAAAGGACATGGTTTTTCCGGAGACAAGCCACTCCGGTGACTGGGTAAAGGGCACGAGATGCGCCTCGGGGCGGCGGCATCCGCCCAAGCCGAGGCCGGCCAGCGCAAGCGAGGCTCCCATCAGGCGGAGAAAGTTCCTGCGGGAAAGAGGATCCTGCTCCCACTCGGCGGCACCGGCGGGAAATTCGCGGTGGAGCCATTCCTCAAAATCGGGGGTCCGGGCGTATTCGCCCAAGCTACGCCAGTATGTGCGGCCGTTGGGGGGGGCGGAGGGATGGTGGAGGACGCGCTTCATCGGTGGCACCCACTGCAGCTGACGGGGGGATTGATGTTCCACTCGCGGACAAACTTCTCGCCGAGATCCCGCTGGGAAGTGCCGGCGAGCGGCTGCCAGTCCAGGTTGGTAATTTGGTCAAGCGGACGCAGGTGATTCGCAGGCGCGCGATGGCACTCCAGGCACCAGCCCATGCTGTGGGGTTTGTCGTGCCAGACGACCTGCATGTGGTTTACGTGGCCGTGGCAGGCGACACAACTGACCCCGCGGTTCACGTGGGCGGCGTGGTTGAAATAAACGTAGTCGGGTGCCTTGTGGATGCGAACCCAAGGGACAGGCTGACCGGTCTTCCATGATTGACGGACAGGTTCGAGCTTCGGGCTGAGAGCTTTAATCTGGGTGTGGCAGTTCATGCAAGTCTGCGTGCCCGGGACATTGGAGTGGGACGACTTTTCCACATAAGAGTGGCAGTAACGGCAATCCATCCCGAGCTGGTTGACGTGGAGGGAGTGGTCGAATTCGACCGGCTGGGTGGGTTGGTAGCCGACCCGGGTGTATTTGGGCGTAAAGTAGTAGGCCATCCCGGAAACGATGCTGGCGGCGACCACGGCGACACAGACCAAAATCTTGATGGGGAGCCAGTTGGTCCAGCGTGGGAAGATGTTGGCCATGGGGAAGTTAAGTCAGCGAATGGGTCTGGGGTGGATCATGTTCAGGCGTTGCGAAGACACAAACTGAAGGCTCCCTTCCTTTTCATCAAGAAGCCATTAGAGGTATTAAGGTCAACAACCCGTGTATTAGAATTTTTCACATGGCTTTTTCCCTCGGAGATTGGGTTGGCCATCATGGTGGCAACAGGCAACACCAGAAAATTCCTCGGCGGAGTTGAAAAATTCCGAAACCGAAGGAGACTCTG
>DFCD01000141.1:5741-11914 GCA_002366885.1 Verrucomicrobia bacterium UBA3063
CCTCCACGGGTTGGGCGGAAATCAGGGAGACCGGTGTCTGGTGGCTCCCGCGAAATGTCAGCCACTTTGGTCATGAGATTGATTTCATGATTTATGTCATCCTTTGGATCACCGGAATCACGGGGATCCTGGTGTTCTCCACGATGATTTATTTTATCGTAAAATACCGGCACCGGGGCGGAGTGGGGGCGATTCACAGTCACGGGAACAACACGCTCGAGGTGGTCTGGACAACAATCCCTGTCTTGATTTTCCTGGGGTTGGCCATTTACGGGAACGAGATGTGGGGACGGATGCGGATGCAGAAGGCGCCGGCGGACGCCTTGCAGGTGGCGGTCGTCGGCGAGCAATTCGGCTGGAATGTCCGTTATCCCGGGCCGGACGGAAAACTTGGCAAAATGGATTCCCATAAGATCGGCAAGGACAACCCGTTTGGCATTGACCCGAATGATCCCGACGGCCGGGACGATTTCACCACCTACAACGACCTGGTCTTTCCCGTGAACCGCCCGGTGCAGCTTCATCTTAGCTCCAAGGATGTGATCCACGCCTTCTATGTTCCGGAATTCCGCCTCTATCAGGACATGGTTCCGGGCAGGGTGTATGATTTTGTCTGGTTCCGGGCGGACTCTGTCGGAAGCTTTCAACTCGCCTGCAATCAGTTGTGCGGACAAGGGCACTACAAGATGTTCGGCAAGCTTGCTGTCGTGCCGGATTCTGAATACGAGGCTTGGGCGAAGGGGAAAGCTCCCTCGGCCACCGCTTCGTTGAGCTCTTCCGCTGAAGACGTTGCCACTGTCAACCGATAGGAGGAGTCCAACCATGAGTACTGCCACCCTCACGCATGCCGAAGCCCATAGTCACCACGACCATCACGAAGCCACCGGCTGGAAAAAATACCTGTGGTCGCTCGATCATAAAATCATCGGGCTGCAGTACTTGTTCGGATCCCTGGCATTTCTCTTTGTCGGCGGGGGGTTGGCCCTGCTTCTGCGCTGGCAGTTGGCGTTTCCTTCCACCCAGGTGATGCCGGACGGCAATGTTGGGAATCCGCTTTCCCTGGCCTTCATCAACCCGCAGTTCTACAACGCCCTTTTTACCATGCATGCCACCGTCATGGTGTTCCTGGTCGTGATGCCCGTGCTGGTCGGGGCCTTCGGCAACTATCTCATCCCCTTGAAAATCGGCTGTGGGGATATGGCCTTTCCCTTGATCAATGAGTTGTCCTTTTGGGTCTGGCTCGCCTCCGGGCTGATCATGCTGGCGGGGTTCTTTGTGGCCGGGGGAGCGGCTGCTGGCGGGTGGACTTCCTATGCGCCCCTCAGTTCTGTGGCGGCCTACAACGGAACCAAGATCGGCCAGACCCTCTGGGCGGCAGGCATTTTTATCAACGGGTTGGCCTCTATCATGGGTGCGTTTAATTACATCACGACCATTGTGAACATGCGGGCGCCGGGCATGGGCTTTTTCCGGATGCCCTTGGCGGTCTGGGCCCTGTTCATCACGGCTTTCCTCCTTCTGCTGGCGATCCCGGTCCTTTCCGCGGCCGGGGCGATGCTGATTTTGGATCTGAACTTTGGCACAAATTTCTTTAATCCCGCCAAGGGAGGGCAACCTCTTCTCTGGCAGCATCTTTTCTGGTTCTTCGGTCACCCGGAAGTCTACATCCTGATTCTTCCGGCCATGGGTATGGTGAGCGACATTTTGAGCGTCAACAGCCGGAAGCCGGTGTTCGGTTACCGGGCGATGGTTTACGCGATGATCGCGATCGGCTTCCTCGGCTTCATCGTCTGGGGGCACCACATGTTTGTCTCCGGGATGAATCTGGTTCTCTCGGCCGCCTTCGGCGTCTCCACCATGGTGATTGCGGTGCCTTCGGCCATCAAGACCTTCAACTGGCTCGGCACGATCTGGGGCGGGTCCATTCGGTTCAACACCGCGATGCTCAATGCCTTGGCCTTCGTCTCGATGTTTGTGATCGGGGGATTCTCCGGGATTTTCATGGCCTCCACCCCGGTGAACATCTTTGTCCACCACACGTACTTCATCGTTGCCCACTTTCACTACGTGCTCTTCGGAGGAAGCATCTTCGCCATGTTCGCCGCCATCTACTTCTGGTACCCAAAGATGTTCGGCCGACTGATGAATGAGACGCTCGGCAAGATCCACTTCGCGCTGACCTTTATTTTCTTCAATCTGTGTTTCTTTCCCATGCATAACGTTGGCCTCGGGGGAATGATGCGCCGGATCGCCGATCCCACCGCCTACGAGCACCTCCGCGCGCTCCAGCCGATCAACCAGTTCATCACGATTGCAGCGATTGGACTCGGGTTCTCACAACTCCTTTTCCTCTACAACTTCTTCCGCAGCCTGCGGCATGGGGAGCCGGCCGGGAAAAATCCATGGGAAGCCACCACACTGGAGTGGACGGTGGATTCGCCTCCAGGCCACGGCAATTTCGCCACCACGCCCACGGTTTACCGCGGGGCGTACGAGTACAGCGTCCCGGGTCATGCCAAGGACTTCATCATGCAGACGGAACCACCGGACCCCGATCTCCCCGCCAGCGCCCTCGCCCGCTCGCGTCCGGTCCCGGTGGGATGAGTTCGAACATGCGGCCCACCCCGGTTTACCGGGCGGCCTGCTTTCTCGTCGGCTCGATCCTTTTTCTGATCACCCTCGGGGGCCAGGTGACCACGAAGGTGGCGGGCATGGCCGTGCCGGATTGGCCCGGCACCTTCGGGCACAACATGTTTACCTTCCCGTGGTCGCAGATGACGGCCTGCGCCCTGGTTTTTCTCGAGCATTCGCACCGTCTGGTGGCCTCCGGAGTCGGGCTGATCACGGTGGCGGTGGCCGCGTGGGTCTGGGGATCCCGCCGCGACCTTGGGGCGAGGGGACTTGCCCTTGCCGCCTTAATGCTGGTGGTGGGACAAGGTATCCTGGGGGGACAGCGTGTCCTGCAAGTCTCCTGGATCCTCGGGCTGATGCATGCCTGCCTGGCTCAAATTTTTCTCGTGATGGCCGGAAGCCTTGCCTTGGTTCTTTCCCGTTTTTGGTCCAACCCTGTGCGCTCCGATGATCTCTCCAAGGCGCGGATGAGGATGGTATGGGCATTGACGGCCCTTGTGTTCCTGCAGACGATCCTGGGCGCGATGATGCGCCATCAGGGGCCGGGGTATCTCTCGATCCCTGATTTCCCGAAAATTTACGGGGAGTGGCTTCCCTCCTACTGGCAGCCGGAAGTGCTGAAAGGGATCAATGATGATCGGGCCGCCGAACTGCAGTGGCCGGCTACCACCGTCTCCCTGATCTCCTGGCAAATCCTTCATCGCACCCTTGGAATCCTGACGGCGGTGGGGATTTTTTTCGGCGCCGTCTGGAGCGTGGGACCCTCCTCCACGCCGATCTGGTGGCGGCGCGGAGCCACCCTGTGGGCGGCGCTGGCTGGGACGCAGGTCTTTCTGGGCATTTTGACGATCTGGAGCGGCCGCCGACCTGAAATTGCCACCCTCCATGTTCTCATCGGCGCCGGATTAACCCTCACCGGATGGATGCTGGGCTTTGCCTCGTGGCGATCGGTTCAGGCAGTGCGAGCCGGGAATTCGACCACTGGCAAGATTCGGGCCAAAGTTCCCTGACGATCATGGAAACTGCTCTCCCCATCTCCGCCCGGCCCGCGTTCCAATGGCGGCCGTGGCTTCAGGACTGGTCGGAGCTGTGCAAATTGCGGCTGACTTCGCTCGTGCTGCTTACCACCCTGGTGGGCCTCTATTGCGGATCCGCTGGGCGTCTGGATCCCTGGCGAACGGTTTTCACCCTGGTGGGAACAGTGCTGGTGGCGGCGGCAGCCGCGGTGCTGAACGAATGGCTGGAACGGGATCTGGATGCGAAGATGGAAAGAACCGCCCAAAGGCCCTTACCCACAGGCCGGGTCAGTCCCGACGAGGCGTTGCTGGGGGGCGCCCTGATGACCGCTGTCGGCCTGGGCATTCTTTATATCGGCGTCCATGCCCCGGCGGCCTTTTTGGCGGCCTGCACGCTGGCCCTTTACCTGTTCGTCTACACCCCGATGAAAAAGTGGTCGGTACTCAACACCCTGGTGGGCGCGGTGCCGGGTGCGATCCCTCCATTGTTGGGTTTTGTGGCGGGCAGGGGGAGGATCGGTGGTGAGGGCTGGGCCCTCTTCGCCATTCTTTTTTTGTGGCAGATCCCCCATTTCCTTGCAATCGCATGGCGCCATCGGGAGGATTACCGCCGGGCCGGGTTCCGCATGCTTCCTTGTTCCGATGAAAAAGGAAGGGTGACCGGAATGGTCTCCACCCTTTACTGCCTGGCACTGGTAGTGGTGGCAGTGTGGCCTTTTTACCTCGGCGCGGCCGGCTTCTGGTATCTGGCCGGATCGGTGTTGCTTAGTCTGGGTTTCACCCTAGGGGCCGGGCAGTTTGCCCTTTGTCCCACCCAGGCCACGGCCCGCAACCTGTTCCTTGCCTCGATCGCCTATCTCCCGATTCTTCTGATCCTCCTGGTGGTGGACCGACGATGAAAAGCGATGCTGTGCGCAGGGCTAATTTGCGCCTTCTTCTGATGATGATTGCGGCCGTGCTGGCGATGACGGCGTACTGGGTTTATTTCATTATCGCCAAGGAGCCAATCCAACCCTAAATCGAAGTTTCCGTGAGCTCCGCCATCGTCACCGCCGCCCATGACTCCAGCGCTCCCGGCGCACAAAGATTCACCCTGCCAAAATTCGGAATGCTCGTTTTTCTCGCCTCCGAGGCGATGCTATTTGCGGGCTTGATCGGCGGATATATCGTTCTGCGCCTGGCGCAAGGCCCGGGTAACTGGCCGCCACCGGGGGCCCCCGAGATCGGGGTGAAGATCCCGCCCACATTCCTAAATTGGGTCATGATCATTAACACCGCGATCCTACTCACCAGCAGCCTTACCTACCACTGGGGAGAAACGCGCATGAGAAAGGGCGGGAGCGGCCTGCTTGGATACGGACTGACTGCCCTGTTTGGCGCCATTTTCCTGGGAGTGCAGGCCTGGGAGTGGCTGCACTTGAAGCATGAGGGTATGTGGTTGGACACCTACGGAACCTACGGTTCCTGCTTTTTTACGATGACCGGCTTCCACGGGGCCCACGTGTTTCTCGGGTTGCTGGCGATCCTTTTGGTGACGTGGCGAGCCATCCTTCGCCAGATGCGGCTGTTCTCTGGACAGGCGCCGACCGGCTCCCACACCTGCGAGGAGCTCACCGGCTATTACTGGCACTTCGTGGACGTTGTCTGGATTTTCCTCTACTCGATCCTCTACGTGGTCTGATTCCCGCCTTTCAGGCCGGCCCCAGAAACGCGGCCAACACGGTGCCGAGCTCCGCAGGGTGGGCACATCGGATTGACTCACCCGTTTTTGGTATCAAGAGGTATCCGCCCCCGTAAGCTGGGCCATTAAGAACGCAAGCATCCGAGCGACACTCCTCGATCTGTTTCCTGGCCGATTGATGGAATTCGTCCAGGGCACCTTCTGCCACCCATTTCCATCCGACGATTCTGGATTCAGGGGCGAGGGAGCGGATTTTGTTGAGGATGCGGGGGGCGGGCTTGAGCTCCAGTCGGATCCCCAGCAGATGGCCCGGCCACTTGTCGCGGGAAAGCTTGTTCCCGGCGAGATCGCGGGCAGAGGCGAGGTCATAGTCGGGAAGGGCTGCCGGGATAAGAATGGCGCCGAACTTTCTTAAATCGGACTTGTGGAGCAGCTTTTCCAGATCGTGGATGGTTTGGAACCGCTCCGAGGAGTGGAGACCGGTGGGGAGGGGGTAGGTGGCTCCGGTGCCGTACCACAGCGTGACGTGATGACGGTGCTTGCGGAGGGTTTCCGCCAGGACCACCCCCGTTTTTCCGGTGGATAAGTTGGCCAGCATCCGGGCTCGATCCAAGGTCACCGAGGCCGGTCCGGCAATCAGGAGGGTTTCCATGCCTACGGAATGCTAACCGCAAGAAGGGCCGGCGAAAACATCAGGCTTGCCGACAGGGCAGGAAACACCGAAACCCTTGTAAGCTTATGACGTACCTGGGTTTCCATCTCGCGTTCAACCTGCCTATGTTGGTGATCCTGTTTTTTCTTTCCGGCAGGGGGATTTGGCCGCAGGAAATGGTTTTGGTGATGGC
>DFCD01000141.1:11997-16408 GCA_002366885.1 Verrucomicrobia bacterium UBA3063
GAGGTGATGTGGTTGAGCTGGGCCTTTCTGCGCTGGGTGGAGCCTCCGGAAGGCGCGCCGCCAGCCCGATGGATCGGGGATCCTCCGGTGCTTCGCCACATCGCCATTCTGCTGGTTTTTTGGGGCGCCTTGGGGATCGCCTTGAGGGAGTGGCCCAAGCGGGCACAACGGATTCACTATGCCTGGCACCTGTTCTATTGGTTTCTTCCCGTGGTCGGCGTCCAGTGGATCGTCGGTTGGCCGCTGCTTTCGGCGTATTGGCTCCAGGTGCTGGTCCCGACCCTGGCGATTGGGACCTATCTCTGCCTTGCTGACTGGATCGCGATCGGCAAGGGGATTTGGTTTTTTGACGAGAAGCAGATCACCGGATGGAAGATCCGTGGGGTGATGCCGTGGGAGGAGGCCGCATTCTTTTACCTCACCAGCCTGCTGGTTGCGCAGACCTTCCTGATTCTGCTCCCCGCGGAATTGAGGTAGGGCTGCACGGGCTTGCTCAAAATCAGGCCGACGATAATCGCTTTTTCTTTTCTCCCGCAAACAGATCGCGTGCGGCAAGGAGCCGGCGAAGGCTTTCTTTCGGTTCGGCACATTTTTGCAGAGCGGGAAGGAGATCGTCGCTAGTGAGTGATCCCAGGGGTTGCCCGGGGAACCAGTGGCCACCCTGGCCGAGGAGGTTGTAACGCATTCGCCCGTACTCCACCAGATCGAAGGCCATGGCCAGATTGTAGAGCCGCAGAGTTTCCCGGAGGTTGGCCTGGCTGGGGGCCTGGGACCAATCAGGAAGTCCCACCTGCCAGGTGTTGCGCCACATTTCCGGAAGGGACTGCTCCCACCTTTGTTGGAGCCTGTCCTCTACGGTCGGGAGAATCCGGCAGGTTTCGGAAATATTTTCGACCGCCCGGACATGTTCGTCAAAGTCTTCGGGTCGGGCAACTCCAATCGAGAGGGTGTGGATTTCGGCGCGGCGCAGGCAGAAAAGGGCGTTGAAAGCCATTGGTGAGAGCGGTCGGGTGAGTTCCTTCAGTCTCTCGGGTGGCTGATAGAGCATTCCGCCCTTGTCATTGGGGCTGATGATAAAAACTCCCATGTCGTTTTTTTGGGCTGCCTGGAGTGAGGCGGTGTGTTCCTGGAAAATGTAGTACCAATGAAGATTCACATAGTCGAAACGGTTGCCGCTCACCAGCTCCTCCACCAGATCGGGGGGACCGTGGGTGGAGAACCCGACGTGGCGGCAAAGCCCCTGTTTTTGCCATTGCCGCGCCCGCTCAAGGCAGCCTCCCGGACGAAGGGCCCAGTCGGAGGTCTCCCGGTCGTTCACCCCGTGCAGGGAAAGGAGATCCACCCAAGGGATCCCCAGCCTGGAGAGGGAGATCCGGAAGACTTTTTCAAATTCATCCGGATCCGCCATGGGAGCGACCTTGGTTTGCAGAATGTAGGATTCCCGGGGCAGTTTCCGCAGGACGGGACCGAGCTGGGCTTCCGACGTGCCGTAGCCGCGGGCGGTTTCCACGTGACGGATCCCCAGCTCGAGGGCCCGGGCGATGATCCTTTCCAGATTGGCCTGGTTTTCAGGCGGGATCGCCTGGGGTGGTTCCTCCTCCCAACGGTGCTGGAATCGCATGCCGCCACAGGTCAGGACCGGCATGGGTAGACCGGTTCTGCCGAAACGGCGGGTGGGAATCATGCTCCGGGAAAGGAGAGGAGAGCGTGAAACGCGAGGCCCAGGGCCTCCAGCTTTCTTTTTCCGCCCAGATCCGGCAGGTCAATCAGGAAGGAACCGGAGTCGACAACCGCGCCAAGGGAGCGAAGGAGCAGCACCGCTGCCTCGGCCGATCCCCCTGTGGCCACGAGATCGTCGACCAAAAGCACCCTTTGGCCTTTTTTGACGCAGTCCTGGTGGAGTTCCAGCGTGCCAGACCCGTATTCCAGTGCGTATTCCCGGCTGACGGATTTTGAGGGGAGTTTGCCCGGCTTGCGGATCGGAATGAAGCCGGCCCCAAGGAGGTGAGCAACAATGCCACCCAGGATGAATCCCCGGGCCTCGATGCCTGCGACCAGCTCCGGAGGATTAAGTTCAAAAGGGGAGGCCATCCGCCAGCAGGCGTCCCTAAGGGCGCGGGAGTGCCCCAGGAGCGGTGTGATGTCCCGGAAAAGGACCCCTTTTTTTGGGTAATCCGGAACGCTGCGGATATGGTCAAGCAAGAGGTCGGTAGGCATGGCAAGCATCATCGGGAGAGAGTCGACGGCGGGCAAGGATGCCTCCTGTTTTTAAAAATTGATGGCTGGACACAGGCGTGGACATGCGGGATCGTTAAAAATCATGAGCGTGCAAATTCACACCACCAAAGAAGGAAGCGGCGCGGTAGTGCAACTCCAAGGCAAAGTGGACGCCACCAGCGCCCCTTCCGTGGAGCAGGCACTGCTTGGGGTGATCGATCAGGGGGAGAAAAAACTGGTGATCGACTGCGCCAATCTTGACTTCATCAGCAGTGCCGGCCTGCGATCCCTGCTTTTGGCGGTCAAAAAAATGAAGGCGGCCGGGGGGGTGATCGCCTTGGCGGCCCTTCAACCGCACGTGAAGGAAGTTTTCGATATCAGCGGTTTTTCCGCGCTGTTCCTGATTTACGGATCCAAGGCAGAGGCTCTTAAGTAGGCTTCGGCCGGGTCTTTTTCAGCAGCAGGATGTTGCGGTCGCCTTCCCGCCGATAACTTGCCTCGTCAACCATCTGTTTCACCAGATGGATTCCGAGGCCACCCAGTTGGCGGTTTTCGATAGGGGACTCCAGGTCGGGTTGCTCAACCTCAAGAGGATTGAACTCCCTGCCGCGATCCTCGAATTCCAGCTCAATCAATTCATCCGCCCGGCGGAAAGTCACATGAATGGGGTGGATCCCCGCCTCATCGAAGCCGTACTTGATGATATTGGTGAGGATCTCCTCGATGGAAACCTGGAGATGGTAGCGAAAACGACCGCCGATCTCGTGCTGTGTGGCAAAACTTTCGAAGACGCTATTTACCCTGAGGAGATCTTCAATCCGGTTTTTTACGGTGATCCGGACCTCCTTGACCTTCATGCGGAGGAAAGGAGGAGGGAGGGGAGGCCTGCCAGGCGAAACACCTGGGCAACCTCGGGACGGACTTTTTCCACCCCGAAGTCGGCTCCGTTTGCCTTGGCCGCTTTTGAGGCGTCAATGCAGAGATGGATGAAGGCGGAGGCGGCGTAGGGAACGGCGGAGACGTCAAAACGCACCGGGCCGCGATATTTTTGAACCAAACGACGAACCTCCTCCCGGACTTCGCCGACTGCCACGGCGTCCATCCGCCCAGTTAGGAAGAGGCGCAGCACGCCGTCCCTGACTTCCGGAGCGCAGCGGGAACCCGGTTCGCTCTCGACGAGGTGATCCATCCCGGTAAGGGCAAAAACCCTCCGGATTTCCGCTGGGCAATCCACCACCCGAAAGCGTGCGTTATGGCGCTGCATTTCCCGGGCGGCTTCAAAGATCAGGCGCAGCACGGCGGAGCCGATGTAATCCACGTCACGAAAATTGCACGTCAGGCTGGCCGGAGCCCTATCCACTTCAACGCGCAGGGGGGCGCGCAGGGACTGGGCGGCCACCGTATCCAGGCGACCGGAAAAGGAAACAACGGTTCCCAGGCCGTCCCTGTGAATTTGAATTTGTTCCATGGTCAGATTGTTGACGGGGTGCTTTGAAGGCTCGCGGCCGGGGAAAGAATCTTGGGAAACCAGGACAGGCTGGAAAAGTTAAACCCGGGCAGCGTCGACATATTTGCGGTTCATCTCCCGGATTCGTTTGCTGAGGATGGTGGCCAGGCCGACGAGGAAGATCCCCCCCAGCTGGTGATTGTTGTTCATGAGAAATTCCAGTTGGGGCCAAGAGATGGCCCACACCAGGGAGGATTGAGTCGGACGCACGGCCGCCGAAGTGGGACCTGGATCAAATATGGAAATTTCCCCGAAAGTGTCTCCCGGTCTGAGCCGGGCCAGCTCGATTTCCTGATGCTGACCTTGGCGGCGTACGGAAAGCTCGCCGGAGGCAAGGATATATAAGCGGTTCAGCTCCCCGCCTTCATCGACGAGATTTTCCGGTGGTTCCACCGTGATGAATTCCCCATAACCGGCCAGGGCCGCGCGGGCCTCGTCACCAAAGTGTTCGGTAATTCCTGAGGCGGGGAGAGTGGCATTGGCGAGGGGGTCGGGCATGGGGAAATATTAAGTCCCTTGGGCAGGAGAGGTCAATGAGGGGGGTTTTGGTGCTTTGGGTTGTTCCATTGAGGGAGGCTTGAGCTGGCCGGCAGGAACCCTATCCTTTTCCTCGGACGGGTGGCAGAGCGGTTTAATGTACCTGACTCGAAATCAGGAGTAGGGGCAACCCTACCGTGGGTTCAAATC
>DFCD01000147.1:0-204 GCA_002366885.1 Verrucomicrobia bacterium UBA3063
CGGATTCCTCCACCGGATTCCCGGGAATCGGGCAAAATCCACATCCGCCGAATGAATCTCCGCACGATACTCCCGCGCCAAGGCAGCCAGATGGGCATCGGTGGTGAGATTTCCCGCCACCCCCACTTGTCGGATTTCCCGCAATAACTCCTCCACGTGCCCCCCACCAGGCGTGATGGAACGGACAAACCGGGAACGGAACCA
>DFCD01000147.1:235-686 GCA_002366885.1 Verrucomicrobia bacterium UBA3063
CTCTGCGCCGCCGTCAAAGGCCGGTCCAGCACCCTCGGGGAAGTGCTCAAACGCAAAAAAGCCAGCACCACCGCCACCGGAATTCCCACGTCTTCAGGCCCCGCCAGCAAACTTTTCCACCAACGCAAAGCCGCGTCATGCTCGGGATCCGCCTCATTGTGGGCGTAGAGGATCAGATTCGCGTCCGGCAGAATCACGGCCGGCCCTTGTGCCTTCGCCTCATCTCCTCGGTTTCCATTTCATCCGCCATTTGCTGCAGGCGGGTGCGATCCACGCCCGGTTGGTACGGGGAGCGGAACGTTTTTACCTCCGCCGCCCCCCGGCGACCCTCCCCCGCCGGCGACAACCCCCTCCGGATGGCCTCGTTGAGAACCCTCTTAAAACTGCTTTGCCCCCGCCGGACCTCCTTCCGGATCAAATCCTCCGTGTCTGGATCCAAAGTCACCGTGGT
>DFCD01000147.1:854-5183 GCA_002366885.1 Verrucomicrobia bacterium UBA3063
GGCAAGGTCCGGGACATTTACCGCTGGGGCGGGGAGATCTGGCTGGTCGCCTCGGACCGCATCTCGGCCTACGACGTCATTCTCCCCGACCCGATCCCCGGCAAGGGCATCCTCCTCACTTCGATCTCCCGCCACTGGTTTGAAACCCTGTCCGCCGCCAGGCCCCACCACGTCCTCGGCTTCGACGTCCCCGCCGGCGTCCCGTCCCCCGAAATCTATGCCGGCCGGCTCACCCGCTGCCGGGCGGCCAAACCTCTCACCGTTGAGTGCGTTGTCCGCGGCTACCTCGCCGGCAGCGCCTGGGAGGAATACAAAAAGAAAGGCTCCGCCTGGGGCCGGCCCCTTCCCCGCGGCCTGCAGGAGGCCGCCAAGCTCCCCGAGCCCATCTTCACCCCCACCACCAAGGCCGAGGAGGGCCACGACCTTCCCCTCACCGACGCCCAGGCCGAAAAGGAGCTCGGCACCGCCCTCTGGCAACAGGTGCGCGACCGCAGCCTCGCCCTCTACGAGGCCGCACGGAAACAGGCGGAGAAAGCCGGCATCATCCTGGCCGACACCAAATTCGAGTTCGGCACGGACGAAAAAGGCAACCTGCTCCTCATCGACGAACTCCTCACGCCCGACAGCAGCCGCTTCTGGCCGGCCGACCGGTGGAGACCCGGCGAAAATCCGCCCAGCTACGACAAGCAGTTCGTCCGCGACCACCTCTCCGGCCTGAAGGACTGGAACCGCCAGCCGCCCGGCCCGTCCCTCCCCACCACCGTCATCCGGGGCACACTCGACCGCTACCGGGAAGCCTGCCGCCGCCTCACCGGATCCGAACCCGCCCTGCCCAAATCGTGAGCAAGCTGGACCACCGCCCGGTGGAGGATTTCCTCGCCTCGGGGGCGATGGAACGGGGCCACGCCATGCGCACGCAGTCGATCCAGCGCCGCCTGCTCGACCGGCTCACCCGGTGGATGGAACGGAAGTTTCCCGGCAAGGACTGGCGCGCGCTCAGGCCCGACGACCTTCGCGAGTTCCTCTCCTACCGCCGTTTTTCCGGCCGCGTCGGGCCCACCACCCTGCGGCTGGAAACCTCCATCCTCCGCAGCTTTTTCTCCCACCTCCACCGCGCCGGCCGGCTCCCCACCAACCTCTCCGTCGGCCTCCGCTCCCCCAAGCTGGCCCGCAAGCTCCCGCCCTCCCTCACGCCCGACCAGATCCGCAAAATCCTGGAAACCCCCTCGGTCAAAACCCCCCTCGGCCTCCGCGACCGCGCCATGCTGGAGCTCCTTTACGCCGCCGGCCTCCGCGCCGCCGAGATCCTCTCCCTGCGGATCGAGCAGCTCGACCTCGAATCCGGCTCCGCCCGCGTTGTCGGCAAGGGCGACAAGGAACGCCTCGTCCTTCTCGGCAAGGCCGCCGAGGAGGCCCTCCGCCGCTACCTGGAAACCGGACGGCCCAAGCTCGTGCGTTCCCGTTCCGGCGGCGAGGTGTTCCTCGGCAACCACGGGCGCCGCCTCACCACCACCCACCTCTGGGGCATCGTGAAAAAAGCCGCCCAGGCCGCCGGGCTCGACACCCGCGTCTATCCCCACCTCTTCCGCCACTCCTTCGCCACCCACCTGCTTACCGGCGGCGCCGACCTCCGGGTCATCCAGGAACTCCTCGGCCACGCCAGCATTAGCACGACCGAGATTTACACCCACGTGGACGAGGATCGCCTTGCCGCGACGTTTGACCGTTTCCATCCGCGGGCGCAAAAAGGCAACAACTCCCGATGAGCCTTCCCCTTAGCCACCCGTTCCGGAAAGCCGATCTCCTTCAGCGCGCCCTTACCCATCCCTCCGCCCGCACCGGGGCCGGTCCGGACGGCGACAACCAGCAGCTGGAGTTCCTCGGCGATGCCGTCCTCCAGGCCACGCTCAGCGATCTGCTGGTGGAGCAGTTTCCCCGGGCCCCCGAGGGCGACCTCACCGCGATGCGCGCCAGCCTGGCCAACCGGCACACCCTTGCCCAACTCGGCAAGGAGCTCGGCCTCACCGCCCAGCTCAAGGTCGGCGCCGATGCCGCCCGCGACAAGATCCACGAGTCACCCGGCGCGCTCGCCGATGCCTGGGAAGCCGTGCTGGGGGCCATCTTCCTCGACGCCGGTTACGACCCCGCCCGCGCCTGGGTGAAAAACGCGTACGGCCGACGCCTTGCCGAGGCGGAAACCCTCGCGGACCAGTCCAACCCCAAGGGCCAGCTCCAGGAACTGCTCCAGTCCCGCAACCAGCCTGTACCCTCTTACGAGCTGGTGGACTCCGTCGGTCCCGACCATGAGAAGACCTTCACCGTCCGCGTGCTCCTGGCCGACGTGGAAATCGGCCGCGGCACCGGCCGTAGCCGCAAGTCGGCCGAATCCTCCGCCGCCGCCGACGCCCTTCGCCGGATCGGATAGGCTCGCCTTTAACACGGGGCTGTTTAGGGTTCCGAATCCGGCATGAAAAAACTCATCAACGGCCCGGGCTTCCCTTTCGTCGCCCCCTTTGCCGTGTTCATGGCGTTTCTCACTGTTTGGAATAAATATCCCGAGCAAAAGTGGTGGATCTACATCCTGTGCTGCGTTGTGATTCTAGGCCTCCTGAGCTGGCTGAAGCCCCGCTACCGGGGCCAGGATCCCGCGCCGGCCCGGGTGAAGGATTCCATTCTCCTGGGACTCGGCGCGATCGTGCTTTGGATCGCCCTGGATCCCTGGATGCCGAGGATAAAGGAGCGGGACAATGCGTTCCCATTTGAAGCGGCCTTCCAAATCGGCGTAGTACCTGGTGTGTTGGCAATTTTGTTTAGATTTTTTGGCCATGTCGTATTAGTGCCAATTCTAGAGGAGCTTTTTTGGCGCGGGTATCTGATGCGGACGATCATCAAGCCGGAGTTTGAGGAGGTGCCGCTCGGCACCTTTCAGCCCCTTTCGTTCTATATCACCACCGTGGCCTTTGCCATGGTCCACGTGGAGGTCGGCTCGGCCCTGCTTTTCGGCCTGATTGCCGGGTGGTGGTTTTTGAAGACGAAGTCGCTCAAGGCCGTCATCCTCGTCCACGCCGCCGCCAACGCCGGCCTTGCCGCCTACGTTCTCGTCACCAAGAACTGGTTCTTCTGGTAGCCGATGCTCCGCCGGTTTCTGCNNTCGTCTCTTCTCCCTCATCAACCAGGAGCGCGCGAAAGCGGGCGCAGCCCCCCTCACCCGCAGCGCCAAACTAGACTCCTTGGCCGGCGAATGGGCGGCCCGGATGGCGGAGAAAAATTCCCAGTTCCACCGGGAACTGACCAAGAGCCTCCTCAACGAGCACGGGTGGAAAAATCTCTCGGAAAACATCTACGGCCCGGTGGCCGATGGATCCCCCCGGGCCATCCTGCAGGCCTGGATGGGGAGCGACGGGCACCGCGGAAATTTACTGCGGGAATCCAGCACCCTGGGCGGCATTGGCATCGCCCGGACGAAATCCGGCGAGGTTTGTGCGGTCTTCAACGGCGCCCAGCCAAAACCCCCGGCCCCGCCAGAGAAAGAGTCTTCCTCCAACACTTCCTCCGGACCTTCCGGATACGTTTCCTCCTCCGGCGGGGTGTTTTCGCTGGATTCGGTTCCCGCGGGCATGCGGGACTCCTCCGTATCCCTTCCCTCGAATGCCGACGGGCGGAAACTCAACCGGCTCAACCGCACCAACCAATAGCCGGCCACCTCACGGCTTGTTCCAACCGGAGGTTTTGGGAATATCCCTCCATGTACACCGGGGCAGCAACCAGTTCGGCCGGCATCATGGGCCGGCTCAAATCGGAGACCGCCGCCCAACACGCCGAGGCGGAGTCCAAACCCCTTGAAGCGGCTCTGGTCGCCGGAGCCATCGGTCAGGACCAGTACAAGAAGTATCTCGCCCAGCGTTGGCTGATTCACCGGGAGCTGGAAGCCGCCACGGACGCGGCGTTGAAAAAGGACGCCCGCCTGCAGTCGCTCGGTCTGCCCGATCTTTACCAGACGAGGAATCTGGAGTCCGATCTGGCCCAGCTGGGCGTGGATTTAAAGTCCATCCAGCCGATGAAAGGTGCGACCAGACTGGTCGCGGAGATCAAAAGCGCTCCCTCCCCCGCCACCCTGATGGGGATCTACTACGTGTTTGAGGGCAGCAAGAACGGAGCCCGCTATATCGCCAAGGCTTTGGGCGGTCGGGCCCGGATCACCGCGCTGAAATATCTGGATCCCCACGGCGAGGCCCAGCGGGGCCTGTGGATGAAGTTCCGTGCCGACATGGATGCGATCGCCTGGACGCCCGCCGAGCAGGATTCGATGGTCAAGGCCGCCCAGGCCAC
>DFCD01000147.1:5213-6796 GCA_002366885.1 Verrucomicrobia bacterium UBA3063
GGCCGGTAGTTGGGATCGTTGGCCAGGGCCGCGTTCCGGCTCCACAGGCGCATGTCCCGCAACTCATCCAGGGAGAGAACCCGGACAGATCCGTCGAGAAATCCTGCCACCGCCTTGCCGTCGAAGCGGGCGGCCAGATGCCCGTAATTTCCCGGGTCGGAATCCTTGGTCCATGGGGCCGAGCTCCATTGTCCCCGGGGGCCGTTTGGCGGGGTGACGTACTCGTACCCGTCGACCTCGGAACTGCCCGCCGAGGCAAAAACAATCACCGACTTGTCCGCCTGCCCCGGGGTCCGGATGCACTCCCCGGAGTGTTCCAACCCCCCGTTGGCATCGAAACTCCCCCCCACCAGATATCGGTTGATACCCATCGCCGGGAAGACGCTCAGGCCGTAATCGTACATCATGCCGCCCGAGCCCATTTGCCGGATGATTTGGGCCTCGTTCCGGTTCACCAAGATCGTGCCTTCCATCTGATAATTGAAATAGGGGGCCAGGCGGAAGGGGTAGCGGTATTTCACCTCGGGCATGGAAACGGGCCGGCCCTGGGCGTTGAGGACGGTCTGGTTCCGGGCGGTTTGGTCGTAGGCGGCCAGATAACGCCCGCCGTTTTCCGAGGCGGCGAGAAGATAGGCCTGGGTCAGGTTTTTCCCGGCGTTGACCTCGGCGGCCAGCGAGGCCTTGCCCATCGCCTTTTGGTAAGCGGCGCCGCTGACTCCGGCTAAAACGGCCAGGATCACCACCCCCACGAGGAGTTCCACCAGACTAAAGCCCTCGTTGCGGAATTTTTTCCTCATCAAAAAAACGCGGGTCCTTACCGGCAGGCGCGCCGGCGGGCCAGCCAGCACAGGCCGGCGGCAAACAGCAACGGGGAGACGGAGGGCTCGGGAATGACGGCTGCGGCAAAGGGCTGCGAACTCTGGTCGAGCCGGAGTTCGTAAATCTGCGAATGGGTGACGCCGCTGAAATCAATCGTGAAGGAATTGATCGGCCCAAAGGTGCTGACATCCCACTGGTATCCCCAGGTATTCACATAGACCGGCTCATCCAAACCCGTCGCGGGACTGGTGAAGACCCCGCTCTGGTAGCGATCGAGAACCCCGGAAGAAAGCGGGCTCACCGCGGATGTTCCCCCGTTCACCTTGAGGGCGGGGGCGCCGGTGGGATTGTAAAAATCGTAGCCCAACACCTCGCCGATCTGGATTTGAAAAACCAGCGTTTGCAGGTTGGCCAGCGGAGTGGGATCGGATACCCGCAGGGTTCCGCCAAGTGCGTTGGGAACCTGGAGGAAATTGCCAAAGTAAATCGAGGAGGAGGAAAGAAACGGCCCACCGCCGTTCGGGGCCCCGGCGATGCGGTTCAATTCGGCGTCCGCCGAACCAGCCGCATTGGAGCCGATGGGTGCCGGCCAGGGACTGGCTCCGGGAAAACCGCCGTATCCGGAAAAATTCGCGGTGTTCAGGTTGTTCCAACCATCGTAAGCGGAGGATCCGCCGCCAAAATCGACCACCCTCACCTGGGCATGGGACCAGGTCACCACAAAGACCTGCGCAAGAAGAACAAGAAATCTGATGGAACTCACG
>DFCD01000147.1:6876-15361 GCA_002366885.1 Verrucomicrobia bacterium UBA3063
ATTTTCATTAGAGGGCCTTCTTGATTTATTTACAATAGCCGTTGTCTATCAATATTTTACAATATAGGATCGAATGGAACTTAAACTTAAACTTTAACCAAGAAACCCAACCCTCTTGCGGGGCGGGGTCTTTTTGCTATTTACCTTACTTCCCATGGCTGAATTCGACCTGAAAGACACCATCCTCACCCGGTTGGGCGAGAACTACGACCTGCACGACAAGTACGTGAACCGGACGCTCGTGAAGGTCCAACGCACCATCGGATTCGACAAGGTTTACGCCCGGGCCGAAGGCGCCTACCTCTACGACCTCGACGGCAAGGACTACCTCGACTTTCTGAGCGGCTACAGCGTCTTCAACGTCGGCCGCAACCATCCCACCGTCCAGAAAGCCATCCGGGATGTCCTTGAACTCGACCTCCCCAACATGGTCCAGATGGACTGCTCGGTTCTCTCCGGACTGCTTGCCGAGGCCCTCGCCAAGAAACTCGCCCCCCGCGATGCCTGCTTCCTCTGCAACTCCGGCACCGAGTCCGTCGAAGGTGCCCTCAAATTCGCCCGCGCCTACACCAAACGCCCCCGCATCCTCGCCCAGGAGGGCTCCTACCACGGCCTCACCTTCGGCGCCCTCTCCATCACCCATTCCGGCAACTTCCGCGAGGACTTCGAGCCTTTCCTCCCCGGCGCTGACTTCGTCAAGTTCGGGGACATCGACGACCTGGAGAAAAAGCTCCGTTCCAAGGACGTGGCCGCCTTCATCTTCGAACCCGTCCAAGGCAAGGGCGTGAAGTATCCGAAGGACGACTACTTCCCCGCCGCCCAGGAACTTTGCCGTAAATACGGAACCCTCTTCATCGCCGACGAAGTCCAGACCGCCCTCGGCCGGACCGGCAAATGGTTCGGCTTCCAGCACTGGAATCTCGACCCCGACATCGTCACCCTCGCCAAGGCCCTTTCCGGTGGTTACGTCCCCTGCGCGGCCATCGTCATGCGCCGGCCGATCTACCAGGGTATTTTCTCCCGGCTCGACCGCTGTGTCGCCCACTCCACCACCTTCGGGCGCAACAACCTCGCCATGGCCTGCGGCCTCGCCAGCCTCCACATCACCGAGCAGGAGCACCTCGTGGAAAACGCCGCCCTGCGCGGCGAACAGCTCATGTCCAAACTCCGCGCCCTGCAGGAGAAGCACGATGTCATCGATGAGGTCCGCGGCAAGGGCCTGATGATCGCCATCGAGTTCAAGGAGCCGAAGTCACTCAAACTGAAGCTGGCCTGGAAGGCCATCCACGCCATGGACAAGGGCCTCTTCCCCCAGATGATCGTCACCCCCCTGCTGCAGAAGCACCGGATCCTCTCCCAGGTGGCCGCCCACAACTCCGACATCGTCAAAATCCTTCCCCCGCTGATCATCGGCGAGAGGGAGATCGACCGGTTTGTGCACGCTTTCGACGACGTCCTCAGCGACCTCGGCAAATTTCCCGGCCCGCTCTGGGACTTCGGCCAGAACCTCGTCAAAACCGCCCTCTCCCAGAAGAAAAACTCCCGTTCCGAAGCCGTCCCCGCTTAATCGGTGGCTACCATCCTGTACATCAAACAGGGCTGCCCTTGGTGCATCGCCGCCGAGGAGGAGCTGCAAAAGCTGGGCGTGAAGTACGAGCGTCGGGAAGTTCGCTCCAGCCCGGCTTATTTCGAGGAAATGAAAAAGCTCTCCGGCCAGACCAAGGCCCCGGTGCTGCAGATGGGCGACCGCATCCTCGCCGACTTTGGAGTGGAACAGCTTCCGGGATTCTTGAAGGGATAATGTTTAACGCGGCCTGCCCGGAAGTCAGGCCCTACCCAGGTTCAAACTTGGTAGGGCCCGACGTCCCGGCGGGCCGAAAAATTCACTTTCTCACCGCCCACAACATCAGCCCTACCGCTAATCCGACAAACGCCATTCCCGTCAAAAACGGATTCACACTGGAGGCGTAGGCGAAAACCCCCGCCACCACCGGCCCGAGGACAAGTCCCAGGTCGAAGAAAAAGTTTAACAGTCCGTTCCCTCTTCCCCTGTCCTCCCTGCCCGTGGCGATGGCGATGGTCCCCGCCGCCGCAGGAAAGATCAGCCCGTAACCCGCCCCATAAAAGAGCATCGCCACCCAGGCCAAGGAACCCTGTCCGCTGCCCAGCAAAGCCAAGGCTGCCCCCACCGAGAGTAACCCCGCCATACAAGGGCCCCGCGGCCCTTGCCGATCCACCCGTCCGGCCCAGGGACTGAGCATGACGGCGATGGCCACGGCCCCAAAAAGACTGAAAAGCAGCCCGCTCTGGGTGGTCACGGCGACAGGCCCAAGCTCCCGGCCCGTCACCACGGTCCTCAGGAATCCCGCGACGATGCCCACGGCCGCCTCGAGCCCGAAAATTGCGATGAGAGCCGTGCGAATTTCAGGCTCTGCCAGCAACTTCCCCCATCCCTGACCAAGACGGATTTTGGGGCTGGCTTTCAGGGTGTCGGGCAGACACGGCACGACCGGGATCAACCCGAGGGCCAAAATTGCCGCCAGACCCAGGAAAACCCCCGGCAAGCCGGCCGCCATGATGATGACGGCCATTGCCACGGGTCCGAGCAAAGCTGTCAGGCCAATAATCGCGCCGGCCTGGCCTAACACCTGCCCCCGGGCTCCCTGCGGGGAGGCATCACCGAGCATCGCCAATAAGGAAGTGGCCAGAACTCCTCCGGTGGCCCCGTGAAACAGACGGGCGGTCAAAAACCAGCCGATCGAATCGGCCCAGGCGTAACTCCCGATCGCCAACGGGCTGGCCACCAGCGCCCAGACGACGATCCGGCGCCGTCCAAACCGGTCGGCCAAAAAGCCGCCCAGCAGGTTGAAAATCAGATTCGCAAAGCTGTAGGCCGCGACCGCCGCACCCACCCCGACGGATCCACCGCCCAGTTCCGCAGCCCGGGGCGCAATCACCGGAAGAAGCACGAAGTTATCGAGGAAGGCCAGAAAGACGGCTGCGTAGATCGAAATCCGCGCCCGCCGGTTCAGCGGATGAAGTTGCCCGTTCTCAGCCACGCCAAACCCTAGGCGGGCACGGGAGGCGAAAGAAGAACCATCCTCCTGCCGGTTGACTCCCTCCCTACCCCATCGTATGATTTTCTTCAGATCGCGGGGTGGAGCAGCCAGGTAGCTCGTCAGGCTCATAACCTGAAGGCCGCAGGTTCAAATCCTGCCCCCGCAACCACCCTACGCCTGCGCCTNNTGGGCTTCGGGTGGCAGGCCAACGCATGAGTCAGCATGTTCTTCGTCTATATTCTACGAAGCTCAGCAAACCCAAAGAAAACCTATGTGGGCTTTACCACCGACCTAGAAGTTCGGCTGCGGGAACACAATTCCGGCAGGAATCCTTTCACCGCAAAGTTTCTGCCGTGGGATTTGGAAGCCTATGTCGCTTGTCGCTCCCGGAAAACCGCCATAAGCCTGGAAAAATATTTTAAAAGTGGCTCTGGGGCTGCCTTTTGGAAAAAACGTCTTTTGGAGCAGGTTCCCGATGGTCCTCCGAAGCCTTCGGCGTAGGAGGAAAATCCTGCCCCCGCAACCACCCTACGCCTGCGCCTGGCGGCTGGGCTTCGGGTGGCAGGCCAAAGCATTCGGGTGAAATTCTTAGCACGCGCTTAGGCTCGATTTTCGGGGTTTTTTCGGCTACGGTGTTGGAATGCCAACAAACGCCTCCGCATACATCAATCGGGAGCTGAGTTGGCTGGAATTCAACCAGCGGGTGCTCGAGGAGGCCGAGGATCCCACCCAACCCCTGCTGGAGCGGTTGAAATTCCTGACGATTGTCAGTTCCAACCTTGACGAGTTCTTCGAGATCCGCGTGGCCGCCCTGAAGCAGTTGTTGGAAAACCGCAGCGATGCCCACGGCCCCGACGGGCTTCGTCCCGGGGAAACCCTCGCCGCCATCCGCCAGCGGGTCCAGCGGATGGTCTCGGACCAATACCACCTGCTCCACCAAACTCTCCTGCCCGCCCTGGCGGAAAAAAACATCTTTCTCCGCACGGTCTCCGGCCTGGACGAGACCAGGGTGGCCTGGAGCCGGGAAACCTTCCGCAAGGACATCCTTCCCATCCTCACCCCGCTGGCCGTCGACCCCAGCCACCCTTTTCCCCAGCTGCTCAACAAATCCGTCAATCTGGCAGTTCTCTACTCCAAGCCGGGCATCCAGGAAAGTACCCGCCATGCCTTCGTCCAGGTTCCCCGCGGCATCCCCCGGATCCTCGCCCTTCCCTCCGATCAACCGGACCGGAAGGAGTTCCTTCTTTTGTCCGAACTCGTCCGCCACTTTGTCGGCGAGGTTTTTCCCGGGATGAAAATCCACGGGGCCTGGCCCACCCGCATCACCCGCAACAGTGAGCTCTATATCGACGAGGAGGAGGCCCAGAACCTGCTCCTCACCATCGAGGAGGAACTCCAAAAGCGGAACCGCGGCGCCGCCGTGCGCCTGGAGATCCCCGAGGATTGCCCCGTGGAGATCGAAAACTACCTCCTCGGCCGCCTCCATCTCCGGCCGGAGGACGTCTACCGGGTCATCGGCCCCGTCAACCTCACCCAGCTCTTCGCCCTCACCGAGGCCGGCCGCAACGACATCTCCCTCCGCGACCCCGCCTTCACTCCGGCCCAACCGGCTTCCCTGCCGGGAGGCCCGGCCGATTTCGAGGCCATCCGGCAAAAAGACATCCTTCTCCACCATCCCTACGAAAGCTTCACCCCCATCGTCACCCTACTGGAAAACGCCGCGGAGGATCCGGCCGTCCTTGCCATCAAGATGACCCTGTACCGGACCAGCGGAGATTCCCCCGTCATCAACGCCCTCATCCTGGCCGCCCGCAACGAAAAGCAGGTCACCGTGCTGGTCGAGCTCAAGGCGCGCTTTGACGAGGCCAACAACATCGCCTGGGCCAGAAAAATGGAGGAAGCCGGTATCCATGTGGTCTATGGCCTGGTGGGGTTGAAGACCCACTGCAAAACCCTGCTGATCGTTCGCCGCGAGGAGGGTCACCTCCGGTCTTACCTGCATCTGGGCACCGGCAACTACCACCCCCGCACCGCCCGGCTCTATACCGACCTTGGCCTGCTCACCTCCCGCTCCTCCCTCACCACGGAGGCCGCCGCCCTCTTTAACGTCCTCACGGGAATGTCCGAAACCGCCCATTTCGACGAGTTGCTGGTCGCCCCGTTCAACTTCGCCCCCCGCCTGATCGAGATGATCAACCGGGAGCGCGCCCACCTCCGCGCCGGCCGCAAGGCGGGCATCTTTATCAAGGTCAATTCCCTGGTCGACCAGCAGATGATCGACACCCTCTACGCCGCCTCGCAGGAGGGCGTTCCCGTGGACATGGTCATCCGGGGAATCTGCTGCCTTCAGCCGGGCGTACCCGGTCTCAGCGAAAACATCCGTGTCCGCAGCATCGTGGATCGCTTTCTCGAACACAGCCGGATCTATGTTTTCCAAAACGACGGAGAACCCCTCCTTTACCTCGGGAGCGCCGACCTCATGCCGCGCAACCTGCACCGTCGCGTGGAAGTCGTCTTCCCCATCCTCGATCCAGAACTCCGCCGGAGCATCCTCGATGGCATCGTCCCCTCCTATCTTGCGGACAACACCAAGGCACGGATCCTCGGACCGGCCGGCCAATACACCCGCGCTCCGCGGGCGGAGGGATCGCCCCGCCACCGCGTGCAGGAGGAATTCCTCCGCCACTACACCGGCACACCCCTGGAAATGCCGCGCCCGGCGGTGAACCCGGTGGGCCGCCCGGCCGCCGGCGCCCGGGAAGCTTAGCGTCTACCCTCGGCCCCCGGCTTCTCCGCCCCGATTCTTTCCAGGATCAGGGACACATCGAGATGATCCGCCACCGTCTTTTGGATCACCTTGATTTTTTCCTCGTCCCCGGGATCCGTCTTCACGGTCATCCGGTCAATCCGGGCAGTCACCGCGTAGCTGTCCGCCGCCACCGCCACGCTCGGTACCCCTTTGTCGTTCATCATCCGAACGAGTCCCGGTTGCGGCCTGAGCCCGTCGGTCAGCAAAATTCCCGCCAACTTGGAATCGGTGGCCCGCTTGGGTTGATTCTCCAGCACCGCCAGCAAAAGGTCTTCCCGATCCCCCGGGGTAATCAGCAGGCTCCCGGCACCCAGCTGCTCCTTGATCCGCGCCGCCGTCATCGCCCCGATGGCGATCGACCGCACGCGGCGGCGCTTGAAGCTTTCCCCGGAAAGGAACTCCCCGCCCAGCTCCCTGGCCACTTGCGCGAGGATCGGGCGCCGTAATTCGCTCAGGTCGGGAATTGCCCCCAGGATCGGCAGCTTCATCTTTGCAAAGGCCCGCTCCGCCCAGGGCCGGAGCGCCTCACTTTTCGCGGGCAGCACCTTATTCAACACCACCCCGATCACCTCCAGCCCCTGCTTTTCAAAAAGCGCCAGGTTCAGGCTGACCTCGTCCACCGGCCTCCCCACCCCGCCGGTTGTCACGATGATCACCTTGCTGCCGAGCAACTGCGCCACCCGCGCGTTGGAGAGGTCAATCACGCTGCCAACCCCGGCATGCCCGGTTCCCTCAATGATCACAAAATCATGCTCCCAAGCCACCCGGTTGAAGGCGGAGATGATCGTCTCCTCCATCTGCGACAGGTTCCCTGCCTGGAGATAGTTGCGGGTAAACATCCGATCCACCGCGATCGGCGACATCGCCTCGATCGGGAGATTCACGTCGTAGGTGTCGCTGACCAGGACCGAGTCCTCATCCACCTTTTTTCCAGCCACCTCCACGAAGCGCTGACCCACCGGCTTGATGTACCCAATCCTCGGAAACCTCTTTTTCAGAGCGGCGTAAAGCCCGAGGCAACAGGTAGTCTTGCCATCATCCTGCCGTGTGGCCGCCACATAAACGCGTGGCGTGACCTTGTTCAATTCCATCACGTTCAGATATTTCTGGAATCCGAAGGCGCGCTCGGCTCGGGATACAGTTTCCGGTACTCGACCGCCAAAAGTCCGACAATCGCGGCCACTCCCAAAACCTCCTGCTCATCGGCACCTCGGCTGATTTCCGCCGCCGGCAACCGCAAACCCAGCAGAATGTTGCCGTAGGTGCGGACATTCCCGAACTGCTGGATCGCCTTGATGCAAATATTCCCCGAACTGAGATCGGGAAACACCAGGCAGTCCGCCCGGCCAGCCACCGGGGAGCCCGCTGCCTTGAGCTTCGCCTTGGCTGGGTGGAGGGCGGCATCGATTTGCAGTTCCCCGTCCATGTCGGCTTTCACGCCGATCTTGGCCGCCAGTTGCTGCGCCTTCCTCGTCGCCTCCGTCACCTTCCGGATCTCCTCATTCGCCGCGGCGCTTCCCTTGGTCGAGTAAGAAAGTAGGGCCACCCGGGCGCAGCGGCCCGTCAGCTGCAGCTTGAGCGCTGCCAAGCCCACCGCCGTTGCCGCCAACTCCTCCGCCTTCGGCGTGGGCACCACCGCCGCGTCCCCGGCGATCAGCAAACCCCCGTCCCCCACCGTCTTGTCCGGACACTCCAAGATGGTGGCGCTGGATATGCGGGAAAACTGGGGCAAACGAGGGATCATTTTGATGAGAGGACGCAGCACACTTCCCGAATAGGCCCCCACCCCGGCCACCAGACCGTCCACCTGGTTGAAGCGCAGCATCAGGGTGGCGTAAAGGATCGGGTCGGAAAGCCGGTCCTGGATCGCGCCCAGTCGGAGCTTCTCGTTGCCAGCCTGCCCCCGCAGATGATCCACGAACATCTGCCGGTCTTGCCCATGCACCGGATCCAGCAACATCACCCGGTCCAGATCCACCTTCTGAATCTTGGCCTGCTTTCTGATCAGTTCCGGTTTGCCCAGCAGCACCACCGGACCGAGCCGCAAACGGGCATAGTGGGCCGCCGCCCGCACCACCTGCGGATTGGTTCCCTCGGGAAAAACAATCCGCTTCGGATGCCGAACCAGCTTCTCGGCAAGGGATAGGAAGAACGTACCTGTTTGCACGGAAATTCATTCTGTCGCCGTTCCCTCCCGCCGCAAGCGAAGGGTTGTCTGGGATTTGCTTTCCGGTTCTTAATCGCGAAAACCCCCGTCTCCGCGCCGCAACCCCGGATATTCCCTGACCGGAAGAGAACCTCAACCAGCCATCACGGCACCATGTACGCCTCGTAGAACCCGGAATTCGCGCTTCCCGTGGGATCGACAAAATACACATACCCGTTGGAGTCGGACGTCACGGAGGATCCCACATCCACCCAGAGCGGCGAGCTCAGCGATGCCGTCTTTTGCAGCTGCCACTTGGTTCCCGGCATCGCCGAGAAGATCAGGATGAAGTTGCCGCTCCCATCAACGCGCGTGGTGACGACTTTGAGGGTGCCGGCCGTGGTGGATCCCGCAACAAACGTCACTACCCCCTCCGTCACCTCGCCTGCCGCCGGATCAATCGTGCCATTC
>DFCD01000018.1:0-3495 GCA_002366885.1 Verrucomicrobia bacterium UBA3063
CTGGACGGACGTGGACAAGGTCACCGACAACCATGAGGAGCGTTGTGAACGAAGGGTTCCCGCCTTCACGGCGCGATATGTTCGGCTTTACCTGCCGAAGGGAAAGCCATTCACCCTCCAGGAACTGGAGTTGTATCGGGATGGCGATTCTCTTTGGAAGGCGAAGATGATGGATTTCTTGAAAAGACTGTTTCGAAGAGAGCCGGGCAAAGGCGGGTAGAGTTTTCCTCCATCCCAGACTCTAATTTCTTTTTTTGTCAGTTCCGGAGCCGGCTGAGTCCTTTTGCAGGATCAAGAAGGCTGATTGTGGTTTCTGCGAAAAAGAAACCACGAGGCCACCCTTCATCAATTCCTCCCCTGACATCCGCGATGGCACCGATGGTTTGTCGGCATCCGTCACCGTGTACATGGCTTTCGGCTCCAGTCCGCGAGGTTGCACCCGATAGCCCTCGGAAGGCGGCTCGGCCTTACTGCGCCGGAAAACCTGCACCACCGCCTTTCCCAAGTCGGGCCGGCTGTATTGCCATGCCGCCATGTCTTCTTCGGCCAGGCTCCAGCCGGTCAGGGGATAAAAGTCCCCGCAGTAAACTTCCCGAAGGTCCTTAACCTGCGCCAAGAGCTCTTTCCAACGGTCCCAATCCAGCTCGTTTTTGCTTAGGTAGTTGAAATTGGCGCCGAAGATTGCGCCCAAGCCGCTTCGGAAATCATACGGAGCATCGGAGACTGTCCCGATGCCGGTGTGGGGGGTCCACGGTGCGTGACCCAAAGTCTTGGCTTGATCGGCCACGGGCTTCCACCACGCACCATCCGCCCGCGTGAGGATCATGGCTCTTCGCATCACTTCGAAGTCGATCCGGCTGCCCGTTCCGGAGCAGATGTCGAGTTTTAGGCCCGGATTTTCGGACACGATCGAGTCCCAAAAGTCGTACAGCCCCATCACATGCCGGGTCTCCCTCATGCCGACCCGATCCGGCGGCTCTTGGTTCTGCCAATAGAGGATCGTGTGAAGGTTGGAGTCCATCCGAAATATGGTCACCCCTTGATCGCGAACAAACTTGGAGAAGTATTCTTTGGCCCAGGCCAGCGCCGCGGGATTTCCGAAGTCGAGCAGACGAAAGTTGGAGTCCTTTTGATATTTGCGTTCCGGCAGAAAATCGGCGGGTTCGAGAAGCCATTCCGGATGGTTGTCGGCCAACCAAGTTTTGGGCATCACCCGCTCGGGCTCAAACCAGAGGAGAAAATCCAGGCCCTGCCTCTTGGCGGCTTCGGCCACCGGGCGCAGTCCGTTGGGAAAGCGGACGGGATCCGGCGTCCACGATCCCGTGGTCTTGTCCCATCCGCTCGGCTCCGGTGGGCAGGTGTACCAGCCCGCATCGACCCAGAAGTTATCGACCGGAAGATTGTGGGCCGAGATGTTCGCCAGGCATTCCAGAAGATTGGTCTCGGTGGTTTTCTCGAAAGGGATCACGCCATGCACGCCGGCGGAAATCGGAGGGACCACCGGTTTCCCGTTGATCCGCGGGGTGAAGTGTTCCAAGAGCAGGCGACGAAACTGATTGTGACCGTCGTCCGGATCCTTGCCGCGCCAAGCCATGGCGAGGATCGACGGAGTCCGGATTTCTTCCCCGGGCTGAAGGCTGGCCTTCATCTGCCGGATTCCCGCGGACAGCGAGGTGGTACCCGCTCCGTCCCGTGCGAAGGTCGCGGCCCATTCGCCAGTCCAGCCGATCCCCCAGAAAAGACCGCTCTTTCCGCCGATCGAATCCAAGCGGAAGAAAGGCAACACCTTGTCGGAGGGGCGGCCGCCGTAAGGCACAAACCTGCATCGATCCCCCGGGCGCAAACTCACCTGCGCGGGCTGAAATTCATCCGCTCCGGGAAGGTTTTCCCCTTTAACGTTCGTGCCCCGGTTGTAATTCACCTCCAGAACCGGTTCCGTCTCCGCCGAGGTGGGTAACTGGAGATCGAGCGCGTTCACCTCCTCAAGAAGGGGGGAGGGTTTTGCGCTGTCATTGCGGAACCACAGAACCCACTCCGCCGCGGGAAAATCACGGTAGATCACCGCCTCGGCCCGTGCCTCAAATTGGGTGGCGGGATCGGTGAACTTCATCGTGACCTTGGTGCGCTGGGCGTCGACCTCCTTCACCTCTGTCGTCTCCTTCCAACCCGCCAGAAGCTCCCGCGAGTTGGTTCCACCCCACCGGAAAGTGAAAGGCAACTTTGCCACCTGATTTTCCAGAAAAGGCTGAACCGCCCGGTCGACCGAGTCCCAGGGTTCCGCAGGTTGGACTGCGATCAGGGGGGCGCTGGCGGCCCACCAAGCAATCCACATGGCCTTGCTTCGCCCGGCAACGCGGGCCCATAAACGTAAAAGCGGTATCTTTTTCAAACTGGCACACCTCATGCACCGCTCCGACGACGATGGTTGACGCGGATTGACAATGGAGGGAGTCCCCATGGAAGCGATGATGGATCCCGACGCTTTTATGGCACAGGTGCCGTGAGGCGCAGGAATTTTCGGGGGAAGGAATCCATGGGGAGGGAAGTCTCTTTCGACTGCATGCCGTTGGTAACGGAGCCGATGTTCTTTGTGACCAGGCCCGCACTGGACCAGCCGGTCGCGGACAAATTGGTGCTCCATTGGGGCTGCACCGCGGTATCGATTCTCTGGTTCCAGCGCAGAATCAAGGCATTGCTTCCGCCGAAATTGGTGGTGGACGAGGACATCAGGCCCTTGGGTTCAGCCGAGTTGGGGTTCCCGCCCAAGGCATACTCGAGGAGCTCTTTGTAGCCGTCGCCATCTTTATCGTCAGTCCAGGAGTTAGTTAAACTGTAGAAGCCCCTCCACTCTGCCGGAGAGGACCAGGGAACGCCGGACCCGGCGGAGTCTTTGCGCAAAATGAGGAGGGCCGATTGCGGCTGCTGCGGGAGGGAAACCGCCAAACCGTTGCTCATCAATGCCGCCCCCGACATCCGCGACCACTCGGACGGCTTATCGACATCCGTTACCGTGTAAGTCGCGCTCGAATCCAAACCTTTGGGCCAGAATCGATACCCCCCCGAAGGAATCCCTGCCTGGCTGCGTCGGAAAACCTGCACCACCGATTTCCCCAAGTCGGACCGGTGGTATTGCCACGCCGCCGTGTTTGTTTCGGATAGGCTCCACGTAGTCAAAGGGTAGAAATCGCCGCTATAAATTTCCCGGAGGCTCTGGACCTGCGCCAAAAGCTGCCTCCACTTTTCCCAATCCGCATCGTTCGTGCTCAGGAAGTCAAAATTGACGCAGAACACCGCGCCCAGGCCGCTCCGAAAATCATAAGGGATGTCGGAGACTGCCCCGATACCGGTATGGGGAGTCCAGGGCGCGTGACCGAGGGTCTTGGCCTGATCGGGGACCGACTCCCACCAAGCACTGTCGGCCCGCGTGAGATTCATGGCCCTTCGCATGACCTCGAAGTCGATGCGGCTTCCGGTGCCGGAACAGACATCCAGCTT
>DFCD01000018.1:3572-3741 GCA_002366885.1 Verrucomicrobia bacterium UBA3063
GCGTTGGAATTGCCGAAATCCAAGAGCCGGAAATTGTCCGTGACCTGGTAGTTTCGTTCCGGAAGAAGATTGGCCGCGGGCGCAAGCAGCCATTGGGGGTAGTTCGTGGCCAGCCAGGTATTCGGCATCACCCGCTCCGGTTCGAACCAGACCAGGAAATCCATGCCGC
>DFCD01000142.1 GCA_002366885.1 Verrucomicrobia bacterium UBA3063
CTTACGATCCACCCCGTACAAGTGGCTGGACGTGTGGGAAGCTGTCCGTATGCATCTGGCCTCCCATCATCGCATCGTGGGGCTGAAGTATTATACGGCCCGTATGCAGCCACGCGCCAACGACCCCGACCAGCCGCTTCGCCAAGGCTTGTACTTGAGGGCCCTCTCCACACGGCCGGGGACGGAGATCTTTTTGGGTCATTTTCTCAAGAAGATGATCAGGATGCCTTTGGCTCATCCTTCTCCAGGAGGGCCAGCCACGGTGGAGGTGATCAAAACAGAGGAGAAGGGCTCTGACGTCAATTTAGCCACCCATCTTCTGAATGACGCCCACCTGCAGCGGTTTGATTGTGCCGTGGTGGTGAGCGGGGATTCCGACTTGTTGGAACCGGTGCGCTTGGTCATGACGGGTTTAGGCAAGCCGGTGGGCGTTTTAAATCCACAAAAGTATCCATGCACTGTGCTTAAAAAACAGGCCACGTTTTACAAACATCTTCGTCCGAGTCTTTTACGCAGGGCGGTATTTCCCGGGGAGCTGGCCGATAACCAAGGCACATTCCACAAGCCGGATGGCTGGTAAACAAATAAAAATAATTTGTTTGGTGAGATGGGGCCCAAAAAAACTGGGGCGAGGTGGGCGGAACCCAGGCCGTTTTCATCAAACCGGGCTTAGCCGTCTCTTCCTACCTCCAAAGCTAACGGCTTCGGGTTGGCACGATTTTTGCTAGTACAAATGGATGCCCAAATCCTCCAAGCGGACTTCCCTGCTAGCCGGCTTGGCGGACTACGCTCCCCAGAAGGCGTTCGATGAGATGGCGATAAGCCGCGGCAGGATCCGACCCCTTTATGAAAACCTGCGGGACTGCCTCCAGTTGGTTGACTCGCCCCGCCTAGAGGAAGGCCGAGCCTCGCTGGATGCCTCCTTTCTCCGGCGGGGCATTACCTTCACAGTCTACAACGATCCGACCGGCACGGAGCGGATCTTTCCTTTCGACCCGCTGCCCCGACTGATCTCGGCCGAGGAGTGGGCCCGGCTCGAAAAAGGACTGGTCCAGCGGGTGGCCGCGCTGAATCTCTTTCTTCAGGACATCTACGGCCCACAAAAAATCATCATGGAGGGGATTTTGCCGGCGGAGCTGGTCCACTCCGCCAAACATCTCCGGCGTGAGGTGGCCGGCCTGCCCGTCCCCCACAACGTCCATATCCACATCTGCGGCACCGATCTCATCCGGGGCGATGGCGGGGAGTTCATGGTCCTGGAGGACAATGGGCGCTGTCCCTCCGGGGTCTCCTACGTGCTGGAAAACCGGCGGGCTCTGAAACAGGCCTTTCCCGAATGGTTCCGCGGGCACCGCGTCCGGCCGGTGGACCGTTACGCGGCCGACCTGCTCGAGACCCTCCGGGAAATTTCTCCCCGCCAGGAAAGTGAGCCCGTCATCGTCCTGCTCACTCCCGGTCCGATGAACAGCGCCTACTTTGAACACTCTTTCCTGGCCCGCGTCACCGGCATCGAGCTGGTGCAAGGCTGCGACCTCTTTGTGGAAAACCAACGGGTCTTCATGCGCACCACCCGCGGACCCCGCCAGGTGGACGTCATCTACCGCCGGATCGACGACGATTTCCTCGACCCCCTGGTGTTCCGACGGGATTCCGTCCTCGGCGTCCCCGGACTGCTCCAGGCGGTGCGGAGCGGGCACGTGGCCCTGGCCAACGCCATTGGGACCGGGGTGGCCGACGACAAGGCCCTTTACGCCTACGTGCCGCGGCTGATCCGGTTTTATCTCTCCGAGGAGGCCATTCTGCCGAATGTGCCCACTTACCTGGGGGCCGAACCGGACGGGCTGAAGTACATGCTCGAGAATCTCAAAAAATTGGTGGTGAAGCCGACCAACGAATCGGGCGGCTACGGGCTGGTGATAGGACCCCAGGCCAGCCGGAAGGAGTTGGCCGCCTGCGCCGCCCGCATCCGCAAGGATCCGCGGAACTTCATCGCCCAGCCGACGATCGCCCTTTCCACCCATCCCACCTTCGCCGACCGCAAGGTGGAGCCCCGCCATGTGGACCTGCGCCCTTTTGTGCTGACCGGAAAGAAAACCCGCGTGTTGCCGGGCGGACTCACCCGCGTGGCCTTGCGCAAAGGTTCCCTGGTGGTGAACTCCTCCCAGGGGGGCGGCAGCAAGGACACCTGGGTGCTGGAGGATTAGCCGATGCTTTCCCGGGTCGCCGACGGACTGTTCTGGATCAGCCGCTATGTGGAGCGGGCCGAGAATCTCGCCCGCATTGCGGACACCTACCTCCAGGCCGAACTCGACCGGGCGGGCAGTCGGCGGGTGGACTGGCAGGGAATCCTGCAGGCCAGCGGGGCCGTGGAATCCTTTTCCGGGAAAAGCGAAAGTCCCACCGCCGGGGAGGTTATTTCCTTCCTGAGTTTCGGCGCCGATAACCCCAACTCCATTGCCGCTTGTCTGGAGCGGGCCCGGGAAAACGCCCGGATGATCCGCGACCAGATCACCACCGAGATGTGGGAGGAGCTGAACCGCGCCTGGCTGGAGCTGGGTGGCACCGCCGGCAAGGCGCTCCGCAGGAGAAACCAGCCGGAATATTTCCGCGAGGTCCGGCGCGCCTCCCATCTGTTCCGGGGCACCACCGCCGCCACCCTCAGCCGGGGCGACGCACGGGACTTTCTGGATCTGGGCATGTTTCTGGAGCGGGCCGACGCCACCTCACGGATCTTGGAGGCGCAAAGTCTGCAGGGCGAGGCAGCGGAGGATGAAGAGCGTTGGGCCGCCCTCCTGCGCAGCTGCAGCGCCCGCGAAACCTACCGGGCCGGGCACCACGGCCGGCTGGATGCCGCCGGGGTGATCACCTACCTGATGCTGGACGCGGGGTTTCCCCGTAGTCTGGATTACTGCCTGATTCAGACGGGGCAGACCGCCCACCGCCTCGCCCAGCCGGCCGATCAGGTGGAGGTGGCGTCGTGGGTGTTGGCGGTGCGCGCGCCGTTGAGCCGGGCCCCCATGCGCATCGGGCCGGACTTGGCCCGGTTTCTGGATCCCTGGCAGCTGGAGCTCCATGCCCTTTCCGATAAACTCGCCGAACGCATCATTGGCGGCCGGCTTACCTTGCCCGAGCGGAGCCAGTGGCACAGCCAGCAGGAACAGCAGCAGCAGGAGGCCCCGTGGAGCTAGAAGTTCACCACACCACCCGCTTCGCCTACGCGGAGCCTGTCCGCAACAGCTTCAACGAGACACGCCTCCAGCCCGTCTCTTCCGGCGCCCAGGAGCGGCTCGATTTCCGGTTGGAGGTCAGTCCCTCCGTCCGGGCCGGCGAGTACCGCGATTTTTACCAGAACGTGGTCCACTACTTTGAGGTCAACGATCCCCACCAGGAGCTGGTGGTGACGGCGCGGAGCCGGGTGCGGACCGGCTTGGCGGCTGGCGCCACCCAGAACGGCCGGGAATCCCTGCACGACTACCTGCAGTCCAGCCCGTTCGTCAGCCTGCCGGTGGAACTTTTCCGCGAGGCCGTGGACGCGCAGGGGACCGGGTCGTCCGTCGAGGAAAGGGCCCGTTCCCTCATGGGCCATGTAAACCGGAAATTTGTTTATGAACCCAACGTCACGCATGTGCATACCCACGTGGAGGAGGTTTTTCAGCTACGCCGGGGAGTGTGTCAGGACCTGGCCCATGCGTTGCTGGCCCTGTGTCGCTCGGTAAAAATTCCCGCCCGGTACGTCAGCGGCTACGTGTATTGCGGCGATCGGCACGAGATGAAAGGGGCTCAGGCCAGCCATGCCTGGGTGGAAGTGCACCGTGGGGAGGGGGGATGGCTGGGGCTGGATCCCACCAACGATTGCGAGGCGGGTGAGATGCACGTGAAGGTGGCCCATGGGCGGGACTACCGCGACGTTCCTCCCTTGAGTGGAAATTACTACGGAACCGATCAGCGGAGCCTGATGGTCGAGGTGGACGTTCGCAAAGTCTGAATCGGCAATGTAAGTTCGGGGATTGAACCCACGGCTGTTTTGGGGGCCCAAAAAAACTGGGGCGCGGGCGGCTTCCTTAAACTTCAACTTGGCCCTTTCCACCGAGCCCGAGTCTGGTTGACACCCATGGGGGTCGTTTCAAGATAGCTG
>DFCD01000094.1 GCA_002366885.1 Verrucomicrobia bacterium UBA3063
CCGTCTGCCAGGGTTTGACGACTCCGTCGGCGATGGAGAGGGAGCGGTCGGGCAGGGCGAGTTGGTCGTCGATTTCGATGACCCGGCCAAAGCCCCGGCAGAGGGGGCAGGCGCCGACCGGATGGTTGAAGGAAAAAAGCGCCGAGGTGGGATCGTGGAAATCGCGCTGGTCGCGGGCGCAGTGGTACCGGCTGGAGTAGAGGTGAGGCTGATCGGGGGAATCTGACAAGGCGATGGCGACGGTGCCTTGGCCGAAGCGGAGGCAGGCGGTGAGGGCCTCGGAAAGGCGGGAGCGATTTTGCGGGGAGAGGGTGATCCGGTCCTGGATCACGGGCAGGAGGAATTTTTCCTCCCGGCTTTGGCGCAGGGCGGCGGCCAGTTTTTCCAAACCTTCCTTTTCGTCGAGCCGGATGGCTTCGCCAAAAAGGAGCGCCCGGCGAAAGCCTTGGCGGGCGACGAAAGCGGCGGCCTCGTCCGCCGGAGTTTTTTTGGGAAAGGGGACGCGGAAGAGGAGCCAGGCCTCCCGGCCCGGGGATTTTTTGAGCAGATCCTGGAGAATGGAGTGGGGGGTCCAGGGGCGGATGGGTTCGCCGCAGTCGGGACAGGAAAGCTGGGCAAGGCGGGGAAAGAGGAGTTTGAGGTAGTCGGCGATTTCGGTGACCGTGCCGACGGTGCTGCGGGAGGAGCGGACAGCATTGGCCTGGCCGAGGGCGATGGCGGGAGGAATGCCGTCGATGCGGTCGACGCGGGGGCGATCCATCCGTTCGAGGAATTGGCGGGTGTAGGGGCTGAAGGTTTCGGCGTAGCGGCGTTGGCCTTCCGCGTAGAGGGTGTCGAAGGCGAGGGAGGATTTCCCCGAACCGGAAGGTCCGGTGAGGACGTGGAACATTCCCAGCGGCAGGTCGAAGGTGAGGTTTTGCAGGTTATTCTGGTGGGCTCCTTCGATACGGATGGATCCTGAGGACGACACGGGACCGGAATGCTAGCTGAGGAAAAGGTTCCCTCAAATGGGGAAACAGCACCGGGCATCGCGCTTCTTGACGATTCAGCTGGCGGCCTATTAAATATAAAAAAATGCGTAAAAACCTGATCTTGGCTTACTTGGCCATTGCGGCGGTGTCCCTTCAGGCGGGGGAGGAGAATAAGCAGGTACCGGATTTCCGTCCGAACCAAGCCGATTCCAAGCCCGGGGAAGCGGCTCCCGGGGACGCGCGTCCGCCCGACGGAATGACCTCGGATCTCCCGGTGGCCTTGGACGAATCCGTGAGTCTGAACAAGATTTTCACCTTTCTGAATGACCGGGGCGGCAACAACACGGGAAATCCCATGCTGAATTTTGAGAAAAAGTACTGGGATCACGGGGCGGTTCTTCCCCGTGAACTCGAGGGGAAAAAGGGGAATATTTTTGTGATCAACTGGCAAAATAACGGTCCCCGGAGCGATTTCACCATCCGCCTGGATTACCGCCAGGCCAACACCCGCGAGAGGGTGATGACCAAGCAGCAGGATTACAAAAATTTCGACGGGTATGAAAAAACGATCCTGAAGGTGGTGGGGGAGGATTTTCTCCGGGGCGGGGTGGTGAACTCCTGGCGGATTTCGATCGTGCGGGATGGCAAAATTGTGGCGCAGGAGAAGTCCTTCATCTGGTAAATCGAAGGCCTTGTGTTTCGGAGGGTCGGTTTTTAGGATTTCCCGATGGCCCTGGTGTTCGAAAGCCCCGAATCCCGCTTCTCCGAGGAGATGGAGCGGGAGCACGAAATCCGGAATTTGAAGGATACGGTGGGCGCCCTGCGGGAGGCTTTGGAAAAACAGAAGGCGGGCACAGCCTCCGAGGTGGCCCAGGCGGTGGCCGAGGCGCACAACGAGATCCGGGATCTCAAGGGCACGATTTCCGAAATGCGGCTGGAGCTGGAACGCAGGAAGGCCGCCGGCGAGGAGGCGGTCCAGAAGGTGCTGGCCCAGGCGGCCGAGGAGGGGCGGCAGTTGCAATCCTCGGTGCAGGCCCTGCGGGATCAGCTGGAGCGGGAAAGGGCCAGCCATGCCGAAGCCGAGCAACTGCAGAAGCGAAGGCACCGGGATGAGACGGCCGAGCTCGAAAGGACCATCCAAACTCTCCGTGGGGAATTGGAGGCGAATCGTGCCCAAAAGTAAGAACCCGGTCGACGGCCTTTCCCTGGCCGAAGCCAAAATCCTGCTGGAGGTCGCCCGCCGGGTGGCCGATGGCAAAACCCTCGACGAACAACTCGAGACCTTGGTGGCGTTGGTGACCGAGGCCACGGGTGCCGACCGAGGCACCCTTTTTGTCAACGACCCCTCCACCCAGGAGTTGTACAGCCGGGTGACGGTGGGCGGATTAAAGCGGGAGATCCGGATCCTCAACACCACGGGTATTGCCGGGAAAGTTTTTCAACAGGGCAAAGGGGTGGTGGTCAAGGACGTCTATAAGGATCCTTCCTTCAACAAGACGGTGGACGAGCAGACCGGGTACCGAACGAAGTCCATCGCTTGCGCCCCCATCCGGACCGTGAGGGGAGAGGTCATCGGGGTGGTGGAGGTGTTGAACCGCAAAGGCGGCAAGGAGGCCCACTTCACGCCCAAGGATTTGAAATTGTTGGAGGCGATGGCCACGCAAGCCTCCGTCTCGCTGCAGCGGAGCCTGCTGGTGGAGTTGGCCGAGAGAGAGAAGGCCAAAGAGGCGGAGTTTTTAAGCGTGGTCTCGGAGATTTCCGGGGAGATCAAGTTGGGCAGCCTATTGGCCAAGATCATCGGCACGATCACCCGGCTCCTCCATGCCGAGCGTTCCACCCTCTTCATCAACGACGAGAAAACCAATGAGCTCTACACGGAAGTCGGGGAAGGGCTGGGGGCCACGCAGATCCGGTTCCCCAATCACATGGGGATTGCGGGCACGGTCTTCACCAGCGCGAAGACGGTGAACATCCAGCACGCCTACGCCGACCTCCGTTTCAATCCCGGCTTTGATAAAAAGACCGGCTTCTTCACCCGCTCCATCCTTTGCACCCCCGTGATCAACAAGGCGGGGAAGGTGATCGGGGCCACCCAGGTATTGAACAAGCGGGGCGGGGCTTTCACCCACGAGGACGAGGCCAAGTTGAAGGCGTTCACCGCGCAGGTCTCGGTGGCGCTGGAGAATGCCAAGTTGTTCGACGACGTGCAGAACATGAAGAACTACGCCGAGTCGATGCTGGAGAGCATGTCGAACGCCGTGGTCACCCTGAATGAGGAGGGGGTGATTCAGACCTGCAACAAGGCGGGGTACAAGATTTTGAAAACCAGCGGCAAGGAGATCCTCAAGAAGAAGGCGAGCGAGTTTTTCATGGGGAAGAACGCCTGGATCGAGGAAAAGATACGCTCCACCGCGGAGTCCAAGGAGCCGGCACTGGTGATGGACGCGGAGATGGAGTGGGGCGGGGAGAAGGCGTCGGCGAACGTGAGCGTCCTGCCCCTGATCAGCGTGAAGGAGAAGCCGCTGGGCTCGCTGTTGATGATCGAGGACATCAGCGACGAAAAGCGGATGAAGGGGACGATGGCCCGGTACATGGATCCGGCGATCGCCGATCAGCTGATGGCGACGGGGAAGGAAGTGTTAGGCGGAAATATCAGCGAGGCCTCCGTGCTCTTCTCCGACGTGCGCAGCTTCACCACGCTGACGGAAAGCCTGGGGGCGCAGGGCACGGTGGGCCTGCTTAACGAATACTTCACCCTGATGGTGGACTGCCTGCAGAAGGAGGGGGGGATGTTGGACAAGTTCATCGGGGACGCGATCATGGCGATCTTCGGGTTGCCGTTGCCGCGGGAGGATGACGCCGACCGATCGGTGCGGGCGGGGATCGGGATGTTGCAGGAACTCGACCGCTTCAACGCCGCCCGCAAGGAACGCGGGATGATGGCGATCGACATGGGGTTGGGAATCAACACGGACGAGATCGTCAGCGGGAACATCGGGTCGCCCAAGCGGATGAACTACACGGTGATCGGGGACGGGGTGAACCTGGCGGCGCGGCTAGAGACGGCCTGCAAGCAGTACGGGGCCAAGATGCTAGTCAGCGACGCAACCGTGAAAAAACTGAAGGGCACCTACCGGATGCGCGAGGCCGACCGGGTGGTGGTGAAGGGCAAAACCGAACCGGTGGTGATCTTCGAGTGCCTCGACTACCACACCGACACCTCCTTCCCGAATCCGATGGAGGTGATCAACCACTTCAAGGACGGTCTGGGCAAGTACCGGAAACAGGATTGGGACAAGGCCAAGGCCGCCTTCGCCGAGGCCCTCAAGGCCCATCCCGGGGACAAAC
>DFCD01000037.1:0-971 GCA_002366885.1 Verrucomicrobia bacterium UBA3063
TCGACCGATTATCCGTCCAGTTCCTCGGCCCCCACCCAGGCAGGAACTTACTCCGTCACTGTCCGCACGCCGACGGACGACCCCAACTATGAACGGGCCAAGAGCGTCATTTTCAGCATCACGCCCCGTCCCGTCACGATTACCGCCCAATCCAGAAGCAAGGCCTACGGTGCGGCCGATCCTGCGCTGACTTACTTGAAGTCCGGATTCCTGGGCTCCGATCAACCCACCGGTTCCCTGAGCCGGGTGGCGGGTGAAAGTTTGGGGACCTATGCGATCGTGCAGGGAACCCTCTCCGTGGGTCCGAATTATATCCTGCAAAGCTTTACCGGGGCTACCTTCACCATCTCGGGGATCAACAGTCTCGCGCCCGGTTCGATACCGTTCTTTTCGGGGGTGGATAAGCTCATGAACGTGTGGATTCTGAGGTCTATCGGAGGTTTGGCCTTCAGCGGGGAAAACAAACTTTTCGTCCATGGCCAAACGTATTCCGCCAGTTACTTGATCAGCTTCCAATTCACCGGCACCGATCTAGTGACCAGTGCCATGGTTGAAAGGGCCAGGGACTACGGCCAACTCGCCTGTTCCGGCAACCGGCTGTTTGGAAGATCAGGGGGACAGCTTTATCTGATCAACCCGGGAGTGAACCAGAGTGATCAACTGGTGACGGTCGATCTGGGGCATCCTCTAATCGGCGACGGGAGGAGTCTCTTCAATCTGCCCGACGGCCGGCTCGGGGTGGTGGGAGAGGTGACCGGAGGCCAGTTCACCGTGAGGCTGTACACAGTTTCGGCCGACGGATTGACCCTGACACGGAGCCAGGATTTCACCCTGTACGACAGTTGGAATCCGGCCGGGGCGGGATTCGGTTGCGACGGCACCTATTTTTACAAGCTCAGCCGGAGCGAGGGTTACAAATCCTACACCTTGGCCACCGGGCAGGTGGCTTTTGACGGCACCTATTGGCGTCC
>DFCD01000037.1:1082-2993 GCA_002366885.1 Verrucomicrobia bacterium UBA3063
CGCTCCGACTTCGCTGGTGTATAACGGCAACCCGAAGAGCTACACTGTGGCGGGGAGTTGGGTGCAGGCCGTCTATGAGGGAAGAGGGAGCACCACCTATGGTCCGACCACCAACGCGCCGGTGGGCACCGGCACCTATCGGGTCAAGGTCGCGGCAAAGGATGCCAATTTTGAATTGGGGAATGTGAACGTGGCTGACTTTACGATCACACCCGCCACCATGGGGCTGGGGCTCACCCCGCCGGCAAGTCTGGTTTACGATGCAAGCCCCAAGGCTTACACGGCCAGTGCCACGAATCCGGCTGCGGGAACGTTTATTTATACCTACGCGGGAAGGGGAGACACCTTCTACGGTCCCAGTGCCGTGGCCCCCACCCATGTGGGCACCTATTCCCTGAGCGTGACGACCTCCCAGGCCTCTCATTTTACCGACGGAGTCCTGAATGTGGATTTTGCGGTCACGCCGGCGACCTTATCCCTGGCCCCCCCGACCAGCTTTGCCTACAGCGGCACGGCCAAATCCTACACGACAACTCTCCCGTTGCTGAGCGGGGTTACCTTCAGCTACTCGGGCCGGGAGAGCACGATCTATGGACCGACCACGGTGGCTCCCACCGCCCCGGGAACCTACCGGGTGACGGCGACGGTGCCTTCCTCCGGAAATTATCTCATCAGCGGAAGCCTTACCGCCGATTTTGCCATCACCTCGGCGATGGTCGGTTCCACCCCTTGGGCGCCGTTGCAGGTTTCCTCGGACACGGTTCTGTCTTTGGCCGGCTCCGCCACGATCGTTGGACTGGCCTGCGATGGAACCAACTACTACGTCAACCGCGGGGGCACGGCGGTGATGGTCTACCGCCCGGATGGATCTTTGATCTCCTCCAATCCCGTCAGCAACCTGCGCGCCGATTGCAATCAAATGGCCTTTGCCGGTGGATACCTCTTTGCCCGGAAGGATTCCCAACTTTACCGGATTTCGACCAATGATTGGTCCAGTTCGTTGGTCACGGTGGATGCCTCCTATCCGATGTTGACCGCCAATGGCTACATGAGCGGAAGTCTCTTTGACACCCCCGATGGAAAAATCGGGGTGATGGGACCGGTCAGCGGGGGAACCTTTCCGGTAAGATTGTATACCGTATCCAGCAACGGCCTCTCCCTGACGTGGAATCGGGATAACACGGTCAAAGACACTTGGGCCCCGGATGAGCACGGGACCGCCTGTGATGGAGCCTTCCTTTACCGAATGAGTGCATCCAGCGGCTATAAAGCCTACCGGCTCTCGACGGGAACGGTGGCTTATGACGGGACGGGTTGGACCAAGCCTTCCGTGATCGTCAACCCAACCTTCGTGACGCGGAACCATCGCACCGGACAGATCCTGGTGGGGGATTATCGGGGAAGCCGTTTGATTGTTTCCTCGGCTTCACCCCAACTGGGTCTTTTGGCTCCTGCCTCGCTGGTCTTTGACGGGAATCCCAAGGAGTGTGAGGTCGCCCGGATCGGTACTGTCGATTACACCTTTACCTACCGAGGCGCCAACCCCACGGCCTATGGGCCGAGTTCCACGGCCCCGGTCAATGCGGGGGATTATCTTTTCACCGCCACCTCGCTCGATTCGGCCTACACCGCCCCCGACCCGTTGGCCTTTACGATTCTGCCGGCGGCCACCTTGTCCACCAATATCATCCTGACGGCTCCGAGCCTGAGCTATAACGGTTATGGGAAGGCCTACACGGCCAGTGCCCCGGGAGTGACGGGCTTCACCTACACCTACACGGGAACGAATACCACGGTCTACGGACCCAGCACCAATGCCCCCACCAATGTCGGTTCCTATGTGGTGACGGCCACCGCCCTTTCTTCCTCCAACTTCACGACCTATCGCACGGCCTCCTTTACCATCACCCA
>DFCD01000037.1:3072-3597 GCA_002366885.1 Verrucomicrobia bacterium UBA3063
GTGCCCTCGGGGGTGCAGGTTTCACCTATAGTTACGTGGGAACGGGGTCGACCGTATATGCCTCCAGCGCCGCCGCCCCCACCAATGCGGGCACCTATGCCGTGACGGCCACGCTGGTGGACCCCGGCTATTCCAACTCCTCCTCCCGTACCGAGGCCTTCACCATCCTCCCCAAGCCGATCACGATCACCGCGGATGCCAAATCCAAAGCCTACGGGGAAGCGGATCCTGTCTGGACCTTCACCAGCACCGGGCTGCTCAATTCCGACAGCCTCACCGGCAGTCTCACGCGCGCTTCCGGAGAAAATCCCGGCACGCATGCCATCATGCAGGGCACCCTGGCGGCGGGAGCCAACTATCAGGTCGTTTTCAACGGGGCGTATCTGACCATTGGAGGGGCTCCGCTGGCTTCCTCGGCCATCAACCTGCTGGGGCCGGCCATGCTCGGCTACGATGGTGGTGCCAAGAGCTACACCGCTTCTTCTCCGGGCGTGAGCGGGTTCAGTCTGGTCTATGCGGGCCGAA
>DFCD01000037.1:3671-6409 GCA_002366885.1 Verrucomicrobia bacterium UBA3063
GGCAGCCGGAGCGAAAACTTCACCATCTCCAAGGCCACCCCGACCATATCGCTCGCTCCGACAGCTTCGGAGATCACCTACGGGCAGACGTTAGCCTCCTCAACGCTAAGTGGTGGAGTTGCTGCAGCAGGTGTGACCGGCACCTTTGGGTTTACCACACCTTCAACGGCCCCGAATGCGGGCACTCGCAGTCAAGGGGTAACGTTCACGCCAACGGACGGTGACAATTATAACGCCGTGACAACCACGGTGAACGTGACGGTGAACAAGGCGACTTTGGCGGGAGTAACCTGGCCGTCTGCATCTGCGATCAGCCAGGGGCAGACTTTGAGCGAGGCAACGCTTACTGGTGGTTCGGGGAATGGCACCTTCGCGTTCACGACCCCCTTGATGGTTCCGAATGCCGGGCCATCCCAAAGCTTTAATGTGAGGTTCACTCCTGCTGATGCAGATAACTACAGCATATTGATTGCACCGGTGAGTGTGACGGTGAACAAGGTCACGCCCACGATCCTTACCGTCCCGACCGCAACACCCATCACGTATGGCCAGACATTGGCCGACTCCACCCTGATGGGTGGGTTGGGCTCGGTATCGGGAAGCTTTGCCTGGTTCACCGCGGACACCGTCCCGAATGCTGGCGCGGCAGCGCAGGACTTTGTGACATCGCAGGCCTTCGTTTTTGTTCCTGCCGACACCATGAATTATGATTCTGTCATCGGGTCGGTACAAGTAGAGGTCAGTCAGGCCGTTGCCACGGTGGCCTTGGACAACCTGTCCGCCGATTACGACGGAACCCCTAAGGTCGTTTCCGTCACCACCACCCCGCCGGGGCTGCTGGTCAACGTAACCTACAATGGCCAATCGTCCGCCCCCGTTGGGGCGGGAAGCTATGAGGTTCTCGCCACCATCGACGATGCGAATTACGCCGGCTCAAAGAGTATGATTCAGACCATCGCCCCTAAGGCCGTTACGGTGACCGCGGATGCCAAGAGCAAAGAGTACGGGGCGGAGGATCCGGAGCTCACCTATTTGTCTTCCGGATTGTTGGGGTCCGACGTCTTTACGGGGAGCCTGGTGCGCGAAGCAGGGGAAAGTGCCGGAGTTTATGCCATTGAGGTGGGAAGCCTGTCGGCCGGGGCCAATTATTCCCTCGTTTACACCGGGGCCAACTTCACGATTCAGGCTTCTAGGCGGTTGTTTGGAATCGGCGGCGACCCGCTGGGCCAAACGACATCGTCCGTCGTAACGCTGTCCGGGAATCCGAGTATCCAGGGAATCGCCTGTGATGGAACGCGGATCTTTGTTAATTCCTCCTCGACGGAAATCCACGTTTACGATCTGCAGGGCACATTGCTTGGGAGCCACGCCGTGACGAACCTGGCCACGGGAAACAACCAGATGGCTTTTGCCAACGGCTATCTCTTTGCCAGGAACGGTGACACGCTCTACCGGATATCGACGGCGGATTGGACAAGCACTGAGGTGCTGGTCGATGCATCCCATCCCATGCTGACCTGCGCTTCCTGGATGAATGGCAGTCTTTTCGACACGCCAGACGGAAGGCTCGGAATCATGGGACCGACAAGCCTCGGTCATTTCACGATCAGGTTCTATCAGGTATCGAATGATGGCCTCACACTCACCTGGGAGCGGGATCTGACTTTGAATGACCCATGGATTCCCGATGAGCACGGAATGGCTTGTGACGGTTTTTATTTTTACCGGATGTCGATGTTGGATGGGTGCAGGGTCTACGACCTGGAGTCGGGGGGCATCGTGCATGGCGGTGGAGGTTGGGACCTGTGGTCGGCTGCCGACGGGGGGACGATCCATAACCCCACATGGCTGACCCGCAACCACCGCACCGGCCAACTGATCGCCGGCGAATATCAGGCCGATCACTTGCTCGTCTTCACGCCCAACGACGGCATCGACTTCACCTCGCCGCAAAACATGGTTTACGACGGAAGCGACAAGGTCTTCTCCGCCTCTTCGACCGTGCCCTGCACATTCGAATATACCTATAAGGGAATCGGCATCACTTCCTATGGCCCCAGCACCGAGGCCCCGAAGAATGCCGGAAACTACGTTGTCACGGCCAAATCGACAGATTCGAGCCACGAGGGATCAAGCAGCGTGCCCTTCACCATCACGGCGGCGACCCTTCCCGATCCGGCATGGCATGTTTTCCCCCCGTTGAGTCTTGAATACGACGGAACGGCCAAGACTTTCATGGCACTCGCGGGAGGCGCGGGACCCTCTCCATACAGCAGCACGGTATTTACTTATCTCTACGAGGGGCAAAACGGCACGAGTTACGCCGCCACGGCCACCGCACCCACCCAGGTGGGGAATTATCGCCTGACCACGACCGCCAGCGGAAATTATACGGGATGGAGGCAAACGGATTTTGCCATCACCCCGAAGCTGCTGACCGTTTCGGGACTCACCGCGGTGTCCCGGGCATACAACGGCACGAGGGATTGTAGCCTGACCGGAACGCCCGCGTACGACGGATTGGTGGAAGGGGAGGAGTTTGCGGTTCTAGGCACCGTCACGGCGACCTTTGCGGATGCCCAAGCGGGAACCAACAAGGTGGTCTCGGTGACCGGGTTGGAGGCACCGACGGCCAACTATCAGGTCACTCAACCTTCCCTTCAGGCGGATATCACCAAGGCAATCTTGATCCCGGTATGGAGCGGGGTGACATCGGTTGTGTTCGACGGGAATCCTCA
>DFCD01000037.1:6443-10885 GCA_002366885.1 Verrucomicrobia bacterium UBA3063
CGGGTCGACCACGCCACCGACTCAGGTGGGAGTCTACGCCGTGGTGGCCACCGTATGGGATGACAACTATGAAGGGACGGCGTCGTCCTCCTTGGAAATTCAGGCGAAGTCCGTGGAGAGTTGGGCGGCAGAGTCCGGTCTTACGGGAGCGGATGCAGCCCCGACGGCGGATCCGGACGGGGACGGTTTGGACAACCGGACGGAGTTTGCCTTCGGCACCAGTCCCACGGGGTCGGGAAGCAGCGAGATTTGTGAGGTGCTTCCGGTGGAGGAAGGTACGATGGCGGTCGAATTCCTGCGGCGAGTTTCCGGGGCGGAAGCCTCCTATCAAGCGCGAGTCTTTACGGATTTATCGGCCGGATTTTCCAGTGGCACCAACCTAACCCCCGTGCGATCCGCCGATCAAACCGGAGTTCCCCCCGGGTACGAACGGGTGGAGGTGCAGGCGCCGGCCACCGGCGAGCGCGGTTTTATCCAGATTCAAGCCACCGTCCCGTAGCGGACGGGTTTGTCTTTTTAAACAGGGAATAGGGCTGGACGGGCAGAGGTGCGGGGGGGAATGATTTTGTATGGCCAAAGCAGGTAAAACCACACCGGCGGGCTCCTTTGAGGAGTCGCTCCGGGAACTGGAGTCCTTGGTGGAACAGATGGAGTCTCCGGAACTGCCGCTGGAGACCATCGTGGAGAAGTATGAAGCCGGCATGAAATTGGTGGCGGCCTGCACGGAAAAGCTGAAGGCCGCGGAAAAGCGCATCTCGTTGTTAACCAAAAGGAAAGATGGTTCCCTAGAGGAAGGGGAACTGGAAGATCAGGACCCCGCCGCCAAGGGAAAGAAGGCTGGTCGAAGCACCCCCGACCTGCTTATGTAGCTTCCTCTCATGGCCACCCCTCTGCTGGATTCCATCCAGGGTCCCCAAGACGTAAAAAAACTTCCCAGCAAGGATCTTCCTCGGCTCGCCGAGGAGATCCGGGAAGAGCTGATCTCCGTCCTGAGTAAAACGGGCGGACACCTCGGCCCAAACCTCGGCGTGGTGGAGTTGACGATCGCCCTGCACCGGGTGTTTGACACGCCGACGGATCATTTCCTTTTCGACGTCAGCCACCAGGCCTACGTGCACAAGCTCCTCACTGGACGGCGGGACCGGTTCCACACCATCCGGCAGGCGGGAGGGCTGAACGGGTTCATGCTGCGGACCGAGAGCGAGCACGACTGCTTTGGCGCCGGCCACGCGGGGACCGCCCTTTCGGCAGCGCTGGGCATGGCGACGGCGCGGGACATGCGGGGCGGGAAGGAGCATGTGATCTGTCTCGCCGGCGATGCGGCCTTCACCTGCGGCATCACCTTTGAGGCGCTGAACAACGTCGCCCACCACACGAAGCGGTTGATCACCATCCTGAACGACAACAAATGGTCGATCGACAAGAACGTCGGTGCGATTGCCGGCTACCTCAACAAGATCACCACGGATTCGCGGTTCATCCACCTGCACGAGCGGGCCGCCCACTTCATCGAAAAGCTCGGCGGGGCCAAAGCCCTCAAGGTCGCCCGGCGGGCGGAGGAGCATGTGAAGGGAATGATTTTCCCGAGCGTGATTTTTGAGGAGCTGGGCGTGACCTATTACGGCCCGGTGGACGGGCACGACATCCCCTCCCTCATCAAGATGTTTGAGTTCCTCAAAACCCAGAACTTCCCGGTGATCCTGCACGTGGTGACGGTGAAGGGGAAAGGGTTTGAGCCGGCCTTGGTGAAACAGAAGAAGTTCCACGGCCTCGGTCCTTACGACCCGGAGACGGGGGAGACCAAATCCCTCGGCCAGCCCACCTTCAGCGAAGTGTTCGCCGATCATCTCTCGAAACTGGCGGACAGTGATCCCCGGATCGTGGCGATCACCGGGGCGATGCCNNCTGCAGAACCTGCCGGTGGTCTTCTGCATGGACCGGGGAGGTCTCTCCGGCGACGACGGCCCCACCCATCACGGTCTTTTCGACATCTCCTACCTGCGGGGGGTACCGAACCTCGTCCACATGTCCCCCAAGGACGAGGATGAGTTCGTGGACATGCTCTACACCGCCAGCCTGCACAAGGGGCCCATCGCCATCCGCTATCCCCGGGGCACGGGTCCGAACGCCACGATCAAGAAAACCCCACTGGCTCTGCCGATCGGCAAGGCCGAGGTCGTCCGGCACGGGAAGAAGGTGGCAATCTGGTCCTACGGGCAGATGTTGCCGCTCGCTCTTCAGCTTTCCGACGAGCTCAAGGCCGAGGGCGTGGAGGCCGCCGTCATTAATGCGCGGTTCGCCAAGCCGCTCGACACCGCGATGCTCGAGCTTTTTGCCAAAAATGCCGAGGTGATCGTCACCTTTGAGGATCATGTGCTCAAGGGTGGATTCGGCGCCGGGGTGCTGGAGGAGCTAGCTGATCTGGGCATCGGCACGCCGGTAGTGCGGATCGGCTGGCCCGACGAGTTTGTGGACCACGGCAAGCCGGACGCCCTGCGGGAGCGGTACGGCGTGAGCGTGGCTGCGGCGAAGGAGAAACTCGCCCCCTACCTGGCCCGGATCAAGGGTGCCGGCCGCAAACTGCAGCCCACGGCCGCCTGATCCCGAATCGGATCGAGGCGCTTTTTCCGCTTTGATGAAGATCGTGCTCGCCTACTCGGGGGGACTCGACACCTCCGTGCTGCTCGCGTGGCTGAAGGAGACCTATGAAGCCGAGATCATCGCCTTCTGCGCCAATATCGGGCAGGAGGAGGAACTCCACGGGTTGAACGCCAAGGCCAAAAGAACCGGCGCCGGCAAGGTATACATCGACGATTTGCAGGAGGAGTTCGCCCGGGACTTTATCTTCCCGATGATGCGGGCGGGGGCGATCTATGAGGGGCAGTATTTTCTCGGCACCTCGATTGCCCGGCCCTTGATCGCCAAACGAATGGTGGAGATCGCCCGGAAGGAAAAGGCGCAGGCCCTGGCCCACGGCGCCACGGGGAAGGGGAATGACCAGGTTCGGTTTGAGCTGACGGCGGCGGCCCTGGAGCCCGACGTGGAGGTGATTGCGCCGTGGCGGGACGAGCGGTTTCGCCAGCAGTTTCCCGGGCGCCTGGAGATGATCCGTTACTGCGAGGAGAAGGGAATCCCGGTGCAAGCAAGCGCCCAGAAGCCTTACTCGATGGACCGCAACCTTCTGCATATCTCGTATGAGGCAGGGATGCTGGAGGATCCGTGGTTTGATGCTTTTGCCCCCAGCAACAAGAAGATGTTCACGTTGTCCGTAGCACCGGAGGATGCTCCCAACCGGCCGGAGTATGTCACGTTGGAGTTTCGGAAGGGCAACTGCGTGGCGGTGAACGGAAAGAAGCTGTCCCCGTTGGGGGTAATGAAGGCGCTGAACAAGCTGGGCGGAAAGCACGGCGTAGGGAGGGTCGACATGGTGGAGAACCGGTTTGTCGGCATGAAGAGCCGGGGCGTGTACGAGACGCCAGGCGGGGCGATCCTGCACTTTGCCCATAGGCAGATGGAAAGCCTGACAATGGATCGGGAGGTGATGCACCTGCGAGACAGCCTGATTCCGCGGTATAGCGAGTTGGTCTACTACGGTTTCTGGTTTTCCCCGGAGCGGCTGGCCCTGCAAGCGCTGGTGGAAGAAAGTCAAAAGAACGTCAGCGGCACCGTCCGGGTCAAGCTCTACAAGGGCGGGATTTATGCAGCGGGTCGGAAGTCACCGTTCAGCCTCTATCATCCCGATATCGCCACGATGGAGGCGGACCCCACCCAAGCCTACAACCAGGACGACGCGACCGGGTTTATCCGGCTGAATGGGCTGCGGTTGAAAGTGGCGGCGAAGGTGGGGAAGAAGAGAACAAGAGCCTGACCCCTGGGCGGCCTGGTCTTGCAGTTCAAGAAACTTCGACTTTTTCCATGACGGCCCGCCGGGACGTCGGGCCCTACCAAGTTTTATATTAACGACGGCGCGCGCCGAAGGAATATCCCTTGGCCGTGCGAACACCGCGGGTGCGGGTGTGGGCTACCGAGTGGCCCTCCTCAAAGAGGGCGGTGAACTTGTAGGGAAAGTTATCCAGTTTTTTGCGGGGGAGCTTTTGCTGGATCAGCCGCTCGATAGCCTCCACGTGGGGCAATTCCTCCGCAACAAAAAGTGTCAAGGCATCACCCTCCTGGGCGGCGCGGCCGGTGCGGCCGATTCGGTGGACGTAATCCTCGGGATGCTGGGGGACATCGTAGTTGATGACGTGGGTGACGCCGGCGATGTCGAGCCCGCGGGCGGCGATATCGGTGGCGACCAGCACCGGATACTTACCCGAGCGGAAGCCGGCCAGGGCCTCGTTGCGTTCTCCCTGGGAGCGGTCGGAATGCATTACCCCCACGGGGTGCGGAAGATGGGAGAGACTGGCGGCTACCCGGTCCGCCCCCATTTTTGTCCGGCAAAA
>DFCD01000037.1:10905-19857 GCA_002366885.1 Verrucomicrobia bacterium UBA3063
ATGACGCTTTCGTAATGGGTCTTTTCCAGCAGGGCGAGGAGGAGCTCGTGCTTTTGGTCCGCCGCAACGGGGTAAAGGGCATGCGTGACCGTTTCGGCGGCGGAGCGCCGCAGGCCGATCTCGATGATGAGCGGATCACGCAGGACCCAGGAAGTGAGACGTTCGATCTCCGGTGGAACCGTGGCGGAGAAAAAGAGGGTCTGGCGTTTGGAAGGGCAGAAACCGACGATTTTTTTGACGTCGGGCAGGAATCCCATGTCCAGCATCCGGTCGACCTCGTCGAGGACGAGATGGGTGAGGTGGGCGAGGTGGATTTCGCCCTGATCCATGAAATCGAGCAGGCGACCCGGCGTGGCCACGAGGATGTCGATGCCCCGCTGGATCTGCTCCCGCTGGTTGCCGTAGCCAACGCCGCCGTAAATGAGGCCGATCCGCAGGCCGGTGTGTTGGGAGAATCTCCCGAGGGCCTCGGCCACCTGGTCGGCCAGTTCCCGGGTGGGTTCCAAAATCAGGGCCCGGAGGCGGCCCGGCTTTTCCAGATGTTGGAGGATGGGGAGGGCGAAAGCGGCCGTCTTGCCCGTGCCGGTTTGGGCTGAGCCGATGATGTCCCTTCCGGTCAGGGCGACGGGAATGGCCTGGGCCTGGATTGGGGTGGGCTCCTTGAAACCAAGCTCTTCGACCGCCTTCAGGATGACCGGCGAGAGCTGGAGGGAGGAAAAATCCATCGAAGATGCTACCCCAAGGCCGACCACGGGAGCAAGGTAACGGGAACGTTACGGATGGACGCGAGGATCGGATTTTTTTAGGGTTTTCGTCTGATGAAGACGGCGTACGAGCTTGCCATGGAGCGGTTAGCATCCAAGGAGCCGGAACGAAAGCTGACTCCGGAGCAAAAGAAGAGACTGGCCGAGGTGGATGAAACCTACCGGGCCAAGGTGGCGGAGCGGGAAACATTCCTTGGGGCCAAGATCGCCGGCGCCAAGGCGGCCGGCGCTTTGGAGGAGGCGGCCGTCTTGCAGGAAGAGTTAAGCCGGGACCTTCGGGGCATCCGCGAGGAGTGGGAAAACAAGAAGGAAAAGGCCCGCGCTTCTTCCTGAGAAGTTCCTGATGGAATCAAAATCCCCAGCGGTGGAGGGAAGCATGGAGCGTTGGCTCCGGTCGTGGGCCCGGTTCGTGGTGCAGCGTCGCCAGCGGTTGCTCTGGATATCCCTGTTGCTGGTGGCCGCGGCAGGGGGATTGACCGCCACCCGGTTGGTCATCCGAAACAGCACCCTCGACCTGATCCGCAAGGACTCGCCCGTTTTTCAGAAATATCTCGCCTACATGGAGGAATTTGACGTCCGCGACGAAATCCTCGTCGTCCTGAAGAGCGATGACCTCAAGGCCAGCCGGCGAGCGGCCAACGCCCTTGCCGAAAGGCTGAAGAAGGACCAGGGCCTGGACCGGGTCTATTTCCGGCACGACTTTTCTCCGATGGCAGATCGGCTTTTGCTGCTGGCCGATGAAGCGCAACTGACCGGGATCCGCCGACAGATGGAGGAGTTGGCCGCTCTGGTGAAGGGAAACAAGCAGGCCCTAAACTTGAACGGTATTCTGGGGGAGGCTTCCGCAAAGTTTAACGATCCCTACCTCCGCAAATCTTCCAACTGGCAGGAGTTCATTCCCTTCATCGAGGAATTCGTCCGCAATCTCCAGCGGTTGGCCAAAGATCTGGAAACCCCCGTGGAGGATGCGGACGGAAACAAGGGACTTGGCGAGCTCTCCGAATTCGAGGCGGACCTTCTCAAGAACGAGTATCTGAGCCTGGGCGAGGATGGGAAAACCATCCTGATGCTGCTACGCCCATCGCAAGAGGAGGAAAAAAGCGACACCCCCTTCACCAAGGTTATCCAGAGGGTGCGCAAGACGGTGCAGGAGTTTCGTCCCCAATTCCCGGACGTGGCCATCGGGGTAACCGGGGAACCCGTCCTGCTGGATGACGAGCTTCGGCAGAGCGAGGAGGACATGAAGATCGCCACGATCATCACCATCGTCCTGATTGCGATCCTGTTCTTCTTTTGCTACGGGGAATTTTCCCGGCCGATGTTGGCCCTGCTCGCCTTGCTGATGAGCATCGTGGTCTGTCTCGGGCTCACCACGCTCTTTATCGGGCACCTCAACATCATTTCCCAGGCGTTCATCGTGATGATCCTGGGCCTAGGCATTGATTTCGGGATCCAATTTCTTGGCCGTTACGAGGAGGAGATAAGCCTTGGCCAGGCTCCCGCAGAAGCTGTCGAAAACACCATGGCAACGACCGGTAAGGCCCTGCTGACCGGGGGAGGGACGACCGCTGCGGCGTTTTTCGCCATGTGCTTCAACGATTTCACCGGCCTCACCGAACTGGGTTGGATCGCCGGGACTGGGGTGCTGCTGGCCTTGGCGGCCAGTCTTTCCATCCTGCCTGCCTTGCTGCTTTGGCGGGATCGCAAGGGGGCGGGCACGGTGGGGAAGATGCTGAAATTCGGCTATGGGGAAGCCTTGGACCGGAAACTAACCTTTCATCCCTATCTGGTGCTGGTTGGAGCCGTGCTCTTCAGCGTTTTTGCCTGGAGGGAATCCCGCAAGGTCACTTTCGATTACAATCTCCTTCATCTCCAGAATCCGCGGATGGAGTCGGTCCGGTTAACCCGCGAGTTGCTGGACACGGGCAAGGGGTCGGTCATCTACGGGGTCGCTGTGTCCCTGACAGTAGATCAGGCGGACAGCCTTGCCGCCAAGATGAGGGAACTGTCCACGGTCAGCAGGGTGCGGACCCTCGGCGATCTGGTTCCGGAGAACCAGAAAAAGAGAATGGAGGAAGTGGCCAAGATTTCCAAGGTCGCCGGGGAAATCACCCTGGGAACCGGGGCGGAGAAGGGTGTGGATGTCCTCAAGGCACGCAAGGATCTTGAATTTTTACTGGAGTCCTCCCAGGAGGGAGCAAAACAGGCCAAGCAGTACATCGGCCTTTCGGGGAGGGCCCGGCAGGCCGTGGAGACGTTCCAGAAACTGATTCCGCCCCTGGAGCGGGCGGTGGCCGCCCTGGACCGGCTTGACCCCGAGGAGGCGAAGAAACGCCTGGAAAGGCATCAGGTGAAGCTGGTCGGGTCGATTGCCCAGAACCTGGGCTGGCTGAAAACCCAGCGTGGGGATCGCCCCCTGACCACCGAGGACCTTCCGCCCGAACTGCGCCAGCGATATCTCTCCAAAAACGGGAAGGTGCTCCTGGAAATCGAGCCATCCGTGGATGTCTGGGAGCGGAAGCCCAACGAGGAGTTTGTCGCCCAGATCCAGTCCCTTGCCCCCGGCGCCACCGGAACCCCGGTCATGAACCTCGAATACATCGACCTCCTCAAAAAAAGTTACGTGGAGGCCACCTTTTATGCGGCCGGCGTGGTCATTTTTCTGATATTTCTCCTTTTTCGGAAGTTGGCGGATGTCGTCCTCACGTTGCTGCCCCTTGCCATTGGCGTTCTTTGGATGTTCGGACTCCTCGGCTTTTTCCGTATCCAGCTGAATCCCGCAAACATTGTCACCCTGCCGATGGTCTTGGGCATCGGGGTGGCCTTCGGGGTGTATGTGGTGGCCCGTTATCGGGAGGAGGGGAAGGTGCGTATTTTTGAGTCCAGCACCGGCAAAGCCGTGGTCCTCTCGGCTTTGACCACTAGCTTTGGATTTGGATCGATGCTGGTCGGCCAGTACCGGGGGCTGGTTAGCCTTGGGCTGGTGATGAGCCTCGGCGTTCTTTCCACCCTGATCAGTGCGATCGTCATCCTGCCCCAGATCCTCGTCCTGATGGAACGGGCCAAGGGGGAGGAGGAAAGGGATCCCGGCCCTTAGAATGTGAAGCGGTAGGACTGCAACCGCGCGGCCAATTCCTTCAGCACCCGATCCTCGTCCGCACGGTCCTTGGCGCTGAAGGTGACGCTAAAGCGCACATTGGCCCCGGCCTCGTCCCACGGGACGGTAGAGACAAGCTGTTCCTCGATCAGCCATTTGGAAAAAGCCTCGCCGTTGTCAAAGCCGACCGTTTTGCCGTTTTGGGCCGCCATGGGTGCCCGGGTGTAGAGGAAGAATGAACCGGCGGGCTTTTCGGCGGCAAAGCCGGCTTGGCGTAGTACTTTCACCAAGCCATCCATCCGGCGGCTGTACTTGGCCGAGGTGTCCCAGGTGATCTTGGGGTTCTCCAAGGCCGTGGCGGCGGCATGCTGCACGGCGAGAAACTGGCCGGAATCGGTGTTGTCTTTGATGTCGGCGTAGGCCTTCACCAGCAAGGGATGTCCGACCACGAAACCGCAGCGCCACCCGGTCATATTGAAGGCCTTGCTGACGGTGTGCAGTTCCAAGCCCACTTCCCTGGCCCCGGGGATGGAGAGGAAGCTGAGCGGTTTCCCCTCAAAAATCAGCGCGGTGTAGGCGGCATCGTGGATCACCACGAGCTCCTCCTTTCGGGCGAATTCCACCACTTGCCGGAAAAATTCCGGCGTGGCCGAGGCACCCGTGGGGTTGTTCGGGTAGTTGAGGACAAGAACCTTGGCCTTGTCGAGGATCTCGCGCGGGATGGATTCCAGTCGAGGGAGAAACCGGTTCTCTGCGGTGAGGGGCAGGCAGTGGACGACGCCACCATAGTAGCCGGCGTGGGTACCAAAGACGGGATAGCCGGGCGTGGTCATCAGGACGACATCCCCGGGGTCAATCAGCGCGGCGGGCAGAATGGAAAGGGCGGCCTTGCTGCCGATGGAGTGGCAGATTTCAGTTTCCGGATCGGATTCCACCCCGAACACTTCCTTCATGTACTTGGCGGCGGCCGTCCTGAGACGGGGCCCCCCATTGTCCGCATAGCCGCGATTTTCCGGCTTGGCAGCCTCCAGGGAAAGGGAAGCCACCACCCTGGAATCGGCCATGGAATCTGGCTCGCCCACGCCGAAATCCAGCAGTTCTTTGCCGGGGTTCGTCGCCAGGGCCGCACGCTTGGCCCGTTTGATCCGCTCGAACTTGTAGATGGGGGCCTCCTTCAGGCCGTAGCCGGGTCCCCCGATCCTCCGGGCGAAGAGATTGTGAAGATAGGTCATAATTTTGTAAGCTCCGATAGCCGTGAAGATTATGACAAAACCCGCGGAAATGCAAAAGGCCAGCCGGCGCTGGAAGAGGGGCGGGATCCGGATTGCCTTGGTGCCCACGATGGGGGCTCTTCATGCCGGTCATCTTTCCCTCATCCGGCGGGCAGCCCGCCTGGCGGATCGGGTGGTGGTGAGTGTCTATGTGAATCCGACCCAGTTTGACTCTCCTGCCGACCTGCGCGGATATCCGCGCCGTTTCCGGGTAGACGCTATTTTGGCGAAAAAAGCCGGTGCGGATCTGCTCTTTCAGCCGCCCAACCTTTATGCCGAGGACGCCTCGACTTGGGTGGAGGAGACGGATCGCTCGCGGGGGAGGTGCGGAGACCGGCGCCCCGGCCATTTTCGCGGCGTGGCCACGGTGGTTGCGAAACTTTTCAACCTGGTGCAACCCGATGTGGCGGTATTCGGGGACAAGGACCAACAACAGTGTGAGGTGGTTGAACGGATGGTGAGGGATCTTTTTCTTCCGGTGCGGATTGTCCGACACCCCGTGGTTCGGGAAAAAGACGGTCTGCCGCTCAGTTCCCGGAATCTCCGGTTGAGCGGGGCAGACCGGCAGCGGGCCGGGCAGTGGGCCGCAGCCCTGGGCAGAGCCGCGGCTGCCGGGAGGGGGAAGGCGAAAACCCGGTACCGAAAACTGGTCAAAAGCATCCGGGGGGTGCGTCCGGAGTATTTGGAACTGGTGAACGGGCGGCTTTTTGCCGCCGCTTGGATTGCCGGGGTCAGGCTGATCGACCATCGTCCCTGCGGGAGATCGCGTTGATCCGGCTTCTGGCGTTTTTCCTGCTGGGGCTGTTTGCGCAGTCCCGTGCCTCGGAAACCTGGGATGTGGTCAGGGTGGGACGGGTGGATTACGTCACGCTGGCCTCTTTCCTGAAATTCTACGGTCTGAAGGGTCCGGAAGAGGTCAACCCGCAGCGATCCTTCGACCTGACTGGATCCTCCGGATCGATGAACCTCAGTGTCGACAGCCGGGAGATGAGATGGAAAGGCGCGCGGTACTGGCTCAGCCACCCCGTCCGCCAGGTGAATGGCGTCACCCTTCTCCCCCGGGTGGATCTGGTGAAGACTTTCGATCCCCTGTTGCGTCCGAACGCGGAAATTCCCAGACAACCTCTTTTGGGAGTCGTGGTCGACCCGGGGCACGGGGGAGGGGATCAAGGGACCCGGGCGGCACGGGGCCTCAACGAGAAGGATGCAAACTTCGATATTGCCCGCCGCCTGGTTCGCCTTCTCGAAAAAGCGGGCATCCCCTGGGTGCTGACTAGAAACAGGGACATTTACGTCGACCATGCAGATCGCTCGAAGAAGGCCAGCGACCGGCGCGGCTATATCTTCGTCAGTATTCATTTCAATGAGGATTCCAGCCGTGAGACCACCGGGTGGGAGACCTACGCCCTCTCGCCGCAATACGCGCCCTCCACTTCCTCCGGAGGCACCCTGATCGGTGACGAGGACGAGATCTGGCCGGGGAACCAATTTGACCATCAGAACTTTCTGCTCACCCAGGCCATTCACCGCGCCGCGGTGCTATCCAAGAGCAACGCTCCAGCCGACCGTGGGGTGAAGCGCGCCCGGTTCAAGGTTTTGCGGCTGGCTCGGGCACCCTCCGTGTTGGTGGAGGGGGGGTTCATGTCCAATCCCCGTGAAGCCGCCCTTCTGAAGACCGAGGAGTACCGGCAACAGGTCGCCCGTTGGATTTTTGAGGGGATTCTGGCCTACAGGCGCTCCCAGGATGCACCCGAGGAATCCGCCCGCCTGAAAGTGGCGGCAACCGAGGCTCCACGGGCCTCTCCGGCAAAGCTCGAGGGGGTTCCGGATTTCCGCTCCAAGGCCGATGTGTCCGACGCCGCCGTTGCCCCGGGCGGAGCAGGGCAGTCCACTCCAGTCGCCCCCGGGGTATCCCGTCCGGAAATTCCGAAAACAGTTTCCAAAACCAATCCCCCCGTCGATTTGTCCGCCGCCGCGGAGAAGGATGGGATAAGAGCAAAAGAGGCTCCGGTCCGCAAAGCGCAGCCCCGGGAGTTGGAAATCCGCAGGGCGATTCCCGTGACACCCGGGAAAACGGAGTAACGGCCGTGCCCTTGGGAGTGTTTGATTCCGGGATCGGCGGCCTCACCGTGGTGCGGACCCTGCGGATGGCTTTTCCCAAGCGGGACATTCTTTACGTGGGCGACACGGCGCGGGTTCCCTATGGCAACAAATCCGCGGAGACGGTGTTGCAATACAGCCGGGAAATCGTGGATTTCCTTGGAAAGCAGGGAGCGGAGCGGATCGTGGTGGCCTGTAACACCGCGTCCGCCCTGGCGGTGGAGGCGTTGGCCCCATCCTGCATGCTGCCTCTCCATGGGATGATCGAATCCGGGGTGTCGGCGGCCTTGGGGGCGGGGGAGGGGCCGGTGGGGGTGATCGGAACCGCGGCCACCATAGCCAGCGGCGCCTATCAGAAGGCCCTGACGAAGGCCCGTCCCGGTCTTCGGATCGTGGCCAGGGCCACCCCGTTATTTGTTCCCTTGGTGGAGGAGGGATGGCTGGATGGCGAAGTGACGGAGAAGGTGGCTCGGCAGTATTTGGAGCCGCTGCAAAGGGAAGAAATCCGTGTCCTGGTGCTGGCGTGCACCCACTATCCGTTGCTCAAGGAGGTGATAGGCCGGGTGCTGGGACCGGATGTGAAGCTGGTGGATTCTTCCGAGGCTTGTGCGGGGTCCCTGCAGGCAACCGAAAGCGGCCGGCTTGAGAAAGGTGAGTTAAAAATCTTCCTCACCGACGAGCCCGGTGCTTTCTTGGGCCGGGTGGAAAGTTTCCTCGGGAAAGGAGCGGTTGCCACGATTGAGCGTGTCCACCTACCGCATTCTTAGTTGGATTGGTCGTTTGGATTTAGTTTTACGAAAGTATCGAGCTTGGAACTATCCGTAAACGTAATCGTAAAGGTAGACGAATAGTTAAGGCTGACGAACTCTAGGCTCACTCCTCGAAGGCGGCGTTCCAGGCCGGCGGGATCCGCAGGGCGAGCAATTCCGTCTCCCCGGAAGCGCGCCGAACCTTGAAACGCAGCGGCTCCCGTCTCTTCGCGGCGGCTTCCCTTTCCCTGCGGTAGTTCCGGGCAAACTCCTGGAGGGAGGGGGTGACCGTCTGGCCGGCCATTTCCAGAAGGACATCGCCTCCGCGGAAGGAGGATTTTTCCCCGCGTCCCCCCTTGAGAACGGTAAGAACGCGCAGATGTTCGTTTGAGGCGACGACGCAGAGCCCGTCCGGAAAGCTGGGGATTTCCACGGGTGGGTCAGCCGTGCCGGCAGGGGGTTCCACCACGATGCGGAGGTTTTCCGGGGCAGAGAGTTCCAGTCCCCTGCGAAAATCGATCGGGTTGGTCCAGACGGTTTCATACGCCCTTTCCAGCATTCTCCTTTCGGTCTCTGTCATCAGGCCTTTGGTAGAGACCTTGGGGGTATCACGTGAGTAGGCGTCCTCGTCGATGCCCCGGCGGTTTTTTTTCTCCCCTTCCCCGATGGTGGCAGGTCGAAAAATAGTGCGAAGCATGGTTCCGGCGGGAAGAATCTTGTCCGGTGCGATCAGGACATCCTCGGAGATAACCACGCGTTGGTTGCTGGTTTCCAGAGGGAAGCAGAGGCCTAGGGGTGGCTCCATTTTTGGGTCCCACTCGCCGGCAGAAAGGGGGTACCATGGAAGCAGTAGGGCCAAAAGAAAGAGAAGGTCTGGCTTGGGGCGGGGTGACATTTGTGGTAGTATTCCAGGATTGGCGGGGGCGTCACGGTTTCGATTCAAACCGGAAGCGACCTGCGGCAAGCCGAGG
>DFCD01000169.1:0-385 GCA_002366885.1 Verrucomicrobia bacterium UBA3063
TGATGGAGGAGGTGGTTCTGCTAACCCGCACCAAAATGGCCGCAGCCAGAATCCATCCGGTTCTCAGGTTGCCCCGGAAGGGGGTTGCCCGGATCCGGGGGGATCGTGCGCTGCTCGAGCAGGCTGTTCTCAACCTCGTCCTCAACGCCATCGAGGCGATGAAGGAAGGGGGTGGCCTGCGGCTGGCAGTCCGGGTGGCGTCCGGAAAGGTGATTCTTGCGGTGTGTGACCGAGGCAGGGGCATGGGCAAGGACATCGCCGCCCGGCTCTTTGAGCCATTTCTCTCCCGCCGGCCTGGCGGCACCGGCCTGGGCCTCGCCCTGGTGCGCCGGACCGTGGAGGCCCACGGGGGCGCGGTGAGGATTTTTTCGAAGGTCGGCCGGGG
>DFCD01000169.1:444-6847 GCA_002366885.1 Verrucomicrobia bacterium UBA3063
GCCAAGTTGAAGTGCGCGTCTCCATATCCTTCGTCGAGTTCGATGGCTTTGCGGCACTCCTGTTCGGCCGCCTCCGTCAGGCCCTTGTTTTGGCAGGCGATCCCCAGGTAGTTGCGGGTGTTGGCATCATTGGGGCTGAGGGCGACGGCCCGGCTAAGAATCTGAATGGCTTCGTCGAAATTCTTGTCCTGCACCAAGACGATTCCCAGCACGGAATGGGCAAAGGCATCGTTGGGGGCCACGCGGATCGCCTCCTTGAGGATCTTTTCGGCGTCCTTGTATTTCTCCTGCCGGGAAAGGATGACGCCCAGGTTGGCGAGGGCGTAGATGGACTGGGGGTATTTTTCGAGGATCTGCCGGTAGGCGGCGGCAGCTTCGTCGTATTTTTTCTCGTTGAACAGGGCGATGGCCTGTTCCGCCGTTCCCTTGAATTCCTCGGGGATGCGGGGTTTTTCGGCGAAACTTTCCGGCCCGGCGGGTTTTTCCGCCGCGGTGCTGAGCGTCGCGGTGCCGGTCGTGGCGGCGGGTTCCGGAGCCGTCAGCGTGGGCGAGGAAACTTTCAGCATGCCCTGCTCTTCCTCGCTCAGGGCCACCAGCGGGGAGCTGAGCACCTCCATCTGGGTTTTGAGCGCTTCCGTGGAGACGGCCAGGTTCCGGAATTCGTCCAGCACCAGGCGTCGGGCGGCCTCCCGTCGTGCCTGTTCCTTCAGCTGGCGGTCCAGGATACCGCGCAGCATGGCGTTTTCCTTGGCCAACGCGGAGTCCGTCTTGCCGGCGGTGCCGGCCAGCTGGACCTTGGAAGTCAGGTCGGCGATCTGTTTTTTGTAGTCCTCGTTGGCCCGGGCAAGTTCAGAGGATTTGGCGTTCGCCTCCGCCAGCTTTTTTTCCAGGGAGTCCACCTGGCCCCGCAGGGAGGACATCTCGCCGGACAAATCGCCCCCAGCCGCTTTTTTCAGGCTTTCCTCGGCGGCGGTGAGCTTGGAGCGCAACGTGGCGTTCTCCTGCTGGAGCGCAGCCATGCCGGCATCCCCCCCGGCAGGCGTCTTATCCTGAAGGCTTTTCTTCTCTGCCAGAGCCTGCTCCAGATCGGTTTTGGCCTGCTTGAGTTCCGTACGGGCGGATTCGAGTTCCCCGGTCAGCTGGATGATCCGCTGGCGGAGGGTGGAGGGATCGTCCGAGACGGGGGGAAGCGGGGAGGACGCGGGCTCGCTCTTGGCCGGGGACGCAGGCTCGCTTTTGGCTGGGGAAGCGGGCTCCGTCTTGGCTGGGGCTGGAGCCGGCACGGCCGGTTCCGGCGCGGAAGGTACGGGGGTGTCTTTGGCGGATTTCAGGCTGGCCAGCTTTTCGTTGAGGTCCTTGATGCGGTAGCGGACGATGGTCGGTTCCCATTCGGGATTTTCATTCTTCAGTTTTTCGAGGCGGCTCAGGGCGGTCTCATACTTCTCCCTGGCCTGGGAGACCTGGCCGGATTGGCTGAGCTTTTCCCCATCGTTGATCATCATGTAGATCTTCAGGTAGTCGTCCTGGGGCGAGACGGCAGCCGGCAGGGGCGCGCCCGATGCAAGGACCGTTGCGGCGAGCAGCAAAAAGAGCTGTTGATTGCGGTTCACAGGAGGGGAAATTAGGCGGGGAAGATCGTTGTGGATCAAGAGAAAACCGATCCCGTTGACGATAACTTTTCCTCGTCTAGGAATAGGAGATATGGAATTGGCCATGCCGCAGGGTGTCCTGGTGTTGAACCGGTTTTGGCAGGCGGTGCACATCTGTTCCGTCAAGAGGGCTTTCAGTCTTCTCTACATGGGGCATGCGCAGGTGGTGGATGGGGATGGGCAGGACTTCCGTACCTTTGATTTTCCCAGCTGGCGCGAGGCCAGCCGGGGATATGAGGGGGAAGACGCCTATCACACCATCAGTTTCCGCATCCGGGTCCCGCGGGTGATCGTCCTGATGCTTTTTGATCGCATCCCCAAAAAGGAGGTGAAGTTAACCCGCCAAAATGTTTTTGAGAGGGACGCCTTCACCTGCCAGTACTGCGGGGAGAACAAGGATCGTAAGGATCTCAACCTCGACCACGTGATCCCCCGGGATCAGGGGGGCACCACCACCTGGGAGAACGTGGTTTGCTCCTGCATCCCCTGCAACACCCGCAAGGGCAACCGCCGTCCGCACGAGGCCAGCATGAAGCTGGTCAAAAAACCCAAGCGGCCGAAACTCCGCACGTTCCTCAACGTGCAGATTTCCCGGAACGGACCGGAGACCTGGCGCCATTTCCTCGACCTTGCGTACTGGAACGTGGAATTGAGCGACTAGCCGTTCCGCGATTTCCGGTTCCTCGGTCCGGGCTTCCCGGCGAGGAGTCCCCAACGGCGCCGACCATTTGAATCTCTCCCCAATCCTCTCGCAACCGGAGCGGGGGCGGCTCTTCCCGGCATCGCTCGAGGGAATTTTCCTCGCCCATGCGGCCGTGGCCCCGATCACCGGACCGGCCCATGAGGCGATCACCGCGTGGAGCCGGGAGGCCGCTGCGGGGCGGCAGGAAAGTGACCCGATCTGGAGGAGGGTGGCCGGGGCGCGTGCGGTGGCCTCCCGCTTTCTTGGTTGCGAGGCCGAGGAAATTTCCCTGCTCGGGCCGACCGCGCTTGGCCTGGGCTTGGTGGCGTTGGGGCTGGATTGGAAGGAAGGGGACGAGGTGGTTTATGACCCCCTCGACTATCCCGCGAACGTCTATCCTTGGAGGGAGTTGGGGGCGCGGGGAGTTCGGGCCGTGCCGATTCGCCGGGAGCCCGGCGAGCCGATCCGCTGGGAGACGGTGCGGCCGGCGCTTTCGTCCCGGACCCGCCTGGTTTCCCTGGCCACTGCCCACTATCTCAGCGGCCACCAGCCGGAACTTGCGGTGATCGGGCCGGAACTCAAAAAGAAAAACATCCTGCTCTGTCTCGACGGCATTCAAACCCTCGGTGTGCTGCCCGCCTCCTTTGCCGATGCCGACTTTCTCGCCGCCGATTCCCACAAGTGGATGCTCGGGCCTTTCGGTGCGGGTGTCCTGATGGTGAGAAAGCGGGTTTGGGACCGGTTGCGCCCGCCCTTGCTGGGATCGTGGAACGTGACCAGTCCCGATTTTTTGGCCCAGCAGGAGATGGTTTTTGAATCCGGAGGCCGGCGCTACGAGCCGGGCAGCCTTAACCTGCCGGGAATCGAGGGGATGCGGGCCTCGCTGGAACTTCTGGAAAACATCGGAAGAAGGGAAGTTGCCGAACGCGCCTTGGCGTTGGCAGGCCAGGTGCGCGCCGGTGCCCGTCGCGCAGGCCTGGAGATTTACGGTGGCAACGGGGAGGACAGGGTGATTACCAGTCTCCTGGAGCCGCCGGGCGGCTGGGGGGATTTGGGCAGGAAGATGGAGGCGGCAAAAATCACGGTCACCTGGAGAAGGGAGCATGGGGGAAGGACCCTGCTCCGCGTCGCTCCCCATGCGTATAATTTGGAGGGGGAAATCGCCGAATTTTTGGGAATGCTGCCTGGCGGGTGAGGATCGGGGAGGGCGCTTCCGGCCAACAAACATTGACTCCCTGCCCTGCTCCGGGCATGATTTTCTGCTTATCCAAGATCGTCCATGAGACCCACTTACAATCCCTCCAAGCGCACCCGGCGCCGGCAGTTCGGCTTTCGGGCCCGCATGAAAACCAAGGGGGGACGGGCCGTCCTGGCGCGCCGTCGGGCGCGGGGGCGTCGCCGTCTTCTGCCCAAAGGTGTGGAGCGCCGCTACGCCCGCCACACCGGGGCGTGACCGCCGCCTGCCCCGGGCGCGCATCCTTCGGCGCAGGTCCGATTTCCACGCAATTCGCGGCACCGGCGGCACGGAGAGCGGATCCCACCTCAAACTCAACTGGCGCCGCGTACCCGGAGATTCCCGCCGCATGGCCGCCATCGTCAGCAAAGCCTGCGGCCCGGCCGTGACCCGCAACCGCATCAAGCGCCGGATCCGCGAGGCGTGGCGGCACCTTCAGTCCGACCTCGCGCCCGGTTTGGATTCCGTCTGGATCTCCCGCCCGAAGGCCGGAACGGCCGGCCTGGAAACGCTGCGGGAGGAGATGTCCCGGCTCTATCGCCAGGCCGGGCTTTGGGGTCCAGCGTCATGAAAACCGCATTCCTTTTCCTGATCCGCGCCCAGCGGGCGATGGCTCCGCTTTGGCGCCCGCTGTTTGGCGCGCCCGGACCCTGCTGCCGCTTTCATCCCACCTGTTCCGAATATGCCGAGGAGGCGGTCCGGCGGCATGGCATCCTGCGTGGTTCGGCCATGGCGTTGCGGCGTCTGCTTCGTTGTCATCCCTGGGGCGGGGATGGTTTTGATCCCGTTCTGGAGGAGTCCTCATGAAAAAGCCGGCGGGTATGGACCGCACCTCCTGGCTGGCGACAGGCGTATGCCTCCTCCTGCTGATTTTTTATCCGCAGATCGTCTCCCACTTCTACCCCCCCGATCCCCAGGCCGCCGGGAAGAAAGCCGCGAAAACTTCCCCCGGAAATCTTCCCACGGCCGGGACAAACCCCACCCCCGGGGCATCTCCTGCGCCCCAATTGGCGGCCAAGGAGAGCCTTGCTCCCGGTGCGGTCGCCCGGGTGGCTCCGGAAAGGACGGTCTTCCTGGAAAACAAAACCCTCCGGGTTGCTTTCACCACCTGGGGAGGTGGGGTGAAGGAGATTGAACTCAGGGAGCATGAGGTCGAGGCCCAGGAAAAAGTGTTCCTGAACCGCGGTTCTCCCGATGCGGTCTTTTCCCTGCGCGGCTGGACCGCTCCCGGGGAGGATCTTGTCTGGACGGTGGAAAAAGCGGATGCGCAGGAAGTGGTTCTGACCGCCCCGGCCCATCCCGACGGCTCCGTGGTGGTTCGCCGCACCTTCCGCCTGGCGGGCGATTATCTTCTCTCCCTCGACCAGCAGGTGGAAAACCGCGGCGGCGCGCCGTTCGCGCTGCCCGCTTATGCGTTGGCCGGCGGGGTGGGGGCCCCGATCCATCTTCGCCAGTACGAACAGCCCTACGTCGGCAGCGGCTGGTTCACAACCGACCTTAGCTACACCACCCACAAGCTCCCGGAATTTTTGCCCTCGCACTTCCTCTTTCTTTTTCCCCAGTCCGGGAAGGAAAAGGTCTCCAGCCGCGAGGACCGGCAGGTGCGCTGGATCGCCGCGAAGAGCCAGTTTTTTGCCATGGTCCTGACGGTGGCGGGGGATCCCGCCAAGGCGGCCGAGGCCCGCAAGGTGGAGCTGACGGGGCAGGAGATGGCCGACGGTCACGGCAAGGTGCTGGGGGTCGAGACATGGATGAAAATGCCCGGCATCGACCTGCCGCCGGGCGGCAAGGCCAGCCACTCCTTCACGCTCTATGCCGGACCCAAGGAGGACTGGCGTCTGCGGAGCCTTCCTTCCCACGAGGATTACGTGATGGAGTTCGGCTGGATGGGCTGGGTGAGCCGGCCGCTTCTCTCCGTGATGAACTGGATCCACAAGTGGGTGGGGAACTACGGCTGGACGATCGTCATCCTCACCATCCTGATCAAGGGGCTGCTCTGGGTCCCGCAGGCCAAGGCCAACCGGAGCATGAAAAAAATGCAGTTGCTCGCGCCCAAACTGAAGGAGCTTCAGGAGAAATACAAAGAGGATCCCGCCAAGCTGAACACGGAGATGATGAAGTTGTACAAGGATTACGGGGTCAATCCGCTGGGCGGCTGCCTGCCGATGCTCATCCAGATGCCCGTCTTTCTCGGCTTCTACTACATGCTACTCAGCTCGGTGGAACTGCGGGGAGAAAGTTTTCTTTGGATCCGGGATTTGTCGCGCCCCGACACCGTGCTGGTGATCCCCGGGTTGGGGCTACCGCTGAACCCGATGCCCCTGATCATGACGGCGTTCATGGTCTGGAGCATGCACATCACCCCCCAGCCCCAGGGCGTGGACAACCCGGGCGCAAAGATGATGAAGTTCATGCCGGTGATCATGCTGGTGTTTTGCTATAACTTCAGCGCCGCGCTATCTTTGTACTGGACCGTGCAAAACATCCTTTCCATCGGCCAGCTCTATTACAATCTCCGCCAGCCCATGCCGAAGCTGGAGAAAATCGTTCCGCCTGCCGAGCTCGTCCAACGGGGCCGGTGGAAGGGCGGTCTGTGGGGGCGGAGATGAGCGCGGCGGTGCCTCTGGCGGCGCGGGAGACCTTGGAAAACATGCTTGGGCATCTCGGTTTTGCCTTTTCCCTGGAGGAAGAGAAGCGCGGAGAGGACCAGGTGCTTCACGTCCGCATGCAAAATCCCTCCCGGCTGATCGGCCGCGAAGGGGAGGTGTTGGACGACCTGCAATTTCTTTTGAACCGGATGCTGGCCCGGGGCGAGGAGCCCGCCCCGCGCGTGATTGT
>DFCD01000011.1 GCA_002366885.1 Verrucomicrobia bacterium UBA3063
AGCATCAGTGACACCACCAACATAAAAAGCGCCTGGGACTCCTTTTGGAAAAAGAATTTTGGCGGGATCGACTGTCCCGACCAGCGGAAGGACGCCAAGAAGTTCCGCGAAGCCAGCCTTCCCCGGAAATTCGCCCCCACCCTAAATCCCTTCTATGTGGCGCTGCCGTTCAACGACATTGCTTTCCCGAAGAAAGCGCGAAAGTGGGTTTATTGGTGGGATGAAAAGCGTTTTCAAAAAGACCACTTTGAATCCCAATGCAAGGGACGGTGGATCATGATCCGCTTCAACAACAAGGTCTGTTATGCGCAGTGGCAGGATGTCGGTCCCCTGCGCTATGACCATGCGGAGTATGTCTTCGGGGAGGAGCGCCCCACCCGTTATTCCCGGGCCGGGCTCGATGTCTCCCCCGCGGTCAGGGACTATCTCGGCCTGAGCGGGCTGGATAAAACGGACTGGAAATTCGTCGAGGACGACCAGGTTCCCTACGGGCCTTGGATCGAATACGGGGAACAGGCGATTCTTTACAGCGCCATCAAGGAACAGGCTGCCAAAAAACTCGGCCGGGANNCCCGAGATCCGGGCCGCCTGCCCGAAAGTGCGGGGCCGGATTTCGGAAAGTTTTTGCCGGGCCTCGGTCTTGAGTCCAACCACCTTGGCATAGTCGAAATTCTCCGGAATCTCCCGGTTTTCCATTTCCTTGAGCACGCCGATGCGCTCGAGGTCGCGGGCCACATAACCCGAATATTTGACGTCGGCCTCGACCGCCTCGGCGATTTCCCCGGGGATCCGCTGAAACTCCTCGGGAAGATCGTTCCAGGAAACTCCCGGCCGCCGCAGCCAATCCTCGAGGGTTTTTCCCTCCCGGCGGTGGGCGCTTAGCTTGGCCCGGCATTCCTCGATCTGGGCTTTTTTCTCGCGGGCACGCCGGACCCGCTCGGCGGAAGCCAGCCCCAGTTCCCCTCCCCTTTCCGTCAAACGCAGGTCCGCATTGTCCTGCCGAAGCAACAAACGATATTCGGCCCGGGAGGTGAACATCCGGTAGGGCTCACGCGTGCCCTTGGTGACGAGGTCATCCACCATCACGCCAATGTAGGACTCATGCCGCCCCGGTTTCCACGGCGCCGCTCCACGCGAGGAAAGCGCTGCGTTAATTCCCGCCAAAATTCCCTGCCCTGCCGCCTCTTCATACCCCGAGGTGCCATTGAGTTGGCCGGCAAAATAGAGCCCCCTCACCAGTTTTGTTTCCAGCGAGGGCCATAGCTGGGTCGGCGGACAGTAGTCGTATTCCACCGCGTATCCAGGGCGCAAAAATTCCGCCGCGCCGAGACCAGGAATCGACCGAATCATCTCCAACTGGACATCGAAAGGCAGGCTCGTCGAACAGCCGTTAACGTAAAACTCGTTCGTGTGCCTACCCTCCGGTTCAAGGAAAATCTGGTGCCTGTCCTTATCTGGAAACTTAACAATCTTGTCTTCAATCGAGGGGCAGTATCTTGGCCCAACTCCTTGAATTACACCACAATACAAAGGTGATCTGTTTAGATTTTTTCTGATGATTTGGGCGGTAATATCGGTTGTATAGGTAATCCAGCATGGCATTTGTTCCACGTGGAACAGGCCGTCTTTCCATTGGTTGAGGGTAAAAATGTGGTCCCCTTCCCTTTGAATGGTGTCGACTAGATAGCTGAAGTTGGGAGCTGGCTGGTCCCCTTCCTGGGGTTCCAATTTGGAGAAATCGATGCTTCGTTTGTTCAGCCTTGGTGGGGTTCCGGTCTTGAGTCTCTCTACTTGAAACCCGATCTTTCGGAGTTCATCAGAAAAGCCGCTTGCTCCGTCGCCCATCCTACCTCCGGCTACGTTCTTGTCCCCGACATGCATTAGGCCCCTAAGAAAGGTGCCCGTGGTAATTACCCCCCTTTTGGCGTTGTATTGGACTCCGAGATTTGTGATGATTCCCTGAAAAGCCCCTTCGTCAACGACCAGGCCTGCCACCTGGCCTTGTTTAAGGTCCAAACGAGGCTGGTGCTCGAGTGTGTATTTCATTCTGAACTGGTAGGCCTTCTTATCGCATTGGGCCCTGGGACCCCTCACGCTGGGCCCTTTACTGGCGTTGAGCATTCGGAACTGAATCCCGGTCGCGTCGGTATTCAGTCCCATTTCTCCGCCGAGGGCGTCAATTTCGCGAACAATATGCCCCTTGGCCAGACCACCTATCGCCGGGTTACAACTCATCTGGCCGACGCTGTCCAGATTCATCGTGAGTAGCAGCGTCTCACATCCCATCCGGGCCGAGGCCAAAGCCGCCTCGATTCCGGCATGGCCGGCACCAACAACGATCACATCGTAATTTTTGGGAAAAACAAAGTGATCAACCGAACTCATATTTTAGATCTGGCCGGCAGGAATTTTATCAGTGAAAACAAACTTCGAGGATTCAAGCCTGCCAGGATTTTTTGCTGGCTGAGTAGAATAGCCTAAGGGCAAAACAAGAGCTATACCATAGTTTTTATCCTGTTGTAGACCAATTATTTCCATTACTTTTTTCTCGTCCCACCCGTTCATATAACAGGTGCCAAGACCCTTTGATTCCGCTGCGATGGCAAGGGTGGTGGCCATGATCATTGCGTCCTTCATGGCGTACTCGCGCTGTTTTTCGCCGAGGCCTTCTTGGAATCCCGGGGCATTGGCACGGATCCAGTCGGCAAAATTCTGCGGCCAAGCCCCCCTGTCGACTCCGGTCTTGAGAATGGAGTCTATATGCTTTTCCCAACCCCGGATGGCTACGGCGAAGACGAAGGTCACCGGAGCCTGGAGAATCTGCTTCTGTCCCCAAGCGGCGGCGGCGAGGGCCTCCTTCTGCTCCTTCGAGCGGATCAGGACCACCCGGGTGGGCTGGAAGTTCCAGGAACTGGGAGCTTCCCGCATCAACTCGACGAGCTCTTGGAGCACGGGCTCGGGGATGGGGTCGGTCTTGAAGGATTTAATGCTTCGGCGGGAACGAATGGCCTCGGCGGCGGTCAGTTCGGATTTGGTCATCGCAGCACAATAACAGCAGGGGAGGGGGGAGGGGAAGGGGGGGCTGGTCGTTTATGTGTGCGTTTACGTTTACGGAGCGGTAGGGGATAGCACCCAATCCACCGATCAAAAACCGAGCGAAAGAGTCCTGAATTGAACCATCGGCCGATCAGGATGATCGGCCCTACCAAACCATCAATTTGCGGAGAAAAGTCCTTCGATGGTCTGAATCTCGCCATGTTCGGACTGGATGGACCAAAGCTTGGCGTAGAGGCCGCCGGATCGCAGCAGGGAATCGTGACTGCCGAGTTCGGCAATTTTTCCCTGGTCCATCACCGCAATGGAGGTGGCCTTGCGCACCGTGGAAAGCCGGTGGGCGATGATCAGGCTGGTCCGGCCGGCGAGAAGGTGTTCCAGCGCGAGCTGAATCTGCTTTTCCGTGGCGGTATCGACGCTGGCGGTGGCCTCATCCAGGATCAGCACCGGCGGATCCTTGAGCAGGGCCCGGGCAATGGATAGCCGTTGGCGCTCCCCGGCGCTGAGACGGACACCCCGCTCGCCCACCCGGGAGTTCCAGCCTTCCGGCAGGGCCCGCACAAAATCCCAGGCGCAGGCCGCCTGAAGGGCGCGCTCGACCTCGGAATCGGATGCCCCCGGGCGGCCCAGTTCGAGATTTTCCCGCACCGAAGCCTGGAAGAGAAAGGGCTCCTGGGTGACAACCCCAACCTCACGGCGAACCTCCTCCAGGGGAATTTTGCGAAGGGAAAGGCCGTCGAGCAGCACTTCTCCGGAGGTGGGATCGTGGAAGCGGGCAACGAGGGAGGCGAGGGTGGTCTTTCCTGCACCGGTCGGCCCCACCAGCGCCAGGGAAGTGCCCCTCGGAACGCAAAGGTTGATGCCGTGCAATACTTCGCGCCCGCTCCGGTAGGAAAAGTGGATGCTTTCAAAGCGGACTTCCCGCGCGGAACCTTGCCGGGGCGGGAGGTGCCCGAGGGTCTGGGTGGGGAAGTGACCGGGTTCGGGCTCGGCATCGAGGATGGCAAACACGCGCTCCCCGGCCGCGCGGCCGGCCTGAATCAGCTGATTGAGGCTGTGGAGACGGGTAACCGGTTCGTAAAACATGCCGACGTAAAGGAGGAAGGCGACCAGCTCGCCGATCGCCATTCTCCCCTCCACGACCGCCCGCCCGCCAAACCAGAGGACGAGACAACTTCCCGCCGCGGCGACAAAGGCCATGGCGGGGTTGTAGAAGGCCCAAGCCTTCATGATTTTTAGGGAAGCCCTGCGCACATCCTGGGCGGCCTGGTCAAAGCGCCCGGCTCCCTCGCGAAGCCAGCCGTAGGTTTTGATCTGCCGGATGCCCTGCAGATGGTCCATCAACAGCGAGTTGAGGGCGGAGGCGGCCTTGCGCTGGATGCGGTATCGCGGATGGGCGGTGATGGTGTACCAGAGCGCGCCGGCGGCGAGAAACGGAATGGGAGCCAGCGACCAGGCGGCGAGCAGGGGATCGAGCCGGAAAAGGATGACGCCCACGCCGACGATTTGAAGAAAGGCCACGAGACCCTGCTCAATTCCGTCGATCAGCATCCTTTCCATGTTGGTGACGTCCTCGCTGACGCGGGTGAGAAGGTCGCCGCTGGAGCGGTGGTCGTACCAGGAAACGGGCAGTTTCTGGAAGGCGGCATAAAGATCGCGGCGCAGGTCGAGAATTACCCGCTGTTCAAAGAGGTTGTTGAGAAGGATGCGCAGGGAGTTCAGCCCGTCGCGCCCGAGAAAAACCAGGGCCAACAGCCCGATCAGCCAGGGGAGCCGGTCGCCGAGGCCCTTGGCGATGACATCGTCGATCAGGTATCCGGTCAGGCGGGGATAGACCAGGCCGAGCACCGTGGAGAGCAGGGCGGCCGCAAGGGTGCCAACGGCAAAGGAGGGATATTTGCGCAGGTATCCGGCGATGCGAAGGGCAACGGGCATGAGTTGAAAGAGTACATCGTTTGGTTCGGACGGACACCCCCAACCCCCGCAACCAAGGAGGAAAATTACGAGGCCGCAGCCAGTCCGAGGGTCTTGAGCAGCGCGCGATCATCGGACTCCTCGGGATTGGGGGCGGTAAGGAGCTTGTCGCCGAAGAAGATCGAGTTGGCGCCGGCAAAGAAGCAGATTGCCTGGGCCTCCCGGGTGAGGGCGGTGCGACCGGCGCTGAGACGGACGCGGGCGCGGGGCAGGGCAATCCGGGTCGTCGCAATCAGGCGGACCAGCTCAAACACGTCGATGGGTTTTTGGCCGGCGAGGGGGGTTCCTCCCTGGGGCATCAGGCAGTTGATCGGCACGCTTTCCGGCGCGGGGTCAAAGCCGCAGAGCACCTCCAGCATTTTCAGCCGGTCATCCTCACTTTCCCCCATGCCGAGAATGCCGCCGCAGCAAACCGCCATGCCGGCTTTCTGGACGGAGCGGATCGTGCGGAGGCGGTCTTCGAACGAGTGGGTGGTGACGATGTTCCGGTAATGCTCGGGGGAGGTGTCGAGATTGTGATTGTAGGCGGTGACGCCGGCCTCCTGGAGTTGGCGGGCTGCCTCGTCGGACAATTGCCCCAGGGTCACACACACCTCCATGCCCAATTTTTTCACATCCCGGACAATCTCGAGGACGGATGCAAACTTGGCCTCTCCCTCGCGGACGCCCTTCCAGGCGGCCCCCATGCAGAAGCGCCCGGCTCCGGCAGCCTTGGCCTGACGGGCCTCGGTGAGGACGGACTCGCGATCCATCAGGCGTTCGGCTTTCACGCCGGTGTCGTAGCGGGAGCTTTGGGCACAGTAGGCGCAGTCCTCGCTGCATCCGCCGGTCTTGATGCTGAGGAGGCGGCAAAGCTGAACCCCTTCGCGTTCCCCCCAATGGGCCCGCTGCGTTTCCCGGGCCTGTTCCAGCAGATCGAAAAGGGGTTGGCGGTAAACAGCCGAAAGTTCGGAGAAAGTTTTGGGGGGCGCGGTCCGCAATAGCATCGGAACAAGCGTGGCAAGAGGCCGGGGGCAGGTCAAAAACCGATTGCACGCCCCCGTGGGGAGAGGAGACTTTCCGGATGAACAAAACCCTTCTTGGCCTGATCATCACCGCGGCATCCCTTCACTTTTCAACCACCCCCCTGCGGGCCGATTACTTTGGCAAGGTTGAGCCCCGCCTTTTCCTGGTCAGGGACGGCAAAAAAGCAGACTTCAAAAAGCCAGCGGCCAACCCGAAATACACCGCCCTTTATTTTTCCGCCCATTGGTGCCCCCCCTGCCGGGCCTTCACCCCGAAACTGGTGGCATGGTACAAGGAATTTCAGCCGAAGCATCCGGACTTCGAACTGGTCTTCGTCAGTCGCGACAAGGACGAAGCGGCCCAGTTGGAATACATGAAGGAGACCGGTATGCCGTGGCCAGCGGCNNTTGGTCAAGTAATGGTCCCAGGCAGGCTTTGCCTTTTGGCCGCTTTCCTTGTCTCCCTCCACGATGGGATGGCGGAGAGTTATGAGGAGTACGTGGCCCGGCACAAACGGATGCAGAAGATGATGAATCCGATGAATGTGCCGGTGGCCAACGTGTTGAACGATGCCTGGGCGGAAAATCCCGAATATGCCAACCCCAAGGACAGGCCGGCGCCAAAAAAGGGGCCCAAGGACTTTTTCATCCAATCCTCGCGGGACGATAGACGGCTGAAGACAAGGTAGGGCAGGGATAAACAAGGACGCTTCGGGGAGGGGTCCTAACCGATTCCGATTCCCAAATAACCTGCGATCGTCCGGAACTCCCCAAGTTCCCCCAGCGTCCGGATCAGGGTGTCCATCCTTTCCGCCCTTCGCTGGCGTGTCCGCCGCCGGATCCAAAAAGGAATTTCTTTTTCCGACAGGTCGGACAGCTCCCAAGGATGGAAATAAAGGATCAGCACACCGTCCCACGCCAGCAGCAGCCGACAGGCAGCCAGATAAACGGGCAGGGGAAGAAGATGAAAGCTGGCCCAAAAGAGGGGGAAGCGAACCAGGGGCAGCACCGAGGCCGGCACTTCCCAGATCCCGGAGACTTGGTGGGGTTTTCTTTGTTGGGAGAGCCGGCAGTAGCGGCCCGGAACAATGGCCGGGTTGGAGGAGGCATCATAGCGATACCCGGCCGCGGCAACTTCTGCCAAGGGAACCGACCGTAACCGCGGGGACCGGAAGCCGACGACCCCCCGCCCAGAGATCTCTGAAATCCGCCGCCGGCTATGCTCCAACCTGGGATCTGCGCCTTTTTCGTGAGACCAGGCATGGGAGGCGATTTCGTGTCCTCGCCCCTGGGTCTGCCGAAGAAGCTCCGGCGCCGCTCCGGCCAACCGCCCGGTGACAAACACCGTGCCGAACGCCTTCCATCGGGACGAGGTTTCCAGCCATTGCCGCCAGATTTCAATCCCCCGCTCCAATCCGCCATCCGGATAAGGAGCCGCCCCGAAGTCGGCGGGCGCATCATACTCCTCCACGTCCCACGTGAGGAGGATGGTGCGCTTCACGGATGGCGATATTGCCCGGTCCAGGACCAGAAACGAATCCGCAAAAAATCAAGGAGGCAGCGGAGGGTGTCGACCGTCAGTTTGACCTGGGAAGTTTTGTAATTGTGAAGCCCGGAAACCCGGGCGGGGATCTGACCCACATTCAGACCGAATTTGCGGGCCAGATAAAGCAGTTCGGCATCAAAGGCGAAGTCATCCAATTTCTGGCAGGAAAAGAGCTTTTGCCCGGCGGCACGGCGGAATCCTTTCAGCCCGGCCTGGGTGTCCGGGTAGTTGAATCCCAACCAGGCGCAGGCCAGGCGGTTGAAGCCCCAGCCCAGCAGCGCACGGCGGGCGGGAAGTCCTCCCTCGGGTTGCGGCGACATGGAGCGGGAGCCAATCACCACGTCGTGTTGGCGGAGAGCCTCAACCATCGGGCGGAGATGGTTGAAGTCATAGGCCAAATCCCCGTCCATGAAGATCCAGAGATCCTGCCGTCCTCCGGTCAGTCCCAACCGGACGGCCCGGCCTTTACCTCCATTCCGCGGCAGGGACATCACCGAGGCGTTTTTGACACCCCGGAGGGCGTGGCGCAAAGCCTCCGGTGTGCCGTCATCGGATCCATCGTCCACCAGACGCAGGGAAACATTCCGGTTTTTGGCCAAAAAGGCTCGGATCGCCCGGGTGATGAGCGAGACTTCGTTCACCTCATTGTGAACGGGCAAAACAAGCAGAACCGCAGGGGTTTTGGTCTTTTTGCGCCGAACCACGGCCTTATTTAGGCAATTAAAGAAAGGAGTTCCAGCAACGAATGGCCGGGTCGGGCGGGGTTATCGACCCCACCAAAACATCAGGACCGAATGCCCAACCACCTTTGCAAGAGAGCGCCGATTGTTCTCGTCGCGTATCTTGCGGTCCAACGCCTCAGGCGAAAAGGATCCGTGCCGCGGGCATTCACCCCTCGGTCCATGGTACAGGCGGTTTTGAATCCGGCCTCACGAACAAGATCCGCCACGCCGTCATCGTAGTCCCCGAACGGATAGGCGAAGTGCTCGATGGGGAGGCCAAACCGGTCCTCCAGCTTCTTTTTGCCGGCAACGATTTCCTCCCTCGCCCGATCGCGCGGAATCCGGGAAAGTCGCGGGTGGGTGCAGGTGTGGGCGCCGATCCAGTTCCCGGCCGCCATCCATTCGCGGATTTGGGGCTCATCCATCAAGGGGCGGGCCTCCCCTCCTTCCGCGGTCTCCCAGTCGCTCGTTTTGCCGATCCGATCCGCCACGAGATAGTTGATCGCCCGGCATCCGAACCCGCTCATGACGGGAACCGCAGCGTGCAGATTGCTGACGAAGCCATCGTCAAAGGTGATGGCCACAGCTTTGGCACCTGACATCAGCCCCGGAGAAACAAAGGCAAAACCGTCTTCCGCCAACTCCCGGATCTGCTGTTGAAAAAGCCCCGGATCAAGGTACAGGCCCTTGATCCTCGCGCCCGCCGGAACCGGTTCGGTTTTGTGGTAACAAAGAATGGGCAATCCTTCCTGAAAATGCCGCCGGAAGGGACTCAGTGCGGAGTAATATTTGGGCAAGTTCACCGTTTTAACCTTTCGCGGTTGCCGGCAGGGCAGCGAGCACGGCCCGGACAACCTCTCCCGGCAAAATTTTGGAAAGACAGAGAGCCCGGGTGCCCTCGCAGGAGTTCCGGCCGGTCTGGATGCAGGGACAATCGCGCCTGAGGACGTGGTGTTGATTCCCCCGCGGGGCCCAGCCCGGCAGGCCAGGGGATTCCCGGAAAAGGGAGACCGTCGGTTTTCCCAGGGCCGCGGCCAGGTGGAGCACGCCGGAATCAAGGCCGAGATGAAGCCCGGAGTTTTTCAAAAGGAACGCCAGCCGGCCGACCGGGCAACGCTCGGCAAAGATCTTGAGCCGGGCATCGCCGGTCAATGCCGCCAGGTCGGCCAGCCGGGCGGCTTCCCGCTCCGATCCTGCCCCCGTCGCAAAAATTTCCAGCTGCGGGGCCTGTTTCCAGATTTGCCGGAGGGTTTCGGCCCAGTCATCGAGCGGCCACTCATTCAGGGGGGTGCTGGCAGCGTTGACGGAAAGATGCAGGTACGGTTTTTTTGCGGGGCCGCCGAGATCGCCGTCCGCCGGATCCGGAATTTGAAAACCCCAGCCCGGATCCGTTCCGGACCAGCCCAGCTCCCTCAGAAAGGCCAGCCTTTGTTGAAAAACGGGGAGGGAGCGATCCTTGTCCTCGATGGACCGCGTCAGGCGCCAGCGGGCGGGCCAAGAGTTTTTTCCGGTTATGCGGGCGATCCGATCCCGGGCTCCCGACCATCCCACGCCGTAAAGATTGCGATCCGAGCCGGTCCACGAAAGGGCGGCATCGTATTTCTCGCCACGGAGCACGGCCAGCTGGGCCAACCCCTGCCACCACGGCGGGCTGGGTTTGCGCAAGGGGGCGACCCAGGTGCGGCAAACCTCCGTAACCATCGCCAGAACCTCCGCTCCCACGGCGGTGGTCATCACATCCACCTCCGCACCGGTGGAGGCCAGGGCCCGCAGGGCGGGAACGGAGTGGACGGTGTCCCCGAGGAAACCGAGGTCGACCACCAGGATCTTTTTCCAGCCCGGCAACGGCATGAATTAGTTTCGCCTGAAATTTTCCATGCTCCAGTGCGAAAGTCGGCGAAGATCCGCCTCACCCCCTGCTGGGCGTGTGTCTTGTTTGTCCCCCAAAGAGCCTAGCACGTATTCGTGTTACAATTGTAACACGAATACGTATCGGCGGGGGTGGGTGGGGTTGCGCAAATCGACACGGGAAAGCAGGATAAGGTGATGGGCGGGCGAAAGTTGCCGTACGTGTTTGAGCGGGCCAGTAATTTGCAAGCAGGGGCACGGGAGGTTTTTGAGTTTCATCTGCAGCCGAAAAACATCGGGAAGGTGAATCCGTCATGGATCCGCGTGGTTTCGCTGGAGGGACCGGAGAGGGTGGCTCAGGGGACCATCCTCAAGCTCAAGGTCGCATCCTTCGGCCTGCCGCAATCCTGGGAGGTGAAGGTGGTCGCCGTGGAGGACTTTTCCGGAAACCCCGCCAAGGCCTCGATCCTCGACGAGGCGGTGAAAGGGCCGTTCCCATTTTGGCGACACCTGCACGAATTTTGGCAGGCACCGGACGGAACAACCGGACTGGTGGATCGGGTGGAATTTCTCCCCCCCGGCGGACCAGCGGGGGCCCTTCTCGTGCCCGTGATCAAGGCGATGCTGAAGAAAATGTTCGAAGCCCGGCATGAGGCAACGAAGCGGATATTGGAGAGTTGATACTTTTCAGGCTCCGGGAGGGCGGCCTCGCTGAGGCCGCCTGCGCGGAAAAGTCAGGCGGCGGCTTGATCAAGGCGGGGTCGATGACCCGGCCGCACCTAATCCAAGGCCACGGAGGACTGGAAAGGGAGTG
>DFCD01000060.1 GCA_002366885.1 Verrucomicrobia bacterium UBA3063
TCGAGGTTCACCTGGTGGACGATGCCGATCCCGGGGGGGACAACGCCAAAGGTCTCGAAGGCTTGCTGGCCCCACTTGAGGAACTCGTAGCGTTCGCGGTTGCGCTTGAATTCGTGCTGCATGTTGAGCAGGAAGGCCTGTTGGGTGCCGTTGACGTCGACCTGGACGGAGTGATCGACGACGAGGTCGACGGGGACGAGGGGCTCGATGAGTTTGGGGTCGCGTTTCAGGCGGACGACGGCGTCGCGCATGGCGGCGAGGTCGACCAGCAGGGGGACGCCGGTGAAATCCTGCAGGACGATGCGGGCGACGGTGAAGGGGATCTCCTCCGGGGCGGGCTTTTTGGCGTTCCAGCGGGCGAGGTTTTCGACATCCCGGGGGGTGGCCTTGAGGCCGTCGCAATGGCGGAGGACAGACTCGAGGACGATGCGGAGGGAAACGGGGAGGCGGGAGAGGTCGACCTTGAGTTGGGCGGCAAGCCTGGGGAGGGAGGAAAAGTGGTAGGTTGTGCCGGAGGAGGAAAAGGAGTCGAGGGTCAGTTTTCGAAGATCGGACATGGAAAGACCATAGTGGGTTTGTGTGGAAGTTGAAGTTGAAGTTGCCGGGAAACTTCCGGCTTAAACTTCCCCGGAAACCGGGCAGAGTCACGGGATGGCGTTGCTGGTGCAGAAGTACGGGGGAACTTCGGTGGCCAACCTCGAGAGGATCCAGAGGGTGGCGGACCGGGTGGCGGAATCGCGCCGGCGGGGGAACCGGCTGGTGGTGGTGGTTTCCGCGATGAGCGGGGTGACGGACGGGTTGTTGCGGATGGCGCGGGAGATTGACCGCGAGCCCCGGGAAAGGGAAATGGATCTCCTGCTGGCAACGGGGGAGCAGACAACCACGGCTTTGCTGGCGATGGCGCTGCATGCGCGGGGCGTGGATGCGGTGGCCCTGACGGGGGCGCAGGCGGGGATCGTCACGGATGGGACGCATACCAGGGCGAGGATCGCCAACGTGACGCCCTCGGCGGTGCGCGCGCATCTCCAGGCTGGCCGGGTGGTGATCGTGGCGGGATTCCAAGGCCAGACGATGGGGGGCCAGATCACCACGCTGGGGCGGGGGGGGTCCGACCTGACCGCGATCGCGCTGGCCGCGGTCCTTAGGGCGGCCCGGTGCGAAATTTACACCGATGTGGACGGGGTTTACACGGCCGACCCGAGGACGGAGCCGCGCGCCCGGAAGATCCGGGAGATTTCCTACGACGAGATGCTGGAGCTGGCGAGCACCGGAGCGAAGGTGATGCAGGCCCGCTCGGTCGAGTTTGCCAAAAAGTTCGGGGTTGTCTTTGAGGTCCGGTCGAGTTTCCATCGGACGCGAGGCACAATGGTGAAGGAAGAGGCCAAGTCCATGGAGCGGGTGGTGGTGCGCGGGGTAAGCCTGGAGAAAAACCAGGCCAAGGTGACCCTGGCCGGGGTGGCGGACCGGCCCGGCGTGGCGGCCAACATGTTTTCGGGCATCGCCAGGGGCGGAATCAACGTGGACATGATTGTGCAGAATGTTTCCCTGCCCGCTGACGGCAAAAGGGGCAAGGCACAGACCGACATCACCTTCACCGTGCCCCGGGACGAGCTGAGCAAGGTAAAGCGGTATCTGGAAAAATTTCGCCAGACCGGCGGGGCCAGGCAGATTCTCTTTCAGGAGGGAATCGCCAAGGTTTCCGTTGTGGGAATCGGAATGCGCAGCCACAGCGGGGTGGCGGCCCAGCTTTTCCGGGCCTTGGCCAAGGCGGGGGTGAACATCCAGATGATCAGCACCAGCGAGATCAAGATCACCGTGGTGGTGGATGAATCGGCCGGGCCAAAAGCGGTCCGGGCGGCCCACCGCGAATTCCGGCTGGGCGGCAGGGCGCAGAAACGGTGAGGGGGGATTCCCCGGTGTCGGGGCCTTTCTGGATGTGCTGGCGCTCCCGGGATTGGGCCTTCTTTCTTCTGCAGGTGTTTTTGGGCATGCGCCTGCTGGTGGCCGGGGTGGACAAGTTCCGGGGTCCGCGGGGCCTGAGTTTTTCCCATTTTTACGGGCAGGTGATGCCGGTGCTGAGCCAGCCCTTTTTGGAGAGGACCCTATTGCCGGGGTGGTCGGTGAAGCTGTACTTGGGGACCCTGCCTTATCTGGAAATCCTGATCGGAGCGGGAATTCTCGTGGCCGGCAAAAACCGGGCACCTCTTCTGCTGGCGGGGTTGCTGTTCCTTTCCCTGGCGTTTGGGCAAATGCTGATCGGGGGTCACGCCACGGTAGCGGACATCGCGATCCATCTGATCCTGACGGTGATCGCGCTCCTTCTGTTGGAAGAAACCGACGGAAAGTAAGCTGACCCGGAAAGGCTGATTTTCCTGGGGCAGGATTGCGGGCAGCCCCCGTTTTGGATACGATCCTTGGTTTCGCCTCGGTAGCTCAGTTGGTAGAGCAGGTGACTCTTAATCACTTGGTCCTAGGTTCGAGTCCTAGCCGGGGCATCACCCCTGTCTCCGAGGCAAAACCCCAAACCGCCCGCCCCTTCCGGCAGGAGGAGTTGGGCATTGAGCGGAGCGGGGGATGTCCGCAAAATCCGCCCGTGCATCTTGAGGAAAACATGGAAACGGCCCTGGAGGAGGGCGGGCTGCAGATTTGGGGTGATGTGAAATTTCGCGTAGATGCGGTTCTCCAGGGAAAGATCCACGGCGACGTGAATGGGCTGAAAAAGATCATCGTTTCCCGTGACGCCGTGGTAACCGGATCCGTGGAAGGATCCGACGTGCGGGTGGAGGGGGAGGTGCGGGGGGGCGTGACGGCTGCGGGGCGCATTTGGCTGGGGCCGAAGGCCAAGGTCCGGTTGCGTTGCGCCGGGAGGGCCCTGCGGATCGAGCCCGGGGCGCATTTCCGCGGGGAAATCCGGGTAGGTTGAGGATGTCCGCCGCGCCCCGGAAAATCGAGGTGGTTTGCCCGGAATGCGGGCAAAGGCAGATGGAGTCGGAAAACTTCATCTCCACGGTTTGCCGGGATTGCGGGCACTATTTCCAGTCGGCCCGGGCGGGGGAATCCGGCCGGAGGAAGATCCGGAGGGCGGTCATCCGGAAACGCGAACTTGCCTGTGCGGAATGTGGTGCGGTCCAGGATGTGGCCGAGGAGGCGCAATCCTCCACCTGTCTGCAGTGCGGGCGGCATCTGGAACTGGGCCACCGGGAAATTACCGGGGACCATTTTGGGAGCGTCAGCCTGGAGGGGGAGCTCAAGATTGGACCTGCGGGGAATTTCAACGGGCCGCGGGCGCGGGCCGCGCGGATCCTGTTGCAGGGCAGGGCGAGCGGCTCGCTGGAAGCAACGGAATGGCTGAGGGTGGAAGGCCAGGCCAGGCTGAGGGCGGGGGCTTCCGGGGGGAAGCTGGAGATCTGCGTGGGAGCCGTGCTGGAGACCGGGGAATCGGTTTTATTTCAGAGCGGTCGGATCGACGGGGAGTTGCGCTGTCCCATGGCCCGGTTTGCCGGCCCTCTCCACGTGGGTCCTGCCGGGGCGATCACCGCGGAAAGGATCGGTTTCACCGAGCTTACCGTGGAGCCGGGGGGGAAGGTGAGGGCAGTGGGAGAAGCGTTCGTTCCAGCGGGGGTTTAAGTTGAGTTGGAGGGCAGACTGCGGGTTGCCAGCCGAAGGGGAAAAGATGGAAAGCGGCAGGTGGAGCCGGGAAAACCCTGATGTCCTGCCATGAGTACCCGTTCTTCCGCCGTCCTTTGCGGCCAGGTTGCCCGTGGCGGGGACGCGGATTATTTTGTTTTGGTGATGCGGCGGAAGTTGGGGGAGAAATCGGGGGAATCGGCCTTGCCTTCGATGGGATCGGAACGTCCCCGAAACATGGCTGCCTCGGCGACGATGAATTTGTTGGTCCGAACGTCCCCGAAGAGCTGGGCATTGTCGCATACCTCGATGGATTCCGTGGCGGTGATGTTGCCTTGAACTTTTCCGCGGATGACGACCTTGGCGGCGTGGATGTCTGCCTTGATGACGGCTTCCGGTCCCACCGTCAAAGCCCCTTGAGAAATGATTTCGCCCTCAAAAGTCCCGTCGAACTCGAGGGGGCCGTCAAAGGCAAGCGTTCCCTTAATCTCGACCTGGTTTGTGATCAAGGCGGTGCGGCCCGAAGACTCCAGACGGGCGGTGGCAGCCTTACCGCTTTCGGGATAGCTGAAGGTGGCTTCGAGGGTCTCGGATTTGCGGCCGTTGGTTCTTGTAAACATTTTTACATAATAACGCGGGAAATAGGGTTTTTGTAAAGGTTTTTCATTTGGCGGATTTGGGCGGTTTCTTGACAGCGGGTGAGAGCTTTACGCAACCTGCTTTGTTCGCATGATCCATCATCTCAAGCTGATTCAGTTGAAAAGCGGGGTTGTCTCTGAAAAGGCGGAGGGGATCATGGTGGAAAGCCGCATCCGCCTGTTAAAAATCCAGGATGTGCTCAGCTTAGCCTGCGGAAAAAAGATCCCTCTGCCCGGGCACGAGTCTTCTCACGATCTTTTTTTGGCCCTGGAGTTTGAAAACAGCCTGAAGCGTACCTCCGCCTTCGATCACCCCCTGTATCACCAATTTGAGGCCCAGGTGTTGCGTCCCCATTCGCAGAAAATCGAGGTTTTGGAGTTCGAAATGGATCCGGGTAAGGACGTCCGTTTTTCCTAGGACTGGGGAGGGGCCTGGACCGCGTTGAAAAAGCGGGCGGTCGTGGGGGTGGGGGTGGCGGGGTTTCCGAAAAATGCCGCAGGGAACTCGTGGGCTTTCCTGCAGTGGGCGACGGGGTTGCGGGAGTTGGGTTGGGAGGTTTGGATGGTGGAGTCGCTCCAACCCAAGGAACTGGTGGACCGGGAGGGGCGGCCATGCCGGCTGGGGGAAAGCCTGAATCTCGCCCACTGGAAGTCGTTGCTTGCCGACCTGGCTTGGGACCACAAGGCCACGTTGCTGGTGGAGGGAGAGCAGGTGGAGGAGCGGGGGTTGCGGGAGTTTGCCCGGGGTGCGGATCTTTTTCTGAACCTCTCCGGTCATTTTAAACGCCCCGACCTGGTGGAGGGTGTGGCGGCCCGGGTGTATGTCGACCTGGATCCGGCCTTCACCCAGATCTGGGCCAAGGTGTATGGGAGCCCGATGAATTTTGCAGGGCACAATGCCTTTTGGAGCGTCGGACTTTCCATGGGGCGTGGTGCGGTGGTGCCGGACACGGGGCACGACTGGAAGCCGGTGGTGCCGCCCATTTGCCGGACCTACTGGTCCCCCGGGGTGGCGGAACAAGCGCCCGGACCGGCCGCGGCCCTGGGGTCGGGCCGCTGGACCACGATCACCCACTGGTACGGATATGCGGCGGTGGAGTGGGAGGGAAAAAGCCACGGCAACAAGGCGGAAGAGTTTGAAAAACTCCGGGGCTGGCCGCGGGAAACCGGTCTGCGCCCAAGGATCGTGACGGATCTGGGCGTCGGGGAGGAGAGAAGCCGGTTCGAGGCGGAGGGGTGGGAATTCCTCGGGCCGGAACCGGTCTGTTCCGACTGGAGGGAGTACCGGTCCTTCCTGGCGGCGAGCCGCGGGGAATTTTCCCCGGTCAAATCGGGTTATGTCACGGCCCGGACTGGCTGGTTCAGCGACCGGAGTGCCTTGTATCTTGCCCTGGGCAGGCCGGTGCTTTTGCAGGAGACGGGTTGGTCGGTCTGGTTGCCGGAGGGGAAGGGGTTGGTGGCCTTTCGCACCCCGGAGGAAGCGGTGGCGAAGGCGCGTGAGATCGAATCGGACCATGGGCGGCATGCGCGGGCGGCGGAGGAGGTTGCCCGGGAGCATCTGGCGGCAGAGAAATCCATCGTAAATGCCCTGAAGCGTCTGTGAGTCACCGGAATGCGGTGCTTCGCCTCCATTTGACTTGGGGGGGGTGCTTTCTAGGTTGAGGATCATGGTTACGGCTGTTTCCCGGAAAGTGCTTCGGCCGAAGGTGGACTGGTTCCGCCCCGCACCCGAGTTGGAGGCGGAATTACAGCAGGTCGAGTCACGGATTCTTCATCAGGCCTCGCTGTTCGATCCCGGGGCGGAGGGGTATGTCCGGTATGCGCTGGAGGGCGGTGGCAAGCGTCTGCGTCCCGCCCTGGTCCTGCTGGCAGGCAAGGCCGCGGGAGGATGGACCGAGCCGATCCGGGACCTCGCGGTGATTGTGGAACTGGTGCATGTGGCCTCCCTGATTCATGACGATGTGCTCGACCGCGCGGAGCTGCGGCGTTCCCGGGCCACCTGCAACGCCAAGTGGGGCACGGAACTTTCCGTGCTGCTGGGCGACGCCCTTTTTGCGCACGGGTTGCAGCTGGCGACCAGGCTCGAGGACGCGGAGGTTGCCCGCAAGATTGCCGAGGCCTCCCGCAACCTGTGCGAGGGGGAGATTTTGCAGACCCAGCGCCGTTTCGACCTCAAAATGACCACGGCGGATTACCTGCACGTGGTGGGGCTGAAAACGGGGGCCCTGTTCCGGGCGGCGGCGGAGGTGCCGTTTCTTCTTCACCGGGCTCCGGATTCCCAGCGGGAGGCAGCGCGGTCTTTCGGGTATCAACTCGGTCTGGCCTACCAGATTTACGACGATGTGCTGGACCTGGTGGGATCGGATGAGGAAAGCGGCAAGACTTTGGGGACGGATTTACGCAAGGGAAAATGGACCCTGCCGGTTTTGCACGCCCTGCAGACGCTGCCTGCGGAGGAGTCGGAAGCCCTGCGGACCCGACTGGTCGAAGGAGGGGAAGGGGTGGTGGATAAGGTGCGCGCCGCGGGAGGGATCCGGTTTTCCATGAGGAAGGCGGTCGATCTTCTGGAGCGGGGGAAGGCCGACCTGCGGACCCTCCAGGATCCCGGCGGGGAGTTGGCCGGCTTGACGAGCCGATTGCAGGCCTTTCTGCGGCAGTGGGACGGGTAGGGTTAAGAATAAGATTAAGTTGAAGTAAGGGTGGGAGTTGGGGCGGCTAGATGCAGGCTTGAAGAAAACCAAAACAGCCGCGCTGTCATAATATCGCCACTTCAAAAGCGAGGGGGGTGAGGGTAGGGTGTTTCGATGTCGGCCGAAAAGGCTTTACCCTTGGATTTGGAGAACGGGCCGACCGATGAGGAGTTGGTCGCCTCGACCCTGAAGGGGGATTTGGGGGCCTACGATGAGCTAATCCGGCGCTTCCAAGGACGTCTTTACGGCGTTATTTACCATCTCACCTCGAACCATGAGGACACGAACGATTTGTTGATGGAGGTTTTTGACAAGGCCTACCGAAGTCTGCCCACCTTTCGCGGACAATCCTCTTTTTACACATGGATTTACAGGATCGCGATCAACCGAAGCTTCAACTTCCTGGACAAGCGGAAGCGGAGGCAGGGAGCAATGAGCTTGAATGAACTGGATGAGGAGGGCTTGCCGAAGCTGGATTTGGCCGATCTTTCCCCGCAAAACAACCCTAATAAATCTATCATGCTCAATGAATTACAAAATAAATTGAACGAATCTATGCTTAAGCTGTCGAATGAACATAGAACCGTGGTAACTTTATTTGATATTCAAGGACTTGCGCATTCCGAAATCGCCAAGGTGATGGGGTGTACGGAGGGGACTGTGCGTTCCCGCCTGCATTATGCGCACAAGCAACTGCAAAAATCTCTTGGCATTTACCTAAAAAGGTAAAAGCATACCTCCGGGACCCATGAGCGAAAAACAGGATTTCAGCGAACTGCAAAAGCTTCTCCGCCTGAAGAGGCTGGAGACGCCCGGTCCGGAGTATTTTGACCGTTTTGTGGATGCCTTTCATGTGTATCAACGCCGGGAAATTCTTCAGGACAAGCCTTGGTATGCCAATTTTGGGGCATTTTTGCTGGAGCCCTGGTTTGCGGGATTGCCCCGGTTGGCCCCCGTGGCGGCCTCCTGCGCGTTGGTGTTGGCGGGCGTGGCCGTTATTCTGGGACCACTTTCCCAAGGATCCGGGCATCTGGCCGACGGAAAAGTCGCGCATCCGCGCGGGATTGTGGTGGCCTCGGTGCAAAGCGGGCAGTCAACGGAAATTCAACCCGAGCTGATCGACACGGCAGCCGGCGGGGACGCATCCGACCTTCGGCCCCTCTATGTGAACGGGCACGGAGCGGTGGCTTATGATTCCCGGCTTGCGTTCTAGGCTCTTTCTCTCCTCCCTCCTGCTCCTTGGCCTTTTGACGGCTGGGTGGTTTTTTTGGAGGGATGTTTCCCCAAAAGAGGCCTCTCCCCGGGGCAAAGGTATAGTCACGGAGGAGGTTCGTCTTCCCCAATCGGTCCCTGCGCAGGAGAGGGCTTCGGTGGCATCCGCACCATCCGGTGTTTTTGACAAAATCGCCTCGGAAGTCAGCGGCGTGTACGAGAAGTCGGTCCCCGCGGTGGTGCGCATCCGCGCGATGGACGGGCAGGAGCAGCTTTCCGGCACGGGTTTCTTCGTCGACAAACAGGGAACGATCCTCACGGCCTATGCGGTGGTGGGACAGGCCAAGGAGGCGACGGTGGATGCCGGCGGCCGGACTTTTGCGGCCAGGATCCTGGGGAGGGATCCCCGCAGCGGCGTGGCACTTTTAAAAATCAAGGCCAGCGAGACTCCTTTCCTCCTGCTGGGGGATTCAGCCGCGCTTCGGCCGGCTTCCGCGGTGGTGAGCGTGGCCTTTCCCTACGACATGAAAGCGGAACCGACCTTTGGACTGGTGGCGGGATTTGACGTGAAATACCTGACGCGGTTTTTTGCCACCACCCACATCCGGGTGAATCTGCCGATCAAGCCCGGACAAATCGGCGGCCCGGTGTTGGACAGCCAAGGCAGGGTTGTGGGCATCCTTATGCTGGAAATCGACGAAGGGAAGGCCTGTTATGCCCTTCCCGTCGAGGCCGCCGCCAAGGTGGCTGCGGATATCGAGAAGTTCGGCGGGCCCAAGCACGGCTGGATGGGGGTCGGGGTCATGCCCGACCGTAGCCGTCCGGAACGTGGCGCCCCGGTTTTTGTGGATCGCCTTTATAAGGGCACCCCGGCGGAAAAAA
>DFCD01000127.1 GCA_002366885.1 Verrucomicrobia bacterium UBA3063
CCCTCTGCTGGGCTGGCTCAAACTCCCGCCATGCAAAGTTCCTTTTGCCTGTGGCCTTTACCTCAATGAACCGTGCCGCCTTTCGGGTCTTGGTGTTCAGTGCCACCAGGTCCACCCCGCCTTTCTCAACTATTTTTACCTCCCATTGCGGGTGCTTCTTGGTCTCATACCGAATCACCGCCCGATGCCCCCGGTTTTTTGTCCGGATATTGCCCGATAATCTTGGCCGGTTTTTTCGCTTCATCTCAATGCTTCCAACGTATCAATGGCTCTCGACGCTTCCTCTCCTCGGAGATTCCCGACCACAATATCGTAGTGTCGCATCTTGCGGAAAACCTCCTCTGCATGGCGGTATGCTCGTTCCCAGTCATGCCTTAATCCGGTTCGAAACAGAGCACCCAGCTCAGGCCAGGATTTTCTCTGGAAAGAGTCGTCTTTGGGATCGTTGTCGAGCCGGTAAGCATCAGGCTGCTCCTTCATCAGCTTCCAGAAGATTTCTTTAAGGGAGGGGGATGAGCCCGGACGCGGGCCGTATACCGCCTCCAAATAGTCGACGTAAATGGCGGTGCCGGCTTGGGCGACAAACTCCAACCGCCGGGTCGGGCAAGAGCCCGTTAGCTTGCCAAACCAATGGTCACGGGAGGCAAGAAAGACCTCCAGTGCCGTCGGCGTTTCCTTCAGCGCCCAGCACTCGGCTAAAAAAGCGGGGTCTTGTGAATTCGTCAGGGAATCCCAGGCACCGCCTCGGGCATTGCCCGGAGCACCCAAATGATGCAGGGCATGCATGTACTCGTGGATTCGCACCACCTCCCGCAACCCCGCCTCATCGGCCCCAAGGTGCTTGGCACACTCCCGGATGGTGGGGAGGTAGAGGGTAATCATGCGTGTCTGCGGGGTATAAGTCCCCAGGGCCTCGATCATGTAGCGCCGGTCCAACTCCTTTTCCTCTTCCGTCAGAACCCGCTTCTTTTCTTTCCAGATTTCACGGGTGCCGTCCTCCAGGCTGAACCCGAAAAAGTGGAGAATTTCGTGGGCTGGCAACGGATAATCATGCAAGTAGACAGGCCGTGGGCTGCTTGGTTCCACCTCGCCTTCAGACACCTCCTTGGGCTGTTCCGGATACAGCACGTGATGCTGAGCCCAGCAGGTAGCCCACGGCTCGTAGAATCCACGGCTGTTGCGGTTGCTTAACTTCATATCGTCCTCCTGGCTAGGCTCCTCTTTTGCGGTCTTTCGCTTGGCCTGGATGAGTCCATCCGTCTTTTTCTCCCCACCCTTCAATCTCCTCACCTTGGCCATGTTACCTTCCTGAAACCCCAGCCATTTCCATCAACGCCTCATCGTCCCATATTCCCGGGATTGTGGGACGATCGGCCTTTTTTTCTTTGCGATAGATCGCCCGCCGATGGCCGTGCATCTGGCCTTTTTGATAAATTGCTTTGCTCACCGGCTGGTAGCCCGGCCAAGGACGCGTGTTTTCCGCCACCAGCAGATGTTCCGGCCAGTGCCCCGCCTTTTTTACCTGCTCATAGAATTTTTCCGTTTTGCCGAAGGCGTCCCAATTGCCACCGAACCCGTGGTCCTGCAGCACCACCACGTCCGGCTTCATCCCCGCCCGCACCAGAAAGGGCCACAGCCCGATCGCATCCACAAAGACAAAATAGAAGTCCACATGCCTCGGGCCCGGACCCGTCCGGATCTCCTGCTGAAAGGCATGGCCCCGGGCGATCAAATCCCTCCGTCGCTCCCGCGCTTGCGGATGCCAAAGGTCCTCCCACGACCGCGCCCGGAACCTCTCCGGCCCCAGCTCCCGCACCTCCCGTTCGTACCGCTCCCACAACCAGCCGGTGGTCTGCTCCGCTTGCGCCCGTGTGGCCATGTAATCCGCATGGATAAACCGGTCCAGCCTGCCCAGCTCATGGAACAGCTTCATCGGCCCGTAATCCGTCCCGCTCCCGGGATAATACATCAGCCCCCCGGGGATCGGATTCTGCTTCAGGTACTCCTCGGGGCTGGGTAACTCTTTCCTCGCCGCCTTGGCCGATGTCTGGCGTTTCCGCCGTCCTTCTTGTTTTAACACGGCTGTCTTCATCGGGGGAAAGCCTCCCACAACGGGGCGGACATTTTTAGGCCGGGTCTCACATTTTCTCCTAGGACCGCTGCGCGATCCTCTTCCCCGCCGCCCGCACCTGCTTTTTCAGCTCCGGCGGGGCCAGCACCTTCACCTCTCCCTCAAAACGCAGGATCCAGCGCCGGATCTGCTCCAGGCTGTTCAGCTCAAAGCGGATCTCCACTTTGCCCCCGGGCTTGGGCGTCACTTTTTGCGAGGGGTGCACCATCTGTTCCGAGGCCACCTTGCCGGCCACCGGTTCAAACAGCAGGCAGATCTTCTGCTTGGGTCCCGTCCCCCGCATCATCTGGAACGTCCCGTCCAGGTACGCCTCCAGGCTAAAGTCCGGCTTTCTCCGGAAAGGCCGCTGGGTGAGCCTCCAGTTGCGTCCCCGGTTCAGGAAAAACGTCTTCACCTCACCCCCGGGGGCATCGGCGGCCAGCACGTACCATTTCCCCTCGTTCAGGACCAGTTCATGGGGCTGGATCACCCTCTTGTTATGTTTCTTGTCATCCCGGGCGGCGTATTCCACCTCCACTTCCAGGTTTTCCTGGGTGGCCCGCTTCACCACCTCGATGGCGGCGCGGTTGACGTCCACGACGGGCCCGGTGTTGGCCCGAATCCTCTTGGCCTGCGTCTCCAGCTCTTTTCTTTGGTCTGGTGGCAGCATCCGGCCGATTTTCTGCAAGGCGGTGGTGGCATCCGCGTGGTAGGGATGGACGGCCTGCTGCAGCATGGGGGCCATCATCTGGCAAAGGGCCGTCAGCTCGGTGGCCGTGAGCCTTTCCGCGACCAAGTCGTCCGGGTCCGCTCCGGGCGGCCCCCGGTAGATCCATTTCTGCCGGGTGGGCACAAACTCGATGCTGTGGCCGCGGAAATTTCGCAGGTGATCGATATCCCGGCGGATCGTGCGGGAGACGAAGGTCTCCTCCAGCTCCTGCAGCAGGTGGTCCGTGATGTCCGTGTTTGTGGCGCCCTGCTCCCCTTTCTTCATCAGGAAGCGGACGATCAGCCCCAGCCTCTGATCCTTGATCTTGTTGACCGCTTTGCTCGCGTTCGCCTTGGCGTTGCTTTGTCTTGCGCGGGCCACTACTGGAAATCATCGGATTAGTCAAAGAGCAGCGCAACCCCTTTTATCGTCTTTTGTGACAGGAAGGTGTCACTTGGTTTCCCGGATATCTCGACGGAAAATAAGGATCCGTTCCCCTCTGGGCACCTCCTCCCGGCTGTCCTTTTCGACCTCAACGATCAGGAAGCTCTCGTTCTCCACGACCGCCATCCCCCGCACCAACCGCCCATCCTGCGTCGTGTACTCATGCACCTCGCCCTTTGCCAACCCCGCCTCGCTGAGCGGATTCGCGTTCGATTCCAACCCGAGCGGATTCGCCGACAACTCCTGCCCATGCACCGGCCCCAACCCCATTACCCACCCCATCACCACCCCCACCTTCCAACATTCCATGGATAGCCAAAGGCTTCTTCGCTGTTTTATCATTTTCTCACATTACCAGTGGGGTAGGACATCCGTAGGGCT
>DFCD01000001.1 GCA_002366885.1 Verrucomicrobia bacterium UBA3063
TGGCCGTGGCGGGCGGAGCCGGCGGCGGTGGAGGGGCGGGAAGCAGTGGTGCCAACGGGTCTGGCCAAAGCGGATATACCGGCGCATACAAGTCCGGTTCGACCGGAGAAAACGGCGATTCCCGGGGAGGAGGGGACGGAGGAGGAGGAGGAGCAGGTGGCGGTGGTTACTCTCGGGGCGGGCAGGGTGGGACGTTACGGCCAACGGTGTGGCCTTTCTCGGGTGATACCGGCGGCAACGGAGGTAGTGCGGGGGAGAATTTCACCGGCGGCATGACCGGTGCTTCTTCCTCCTATGTCTCCGTTTCCGGTGCGGCCACCTGGTCCGTGACGTATGACCTTGTGATCCCGTCGCAACTCACGGCCATCGGAATCCAAAGTTCCCAAATCACCGTTTCTTGGACCGCTCCCACCATGGGTGCGGCGATCACCGACTACGTCGTGCAGTACTCCTCGAACGGGGGTTCTTCCTGGACGACCTTCAATGACGGGGTTTCCGACCAACCCTACGCCACTTTGACCGGTCTTTCGGCCAACACCGCCTATCAGATCCGCATCGCCGGCGTTACCGCCAGTGGAACGGGGCAGTACAGTGATCCGCTGGCCTTTACTACCACGGCCAACCTTGTCTTGGCGGGAAGTTCCAGCCCGGTAGGCATCACCACCCTGGGTGCGAATTTTGTGCAGACTCCGGTCGACGGCTCCTTGACCGTTACGGACGGCCAAACCAACACCCTGACGGCCGCCACGATAATGATCACCGAGGGCTTCTCCACCGGAGACACGCTGGCCCTGGCCTCCACGTACAGTGGGTCGATCACTGCCTCCTACAACTCCGCCCGGGGCATCCTGCGGCTGAGCGGCACGGGCAATGCGGCGGCCTGGCAAGCGGCCCTGCGCGCCGTCAGCTTCTCCACCACCAACGGATCCGCCTCCACCCGCGTGATCACCACCGCCATGGGGACGGCCGCCGCCCATAACGGCCACGCCTATGAGTTTGTCACCAACAAGGTCTCCTGGAACACGGCCCGCAGCAATGCGCTTGCCCGGGTGAATTTTGGCGAGGGCGGGTATCTCGCCTCCGTGAGCTCGGCGGCAGAGGATGCCGTGCTGACCCGGTTGCTTTTGGAAAAGGGCGCCGACGGATGGCTGGGTGGATCCGATGCGGCCACTGAAGGCACCTGGAAATGGGTCGATGGCCCGGACCGCAACGCCACCTTCTGGACTGGCATCACCACTGGATCTGCCTCCGGTCCCTACACGCCGCCGTGGGCCTCGAACGAGCCGAACAACTTCAACAACGAGGACTATCTGGTGAAGTACTACTCCTCGACGGCCAGCCGGGGCGGCTCCGCCGGGGTGGGGAACTGGAACGATTTCCCGGAGAGTGCCACGCCCAACGGTTACCTCGTGGAGTACGGGGCCAGCGCCACGGACGGGGTGGACTTCGCCGCCGCCCGCACGATCAATGTCTCCACCAACCGCTTGGCCGATTTCACCACCTCCTCGACGATTCCGTATACCGTCAGCGGCCTGTCCGCCTCCGGGGCCTTCCCTGCCGTCACGCTGGGTTTTGCCCCCACCCCCAACCAGACCCTAACGGTGATCAACAACACGGGATCCGGTGCAGTCAGCGGTACTTTCTCCGGCCAACCGGAGGGTTCCACGATTACCGTCAACTACAACGGGGATACTTTCACCTTCCAGGTCAGTTACACGGGTGGGACGGGGAACGACGTCACCCTGACCCGGATCCCGGGGCCGGGCCAGATTGCTTCAGGGCAGGTAACCACCTTCGCCGGATCCACCTCCGGCAACGCCAATGGAACCGGAACCGCCGCCCGCTTCAGCAGCTATCTTTACGGCCTGACGGTGGATTCCTCGGACAACATTTATGTGGTGGACAACGGAAACGCCATCGTCCGAAAAATCTCTTCCAGCGGAGTGGTCACCAATGTCGACTCCACCTCCGGATATCTGGGGGATTACCATCGGATCACCGTGGATGCCTCCGGAAACCTTTACGTTTCCGACACGCTCCAGAACAGTGTTCGGAAATTTTCCACCAATGGCACCATGACCCAGATCGGACAGGGTCAGTTCAGAAGCCCGTCCGGTTTGGTGGTCGACCGTCAGGGATTCCTTCACGTGGCGGATGCGGGTAACGCAAGGATCCTTACCTACAATTCCATCGGGCAGCTCGTGAACACGCGCAATAATTCCAACTGGTACTTTCCGGCGGGCTTGGCCCTGGATGCCGCCGGGGATTTGGCCTACATGGTGGATGCGGGGAACGCCCAAGTTTGGGATATTAAAGGCAATCGTCGGCTGGCTGGTGCCACCAATAACTTCCGGCCGGCAAGTTTGCCATCCTCGCCGTCTTCCTTGGAAACGCTTTCTGCAAAATCCGCTCCTATGGACGGAACCGACACCACCGCCCGCTTCTACTGCCCCTTGGATATTGTCATGGGTCGGGACGGCAACCTCTACGTCACGGATTCCTACTTTCCCGGAGGGATGAATCCCAGTCCCCAACATCTGATCCGAATGGTTACCACCAATGGTGTGGTGACTACCCTCACGGGAGGTGCCTCCGGAAATACCGACGGACCGCTGGGGATTGCCAAATTCAACAATCCCGTGTCGATCGGGACAGATTCTTTCGGCAACCTTCTTGTCACGGATCGAGGCAATGCCAGAGTGCGGAAAATCGGCCTTGCCGGAAGTTCCCTGGGTTGCACGCCTATTCCCACACTCGGCTCGGCGGTTCCCGGCGCTTCGGGGGTGACGGTCTCCGGCTCGGTGAATCCCAACGGCTTCATCACCACGGCCCAGTTTGATTTCGGGACCAGTGCCACCAACCTGAACCGCAGCGCCACGATCACCCTCTCCCCCAACAACGGCACCAGCGCCCAGAATGTCAGCGCCCTGCTCACCAATCTGGTCAACCTGACGAACTACTTTTACCGGATTCAGGCCTCCAACGTGGACGGCACCAGCACCACCACCAACGGAACCTTCTCCACCAAAACCTGGCAGACGATCACCTTCGGGGCATTGGCAGCCAAGACGTACGGGGATGCGGCCTTCAACCTGACCGGCTCTGCCAGCTCCGGCCTCACGCTTACCTACTCCTCCTCCGACACCAACGTCGCCACCGTCTCCAGCAACCGGGTGACGATCCGCAAGGCCGGCACCGCCACAATCACCGCCAGCCAGGCAGGCAACAGCACCTATCAGGAGGCGGTTGGCGTGAGTCAGACTCTCACGGTCAACAAGAAGACCCTGACGGTGACCGCTGCCAACCAGAGCAAGACCTACGGGCAAAC